>NZ_BAAGQZ010000002.1:0-111422 GCF_054783215.1 Rhodococcus aerolatus | reverse complement strand
CAGCGCCGGCGGGCGCGGCTCTTTCGGCCCCGGGGGCTCGGGGACGGGCAGCGGCTCGTCGGGCACGCGGGCGCGCGGCGGCTTCGGCCCCGGCGGCTCGGCCGCGGCGGGCGAGGGCGCAGTCGGCGGCGGAGGCACGGCCGCGGGTGGCCGCGGAGCCACCGGTGCCCCGATGGGCATGGGCGGCGGACGCCGCGGCGGCGGGGACGACGACGAGCACCAGACGCCGGAGTTCCTCAAGACCGTCGACGCCTTCGGCGTGGAGCAGCTGGTCAGCCCGCCGGTGATCGGTGGGGACCCGCCGCGGTGATGCTCCCGCCCGCGCGGATCAGCCTGCTCGCCCTCGACGTCATCTGGGAGCACCTCGACCTCGGGGAGCGGCCGACCCCGCTGATCACCGCCTCCCCGGGCGCCACGTGGACCGAGCGCAACGCCCTGGTCGAGCAGACGTGGGACGAGCTGGCCGGCATCGGCTGGGTCCGGCAGGGCCGGCTCACCGGCGAGGTGTGCGACCTGTTCGCCCTGCTCGCCCGTCCGGCCCGGGAGCTCTACGGCTGGGCCGGCACGCAGGACGGACCGGCCACCGCGCGGCTCGTCGCCAGCCGCGGTGAGGACGCGGTGCTAGCCGACGTCGGACCCGAGACCGTCGAGATCCGCGGGATCCGGGTCGGGAACGCCGCCGAGTCGCTCGTGGACACCTTGCCCGTCCTGCGCAAGGCCTCGGGCTCACCGCTGAACTTCCCGGCCGACGCCCTCACCCAGGCCCCCGCCCCCACCGGGATCCTCAGCACCAACCACGGCTCCACCACCCTCGACCGGGTGCACGCCGTCTTCGCCCGGCCGCGGCTCGGCGGCGCCCAGCTCTACGCCGCGCACCGCGACGACCTGGGCAAGCGCACCCGCAACCCCCGCAAGATCACCGTCCTCGACACCGTCGACGGCCGCTGGAGCATCCGGGAGCGCAACGGCGACGGCGAGCTGTGGCTCTCGCTGGTCCCCACCGACCGCGACAGCCTCGTCCGCGCCGTCGTCGAGCTCGGCGCCGGCTGACCCGTCGCCGACGTACGTCCTGCACAGACCCTCCGGGAGACACCACCACGAGCCCCGGCCGCCGGCCCTCCCCGACCACACACCCGCGCGGCTAAGGTCCGGTCGTGGACAACGGGAGCAGCAGCGTCATCCCCGTGTTCTTCCTGTCCGACTCCACCGGCATCAGCGCCGAGACGATGGGCAACGCCCTGCTCATCCAGTTCCCCGAGCTGCAGTTCGACCGCACCCTGATCCCGTTCATCTCCACCGTCGAGCAGGCCCGCGAGGTCGTCGCCCAGCTCGACGAAGCCATGGCCGGGCCGGTCCAGCCGCTGGTGTTCACCACCGCCGCGGTCGACGAGGTGCGCGAGGAGCTGCTCAAGACCACCGCGCCGATCATCGACTTCTTCGGCCTGCACATGGGCAAGGTCGAGGCCCAGCTCGGCGTCCGCGGGCTGCACGAGTCCCGCCGGCTGCACGGGGTCGGCGACGTCCGCCGCTACAACGACCGCATGGCCGCCATCGAGTTCGCCATGGAGCACGACGACGGCCTGGGCACCCGCGGCCTCGACCGGGCCGACGTCGTCCTCATCGCCCCCTCGCGCTGCGGCAAGACCCCCACCGCGATGTACCTGGCCCTGCAGCACGGGCTCTTCGTCGCCAACTACCCGCTGGTCGACGAGGACCTCGAGACCACCGACCTGCCGCGGCCCATCCGGGACCTGCGCAGCAAGTGCTTCGGCCTCACCACCACCGTCAGCCGGCTGCACCGCGTCCGCCAGGAGCGCCGGCCCGACTCCCGCTACGCCTCGGAGCCGCAGGTCCGCGCCGAGCTGCGCGCCGCCGACGCCATGTACTCCCGCCACCGGCTGCCCGTCGTCAACACGTCCGCGTCCTCCGTCGAGGAGATCGCGGCCGTCGTCATCCAGACCCTGTCCCGGGAACGTCGGCTCGCCGCCGAGGCCACCGCGGCCAGGACCCGCTCGAGGAAGGACCCCACCCCATGAGCACCAGCACCGACAGCACCTCGGTCACGCCGCCGCCGGACGACGCCGACAACGTCCGGTGGTTCTCCGAGATCGGCCTCGCCGACCTCGAGGACGTGGGCGGCAAGAACTCCTCGCTCGGGGAGATGATCTCGAACCTGGCCGACGCCGGGGTGAGCGTGCCGGACGGCTTCGCCACCACCGCCGCCGCGTACCGCCGCTTCCTGGGCGACACCGGCCTGGCCGAGCGCATCTCCGAGCGGCTGCGCGCGCTGGACACCGAGGACACCCGAGCCCTGGCCGAGGCGGGCAAGGAGATCCGTGAGCTCGTCGTCGCCCAGCCGTTCCCGGAGGCGCTCGAGGCCGACATCCGTAGCGCCTACGAGCAGCTCGTCGGGGGCGACGAGGAGGCCTCGTTCGCGGTCCGCTCCAGCGCCACCGCGGAGGACCTGCCCGACGCCTCCTTCGCCGGGCAGCAGGAGACCTTCCTCAACGTCCGCGGCATCGACGCGGTGCTCCAAGCCATCCGGGAGGTCTTCGCCTCGCTGCACAACGACCGGGCCATCGCCTACCGGGTGCACCACGAGTTCGACCACGACGCCGTCGCCCTGTCCGCCGGGGTGCAGCAGATGGTGCGCTCCGACGTCGGCGCCTCCGGGGTCATGTTCACCATGGACACCGAGTCCGGCTTCCCCGACGCCGTGTTCATCACCTCCGCCTACGGCCTCGGCGAGGGCGTGGTGCAGGGGGCGGTGAACCCCGACGAGTTCTACGTCTACAAGCCCGCCCTGCGCGCCGGCCGCCCCGCCGTGCTCAAGCGCAGCGTCGGGGAGAAGGCCACCAAGATGGTCTACACCGACGACGCCGCCGTGGGCCGCTCCACCGCGTTCGTCGACGTCGACCCCGCCGAGCGGGTGCGGCTCTCGCTGACCGACGACGACCTCACCGAGCTGGCCCGCCAGGCGCTCAAGATCGAGGAGCACTACGGCCGCCCCATGGACATCGAGTGGGGCAAGGACGGCCGCGACGGGACGATCTACATCCTGCAGGCCCGGCCGGAGACGGTGCAGTCCCGCGTCGGCACCACCTCCGAGCGCTACAAGGTCACCGGCAGCGGCACCACCATCATCGAGGGCCGCGCCATCGGGCAGAAGGTCGGCGCGGGCGCGGTCAAGGTGATGACCGACCTCGGGCAGATGCACGAGTTCGACAAGGGTGACGTGCTCGTGGCCGACATGACCGACCCCGACTGGGAGCCGATCATGAAGCGGGCCAGCGCGATCGTCACCAACCGGGGCGGGCGCACCTGCCACGCCGCGATCATCGCCCGCGAGCTGGGCATCCCCGCCGTCGTCGGCACCGGCTCGGCCACCCGCGAGCTGGCCGACGGCCGCGAGGTCACCGTCTCCTGCGCCGAGGGCGACACCGGTCTGGTCTACGACGGCCTCGTCGACTTCGAGGTCACCGAGACCAAGCTCGACGACATGCCCGAGATCCCCACCAAGATCATGATGAACGTGGGCACCCCGGAGCAGGCGTTCTCCTTCTCGCGGCTGCCGCACAACGGCGTCGGCCTGGCGCGGCTGGAGTTCATCATCAACCGCCAGATCGGCATCCACCCCAAGGCGCTGCTCGACCTCGACACCCTCGACGGCACGCTGCGCCGCGAGGTGGAGGAGCGCATCGCCGCCTACCCGTCGGCGCGGGAGTTCTTCGTCGACCGCGTGGCCGAGGGCGTCTCGATGATCGCGGCGGCCTTCGCGCCGGAGCCGGTGATCGTGCGGATGAGCGACTTCAAGTCCAACGAGTACGCGAACCTGCTCGGCGGCGAGGTCTACGAGCCCGACGAGGAGAACCCGATGCTCGGCTACCGCGGGGCGTCGCGGTACCTCTCGGAAGACTTCGCCGAGTGCTTCGCCATGGAGTGCGAGGCGCTCAAGCACGTGCGCGACGACATGGGCCTGACCAACGTCAAGATCATGATCCCGTTCGTCCGCACGGTGACCGAGGCCAAGGGCGTCATCGAGCTGCTGGGGAAGAACGGCCTGGTCCGCGGGGAGAACGACCTGCAGGTCGTCATGATGTGCGAGCTGCCCTCCAACGCGGTGCGCGCCGGGGACTTCCTGGAGCACTTCGACGGCTTCTCCATCGGCTCCAACGACATGACCCAGCTGACCCTGGGCCTGGACCGCGACTCCGCCCTGGTCTCCGCCGGGTTCGACGAGCGCGACCCCGCGGTGCTGCGCATGCTCGAGCTCGCCATCACGGCGTGCCGGGAGCGCGGCAAGTACGTCGGCATCTGCGGGCAGGGTCCGTCGGACCACCCGGACCTCGCGGAGTGGCTGCTCAAGCAGGGCATCGAGTCGATGTCGCTGAACCCGGACACCGTGGTCGACACCTGGCTGGCGCTGGCCAAGCTGGGGTGAACCGGCCGGGGATGGTGCTGTGAGCAGTCTGTACAGAACGTACGTTCGGTACATCGTCGTCTGACACGCCCGTGACGCGGGCCCGCCGGCGCCGTACGGTCTCCCCACCCCCGGGAGGTCCGGATGCCGATCCCAGCCGCGCGCGCTGCCGTCGCGACCTGCTGCGCGCTGGGCCTGCTGGCCGGGTGCGACACCGCGACGCCGGACCCGCGGACGGCGGACCGGTCCGCGCTGGCGTCCCGCACCCCCGTCGACCAGGCCGCCGCGACGATGAACGCCACCCGCCGCGAGCTGCTCGCCGTCGTGGCCACCACCGCGGGCGGGCTGGACTGGACGGTCACCGACGGCGGCCGCTCCCTGGAGTGCCTGCCGCCGCTGGACGGCCTGGGCGGGCTGGCCCGCGAGCTGGGTGACAGCACGAGCGCGGCGGTGCTCACCGTGTGGCCGGCGGTGCTGGCCTCCGCCGAGCACTCCGCGGCGTCCAACGGCTACGACGAGGTGGAGCTGCTCGTCGACCGCGCCGACGCCCACCGGGTGCGGTTCACCGCCGCCGACGGGGGCTGGCTCGACCTGGCCACCGACGCGTCGGGCACCACGGTCCGCGCCACCACGGGGTGCCACCCCCTGGGGTGAGCAGGTCCTGCGAGCATGACGCGGTGCGCGCGCTGCTGGTCCTGCTGGCCGCGGTCCTCGTCGGCTGCAGCCCGGCCCCCGCACCCGCACCGCCGGTCCCCGCCGCGGCCCCGGACACCGCGGGGTGGACGGGCAGCTGGGCCACCGCGGCCACCGTCCCGGGCGACGACGGCCTCGCCGCCGACGGGTTCAGTGGCACGACGCTGCGCCAGGTGGTGCAGCTCTCCCTGGGCGGGCCGACGCTGCGGCTGCGGCTGACCAACGCGTTCGGCACCACCCCGCTGTTCGTCGCCGCAACCACCCTCGGCCTCGCCGCCGGCGGCCCGACCGTCGCGGCCACGTTCGGCGGGTCCGGCGTGGTGACGGTGCCCGCCGGCGAGGAGATCGCCTCCGACCCGGTGCCGCTGCCCGCCCCCGACGGCGCCGACGTCCTCGTCACCACCGCCCTGCCCGGCCCCACCGGCCCGGCCACCCAGCACCCGGGGGCGGCGGCGACCACCTACGCCGGCACCGGGGACGGGTTCCGGCCGGTCAGCACGTCCTGGTACTTCCTGGCCGGCATCGACGTCCCCGCCCCGGGCACGGCCGGCGCCGTCGTCGCCCTGGGGGACTCCATCACCGACGGGGTGGGCTCCACGGCCGGAGCTGACCGCCGCTACCCCGACGCGCTCGCCGCCCGGCTGCGGGCCGCGGGGCTGCGCCTGGGGGTGCTCAACGCGGGCATCGGCGGCAACGAGGTGCTCGCGGACCGGGGCACCGCCGGGGAGGCGCTCGGGGAACGGCTGGAGCGCGACGTGCTCGACGAGCCGGGGGTGCGCACGGTGGTGCTGGTGGAGGGCATCAACGACATCGCCCGCTCCCGCGGCGCGGTCGACCCGGACGCGCTGACCGACGCCTACACCGCCGTCGCCGCCCGGCTGCACGAACGCGGGGTGCGCCTGGTGCTGGGCACGCTGACGCCCTACGGCGGCGCGGCCGTCGCGACCCCGGAGGGCGAGGCGGTGCGGCAGGCGGTGAACACGTGGATCCGCGGCTCCACCGTGGCCGACGCGGTGGTCGACCTCGATGCCGCGGTGCGCGACCCGGCCGACCCGACGCGGCTGGCCTCCGCCTACGACTCCGGCGACGGCCTGCACCCCGGCGACGCCGGGTACGCCGCGATGGCGGCCGCGGTGGACCTCGCGACGCTGTAGCTACCGCACGAACGGCGGGGTGCCGCCGGCCACGTCGAGCACCACGCCGCCGGCCAGCCCGAGCAGCACCGACACCACCGCGCCCAGCAGCGCCGCGGCCCGCGCCCACGGCAGCGGGGTGCCGACCACGGCGGCGTCGCTGGGCCCGGGCCGGAACACCGGCACCAGCCACCGCAACGTGTACCCGAGGCTGGCCACGGTGGCCACGGCCGCGACGACGACGAGCCAGCCGAGCCCGCCGTCGGCCGCGGCGGTGAACACCGCGACCTTGCCCGCGAACACCGCGGTGGGCGGGGTGCCGACCAGCCCGAGCAGACCCACGGCCAGGGCCAGGGCCAGCCACCGGTGCTCGCGGACCAGGCCCCGGTAGTGCGCCAGGGTCGTCGCCCGCGGCAGGGCGCACACCACGGCGAACACCGCCAGGTTGGTCACCGCGTATGCGGCCAGGTACAGCGCCAGCGACGGCAGGGCCTGGCCCGTCCGTCCCGCGACCGCCACGGCCATGAGCACGAAGCCGACCTGGCTGACGGTGGAGTAGCCCAGCAGCCGGCGCACGTCGTCCTGCCCCAGCGCGGCCAGCGCCCCCAGCAGCATGCTCGCCGCACCGACGACCGCGACGGCCAGCGACCAGTCCACACCGGACTGTCGCAGCGGGACGGCCAGCAGCCGGGCCAGGGCCACGGCGGCCCCGAGCTTGGGCACGGTGGAGGTGAACGCGGCGACGGGGGCGGGGGCGGCCTGCACCACGTCGGGCACCCAGAAGTGCAGCGGCACCGCGCCGAGCTCGAAGGCCAGAGCGGCGAGCACGGCGACGACCCCGACCACGACCGTGACCCGCGCCGCCCCGGGCAGGGTGGTGGCCAGGGTGGCGTAGTCGGTGCCGCCGCCCGCCCCGAGCAGCAGCGCCACCCCGACGAGCAGGAGCACCCCGGCGAGCGCGCCGAGCAGGTACTGCTTGAGCGCGGCCTCGGTGCCGGCGGACGTCCCCCGGTACCCCGTCAGGGCGTAGAGCGGGACGCTGAGCAGCAGGAACGCGGCCACGACGACGAGCAGGTCCGACGCCCCGCCGAGCACGATCGTGCCCAGTGCGGCGAGCAGCAGCAGGACCACGACCTCGGTCTCGCGGCGGTCCCCGGCGATGGTGTCCCCGGCCAGCAGCAGGGTCAGCGCGAGCGAAGCCAGGACGACGAGCCGGGTGACGCCGAGGCCGGGGTCGATGGCGTAGGTGCCCTCGTAGACGTACCGCGCGGGCTGGGTGAGGGCGACCGCGGACGGCACCGCCGCCCCGGCACAGATCGCGACCCCCCAGATCCGCACCCAGTACTGCCGCTGCCGGGGCAGGAACGAGCCCGCGAGCAGCCCGGCGACGGCGCCGAGGACGAGGACGAGCTCGGGCAGCAGCGCCGAGACCACCTCGGGGGCGTCGGGTCTCACCGGCTCACCAGGCCGACGATCGTGGTGGACGCGGGGGCGATGACGTCGAGCACCAGCGACGGGTACACCCCGAGCACCACGACGAGCGCCAGCAGCGGGCCCACGGCGAGCACCTCGGAGCGGCGGACGTCGGGGAACGTGGTGCCCGGCGGCACCGCCGCCGGTCCGGTGAGCAGGGTCTGCAGGGCGCGCAGGAACAGCGCGGCGGTGACGACGATGCCCAGCACGGCGATCGCCGCCGCGACGGGGGCGGTGGCGAGGCTGCCGGTGAACACCTGGAACTCGGCGGCGAACCCCGAGAGGCCGGGCAGGCCGAGCGAGGCGAACGCCCCCAGGGCGAGCAGCCCGGCGAAGCGGGGGGCGCGGCCGGCCAGCCCGCCGAAGGCCCGCAGCTCGTACGTGCCGCCGCGCTCGTGCAGCACGCCGGCGAGCAGGAACAGCGCCCCGGTGACGAGGCCGTGGCTGACCATCTGCAGCACCGCCCCGGAGACGGCGACGCTGCGGGCGTCGAGGTCGGCCGCGGTGCCCAGCCCGGCCGCGCCGACGGCGAGCACGACGTAGCCCATGTGGTTCACGCTGGTGTAGGCGATCATCCGCTTGAGGTCGGTCTGCGCGAGGGCGACCAGGGCGCCGTAGATCACGGAGACGACGCCGACGACGACGATCGCCCAGGCCCACGCCCGCCACGCCTGCGGCAGCAGCGGCATCGCGATGCGGACGAACCCGTAGGTGCCCATCTTCAGCAGCACCCCGGCCAGGATGGCGGACCCCTCGGCGGGGGCGGCGGTGTGGGCCGGGGGCAGCCAGGAGTGGAACGGCACCGTGGGCGTCTTCACTGCCAGCCCGAGCAGGATCGCGCCCAGCACGGCGGCGCCGTGGACACCGCGGCCGGCGAGCGGGTTGGCCGCGGCCAGGGTGGGGATGTCGAAGGTGTGCGGGTCGGCGGCGAGGTAGAGGCCGATGAACCCGACGAGCAGGGCCAGCGAGCCGAGGAACGTGTAGAGGAAGAACAGCAGCGCGGCCCGGCGCCGCTCCCCCTGCCCCCACCCGGCGATGACGAAGTACACCCCGACGATGGAGAGGTCGAAGAAGACGAAGAACACCAGCAGGTCGAGGGCGACGAACAGCCCGAGCGAGACCGCCTGCAGGAACAGGAACAGCGCCGCGTAGCTGCGCAGGTTCTCCCGGCGCGGACCGGCGTAGACCGCGCTGGCCAGGAACAGCACGGCGGTCAGGGCGACGAGCGGCAGGCTGGTGCCGTCGACCCCGAGGTGGACCCGGCTGCCCACGGACGGGATCCAGGCGACGTCGACCTCGCCGGCGAACCCGCTCGGCGGTGGGGTGCGGACGAAGCGGACCCAGGTGACGACGACGAGCACCACCTCGACGGCCGCGGTCCCGGTCCACAGCAACCGGACGGCCCGGTCGGGGACCGCGGGGGCGGCGAGCAGGCCGAGGGTGACGAGCAGGGGCAGCACGAGCAGGGCGACGAGCATCAGCGCACCGCCACGAGGAGCACGACGAGGACCACGAGCGCGACGACCGCCTGGGCGTAGTAGGTGTGGAGCTGGCCGGTCTGCAGCCGCCGGGTGAGCGCGCCGAGGCGCCGGGTGGCCGCGGCGGTGCCGGTGGCCAGCCGCAGGGCCGCGGGCTCGGCGCGGCGGTCGAGGGTGGTGGCGGCGGCGAGGACGCCCGGTCCGGCGGCGCGCAGCAGGCCGTCGGTGGCCCGGTCGTCGGCCCGCGCGAGCACCCGCGCCAGCGCGTCCACCCCGGCCCCGACCGACGTCAGCAGCGCGGTCGTCCCCACCCACTCCCGGGCCGCCCCCCGCATGTAGCGGGCTACCTGGCTCGAATCGGGGGTCTGGTCGACAGTTAGCCCGCTACATGCGGTGCGGCGACGGGGGCGGCGGCGGTCGAGGGTGAGGACGGCCGAGTCGACGACCACGGCGAGCACCCCGGAGGTGGCGAGCCCGGACGGCTGCGCCCACGGCCCGGGCAGCGCGTCGCGCAGCGGGGTCAGGCCCAGCAGCCCGAGCCCGGCGGCCAGAGCGGCGAGGACGACGAGTGCCACGGTGGTCGGGGTGCGCACGGTGCGGGTTCCCTCCTGCTCGGTGTCGGGGACGGGCCGGCCTGGGCTCAGCACCACGGCCAGCACGCGGGCGGCGTACCCGGCGGAGAGCGCGGCGGCGAGCAGCCCGGCCAGGTGCAGCAGGGTCGGCGCCTCGGCCAGGGCGGCGTCCTTGCCCACCCACAGCGCCAGCGGCGGCACCCCGGCCAGGCCCAGCGCCCCCACGGCGGCCGTCGCCCCGACCACGGGCCGCGCCCGCCCGGCGCCGCGCAGCCCGTCGAGGTCCTTGGTGCCCAGCGCGTCGAGCCACGTCCCGGCCACCCCGAACAGCAGCGCCTTGGTCGCGGCGTGGGCGACCAGCACGGCCGCTCCCCCGGCGACCGCCCCGGTGCCCGCGGCCAGCACGACGAACCCGAGCTGCGCGCACGTCGACGCGGCGAGGAGCTGCTTGAGGTCGGTCTGCACCAGCGCGACCACTCCGAGTACCGCCGCGGTCAGCGCCCCCACGCACGCCACGGGCAGCGCCCAGCCGGTGGCCTCGAGCAGCGGCGCGACCCGCAGCAGCAGGTACCCGCCCGCGGCGACCATGGCCGCGGAGTGCAGCAGCGCCGAGGCGGGGCTCGGCCCGAGCATGGCCCCGGAGAGCCACCCGGAGAACGGCAGCTGCGCCGCCTTGCCCAGGGCGGCCACGACTATCCCCGCGACGGCGACCTGCCCCCACCCGGTGCCGGCCAGCACGTCGAGCCCGGTCAGGGGCACGGCGGGGACCCCGGCCGCGAGGACGGCCCCGGCGGCGACGTAGAGCCCGACGTCGGCCAGCCGGGTGGTGAGGAACGCAGTCGTGCCGGCGGCCACGCGACGCCGCTCCCGCCACGCGTGCCCGACGAGCGCGTAGCTGCACGCGCCCATGAGCTCCCACGCGACGAGCAGGGTCAGCAGGGTCCCGGCGGTGACGGTGACGAGCACCGCGGCCAGGAACACCAGCAGCAGCCCGCCGAGGCGGCGCCGACCCTCCTCGGGCGAGCCCCACGCCAGCAGCAGCACGAGCAGCCCGGCGACCGTCGTGGTGAGCACCATGGTCGCGGACAGGTCGTCGACGGTGAGCACCACCGGCACCCCGGGCAGACCGCGCACCACGAGCGCCGGCCGCGTCAGCACCACCCACACGGCGAGACCGACCGTGACGGCGGCGGTCCCGACCGCGACCGGCAGCGCGGCCCGCTCCCCGCGGCCGGGGGCGAGCGCGGGCAGGAGCAGCAGTCCCAGGCCGACGAGGGCGGGGACGGCGACGAGCGCGGTCATCCCTGCAGGTCCGTGGCCACGTCGGTGGTGTCGGCGGCGCGGGCCCGGAAGATCGCGGTGACGGCGGCGAACCCGATGGCCATCTCCACGGCCATGGCGGCCAGGGCGACGAGGACGAGCACCTGGGCGTCGGCGCGGGCCGGGGAGAGGTGGAACCAGAAGGCGGCCGCGGCGACGACGACGGCGTTCACCACCAGCTCCAGCCCCATCATGATCATGACGATGGACTGCTGGGACAGCGCCCCGTACAACCCGATCGAGAACAGCGCCGCCGCCAGCAGCAGCGCGAGCTGCAACGTCATCGCCCCACACCCCCCGGGACCGGGTCCGACGGCACGTCCGCGTCGAGGTCGTCGCCGTAGCGGTCGTAGCGACCGCGGTCGGTGGCCAGCACGACGGCGGCGACGATGGTGGCGAACAGGCTCACCCCGACGACCATCATCACCAGCATCGTCGGGCCCATGATGGACCGGCCGAGCTGCAGCGTCGGATCCGCGGGCACCTCCCCGGCCCGGTCCGGCCAGGGCACCAGCAGGGCGCCCCCGCCGAGCAGGACGAACGAGCCGACGGAGATCGTCATCGCCCCGGACTTGTTGTGGTACATCTGCATCGGCATCAGCCCGGCCGGGTTCATCATGTACAGCAGCATGAACACGGCCATGACGGCCATCTCCATGACCATCATGAGCACCACGACCACACCCAGGTAGCTCAGCCGCAGCAGGGCCAGGTCGACCCCGACGAACGCGAACGACGCCAGCAGCGCGTAGGTGGCCCGGGCCATCGAGCTGACCCGGAACACCAGGAACGCGGTGACGACGGCGCCCAGCGAGCACACCCAGGCCAGCACGGTCACGGCCCCGCCGCTCACAGGACCACCACCGCGACGACGGCCGTCTGCGCGACCGCCAGCGGCAGCAGCCACACCCACGCCTGCTCGGTGAACCGCTCCACCCGCACCTGCGGGCCCCGCGCGCCCAGCCACACCAGCAGGGCGAGCACGCCGACGGCCTTGACCAGGGTCCACAGCCAGCCGGGCAGCAGCGGGCCGGCCCCACCGCCGAGGAACAGCGGCCCCGCCACCAGCGCCATCGCGGCCAGCAACGCCGCCCGCCCGGCGCGCAGCAGCAGCTGGTCGACCCCGGCGAGCTCGGCGCCGACACCCCCGGCGGCGTCACGGCCGAGCGGGGAGGCGAACGGCCCCCAGGTGCTGAGGCCCAGCGCGGAGAGCAGGTACACCGCGAACGCCACCGGCATGAGGACGACGAACCACACGGGGTGCTGCGCGCCGGCGACGTCGGCCAGCCGCAACGACCCCGCCCCCGTGGCCGCGGTGATGAGCGCGAACATGTGCGGCAGCTCGTAGGCCAGGCCCTGGGCCAGGAACCGGTAGCCACCGACCAGGCCCCACGGGCTGTTCGAGCCCCACCCGGCCAGCCACAACCCGGCCCACACCCCGACGTCCGCCAGGTTCACCACGACGACGCCGACGGTCGAGTCGAGGACCACGTGCCCGCCGAGGGGGACGACGGCCGCGGCCAGGACGGCCGAGCACAGCAGCAGCACGAGCCCCAGGCGGGCGAGCAGCACGTCGGCACCGGGGACCCGGCGGGGCTGCTGCACCAGCAGCCGCGCCGTCTCCCGCAGCGGTGCCAGGGGGTCGACCCGGCGTCCGGCGTCGCGGGCCACCAGGACGCCCTGCCCGGACGCGGCCAGGACACCGAGCACAGCGACGGCCACGGGCACCAGCACCACCGTCCACACCGGCCACGCGGTCACGCCGGCACCCCCACCCGGTACGGGTCGAGCGAGGCGACGACGACCCGCGCGGTGGCCAGCTCGGCGCCGACGACGAGCGCGGCGGGGTCGGCGGTGGGCAGCGGGGCGTCGGCCCCGGCGGCGACGTCGAGCATGCGGAGCAAGCGGTCACGGGCGTCGAGACCGTCGTGCACCCCGAGGCCGCGGGTGGCGGCGTGCAGCCGCCGGGAGCCGCGCAGCCGACGGGCGAGCGCGTCGACACCATTGCCCCCGTCGCGGACCACCTGGGCGCGGCCGGCCGCGCCGTCCCAGCCGAGCACGAGCAGCAGGGTGGCCAGGGCGTCGAGGGCGAGCACGCGGGGGTCGTCGTCGACCGCGACCGCGTCGTCGACCGCCACCACCGCGGCCTCTTGCACCACGTCGCCCTGGATGGCGACGTCGAGCCGCAGCCCGGCGGGCCAGGCCGTCAGGGCCGGGCCGAGGCTGACGTGCAGCTGCTCGAGCCCGAGGCCGTCGCGGTCCGGGGCGCTGCCGGCCATGTCCAGCGACCCCGGCATGTCCCCGTCCTCGGGGCCCGCGCTGCGGGCGGCGTGGTCGTCGCGCTGAGCGGCGGTGTCGGCCAGCAGGTCCCGGGCCTCGGTCAGGGCGTCGTCGACCTGGGACGGGTCGTCGACGAGGACGCGGGCGCGGGGGGTGGGCAGCTGGTCGAACACCACGTCCAAGGCGGCGGTCAGCTCGGGCCCGGGACGACCGCAGGCGACGAGGACGTCGGCGCGGGCGGGGCTGTCGACGGCCGTCCAGCCGCGGGCGCGCAGCGCGGCCTCGACGGCGAAGCGGGTGCGGTGCGCGCCAGGGGCGGCCACCACCAGCGGCCGGGGCGTGGCGAACCGGCGCAGGGCCGAGCTCAGGTCCACCGCAGCGCCCCCTCCCGCCAGGCGTAGGCGACGCCGGCGAGCAGGACCAGCAGGAACCCGAACATCTCCACCACGGCCTTGACGCCGACCTCGGACACCACGAGCGTCCACGGGTACATGAAGACCATCTCCATGTCGAAGGCCAGGAACACCATCGACACCGTGTACCAGCGCACGTGGAAGCGGGAGACCGCGTGCTCGGTGGGGCCGATCCCGGACAGGAAGTGGTAGCGGCGCAACGGCTCCCGCGCCACCCGCACCGCCCGGGCCGCACCGTAGAGGCCGGCGACCCCGGCCAGGACGGTCGCCAGCAGCAGCCCGAGCGCAGGGAGGCCGTTCACGCGGTGACCGAGCGGAACCGGCGCAGCCGCAGGCTGTTCGTCACTACGAACACCGAGGAGAACGCCATCGCGGCCCCGGCGATCATCGGGTTGAGCAGGCCCAGCGCGGCCAGCGGGATCGCGGCCACGTTGTAGGCGAACGCCCAGAACAGGTTGCCCTTGATCGTGCTCAGGGTGCGCCGCGCCAGCCGGATCGCGTCGACCGCGGCCCGGAGGTCCCCGCGGACCAGGGTGAGGTCGCTGGCCTCGATGGCGACGTCGGTCCCCGTGCCCACGGCCAGGCCCAGGTCGGCCGTGGCCAGCGCGGCCGCGTCGTTGACGCCGTCGCCGACCATGGCGACCACGCGTCCCTGCGCCTGCAGCGCGGCGACCACGGCCACCTTGTCCTCGGGCAGCACGTCGGCGTGGACCTCCTCGATCCCCACCTCGGCGGCGATCGCGTGGGCCACGGTCGCGTCGTCCCCGGTGAGCAGCACCGGCCGCAGGCCGAGGCCGCGCAGCTCCGAGACCGCCTGCGCGGACGTCGGCTTGACGGTGTCGGCCACGGCGAGCACCCCGCGGGCGCGGCCGTCCCAGGCCACGACGACCGCGGTGCGGCCCTGCTCGCGGGCGGCGGTGAGCGCGGCCTGCAGCTCGGCGGGCACGTCGTCGACCAGGCTGGCCCGGCCCACGGTGACGGTGCGGCCCTCGACCTCGCCGCGCGCGCCCCGGCCGGGGAGGTTGGTGAAGCCGCGGACGGCCGCGTGCTCGGTGTCGGCGATGGCCCGGGCCACGGGGTGCTCGGAGCCGGACTCGACGGCCGCGGCCCGGCGCAGCACCTCGTCGCGGTCCTCCCCGTCGGCGGGCACGACGTCGAGCAGGGTCATCCGGCCGGTGGTGACGGTGCCGGTCTTGTCCAGCACCACGGTGTCGACCTGCCGGGTGCTCTCGAGGACCTCGGGGCCCTTGAGCAGGATGCCGAGCTGCGCGCCGCGGCCGGTGCCGACCATGAGCGCGGTCGGCGTGGCCAGCCCGAGCGCGCAGGGGCAGGCGATGATGAGCACGGCGACGGCGGCGGTGAACGCGGCCTGCCCTCCCCCGCCGGCGAGCAGCCACACCACGAGGGTGCCCAGGCTCAGCGCGATGACCACGGGCACGAAGACGGCGGCGACCCGGTCGGCCAAGCGCTGCACCTGGGCCTTGCCGTGCTGCGCCTCCTCCACGAGCTGCGCCATGCGGGCGAGCTGGGTGTCGGCGCCGACCCTGGTGGCCCGAACCACGAGCCGCCCGCCGACGTCCGTCGTCGCCCCGACCACGGCGTCCCCGGGACCGACCGCGACGGGCACGGACTCGCCCGTCACGGTGGCGGTGTCGACGTCCGCGGTGCCGTCGACGACGACGCCGTCGGTGGCGATGGTCTCCCCGGGGCGGACGACGAACTCGTCCCCGACGCAGAGCTGCTCGACAGGCACCCGGGTCTCCCGGCCGTCGCGCAGCAGGGCGACGTGCTTGGCCCCGAGCTCGAGCAGCGCGCGCAGCGCGGCCCCGGAGCGGCGCTTGGCGCGGGCCTCGAGGTAGCGGCCCGCGAGGATGAACGTGGTGACCCCGGCGGCGGCCTCGAGGTAGATCGCGTCCGAGCCGCCACCGGCGGTGAACGAGAAGCCGTGGCGCATGCCGATCATCCCGGCGTCGCCGAGGAACAGGGCGTAGAGCGACCAGCCGAACGCGGCCAGCACCCCGACCGAGACCAGGGTGTCCATCGTGGTCGCGCCGTGCCGCAGGTTGGTCCACGCCGCACGGTGGAACGGCAGCGCGCCCCACACGACGACGGGCGCAGCCAGGGTGAGCGAGAGCCACTGCCAGCCGCCGAGCTGCAGCGCCGGAACCATGGCCAGCAGCACCACGGGCACGGTGAGCAGCGCGCTGACCTGAAGCCGCTGACGCAGCGGGTCCTGCTCGGGCGCAGCGGGTCCCGTCTCGGCGTCGGGCTCGGGGGGCAGCGCGGCGGAGTACCCGGCGTTCGCCACGGTCTCCAGCAGCGCGTCGGTGGTCACCGTGCCGGCGTAGCGGACGCGGGCCTTCTCGGTGGCGTAGTTGACGTCGGCGGTGACCCCGTCGAGCTTGTTCAGCTTGCGCTCGATGCGGTTCGCGCACGAGGCGCACGTCATCCCGGTGATGGCCAGCTCGACCTGCTGGTCCTGCTCCGGGCTGGGGCGCGCCGTGGTCGGCGCCGCCATCAGGCCGGCGTCAGGTCGTAGCCCGCCTCCTGCACGGCGGCCTGGACCTGGTCACGGTGCACGTCGCCGTCGACGACGAGCTCGCCGGACTCCAGGTCGACCGAGACCACGGAGGCGCCGTCGAGCTCGTCGACCTCCTCGGTGACGGAGGCGACGCAGTGCTCGCAGGTCATGCCGGTGACGGTGTAGGTGGTGCTCACGGTGCTCTCCTCGTGGGTGGTGGTGCTAGCTGCGGATGAGGCGGGCGATGGCGTCGGAGGCCTCGCGGACCTTCTCGTCCTGCTCGGTGCCGCCGGCGCGCGCGGCCTCGACCATGCAGTGGGCCATGTGCTCCTCGAGGAGGCCGATGGCGACGGACTGCAGGGCCTTGGTGGCGGCCGAGACCTGGGTGAGGACGTCGATGCAGTAGGTGTCGGACTCGACCATCCGCTGCAGCCCGCGCACCTGTCCCTCGATGCGCCGCAGCCGCTTGAGCTGGTCGTCCTTGGTGCCTGCGTAGCCCGCCACGGCGCCTCCCTCGGTCGTCATCGCTACCGTACCCCCCTAGGGTATGCCCGCAACCCGGCCCGGCTGCGGCCACCGCAGAGTGCGCCCGACGCGGTCCGAGGTGGGGTCGGACACCGGAAAGTGCGCCCGTCGCGGGGCGAGGTGGGGGTCGAACACCGGACAGTGCGCCCGACGCGGGGCGGACGGGGTCAGGCGGCGCCGAGGCGGCGGGCCAGCTCGTCGCCGCCGACCGCGCGCACCACGTCCGGGTCGCCGCAGACGACGAGCTGGTCGCGTGCCCGGCTGAGCCCGACGTAGACCCGCTCGCGCAGCCGGGACGCGTCGGCCTCGGAGTTCAGCGCCAGCACCACCGCGCGCCGCTCGAGGCCCTTGAACCCGAGCACGTGGCCGTAGAACACCTGCTCGGCGTCCCAGAACGTGTCCCAGTACGCCTCGTGCCCCTCGGCCTGGCGCTCCACCTGCTCCGGGTGGCGGCTGCCCGTGGTGAGCAGCGCGACGTCGACCGGCTTCCACCTGTTCAGCAGCGCCTCGACGGCGTCGTCGGCGACGTCGACCGCATCGCTGGACTGGCACGGCAGGAAGGTCACGGCGGGGCCGTCCCCGCCCTGCAGACGCATGCGCTGGCCGACGAGCGGCGTGAAGGCCTCCGCGATGGGCCGGGTGTTGCGGATGTTCGCGTCGAGCACGAGCGGGACCAGCGGCACCGGCGGCGTCCCGTGCCGCTCGAACACCCGCTGGCCCTCGTCGGAGAACACGTAGAGCCCGCCCGAGTCCGGGTCGCGGAGCGCGGCGAGCAGCGGCGTCCACCAGGCGTCGGCGAAGTCCTGCGCCTCGTCGACGACGATGGCGTCGAACTTCTGCCCGTCGGTCAGCCGGTCGGCGAGGTCGGTCATCTCGGCCGGCAGCTCGTGCTCGAAGAACTGCGGCTGCAGCGCGGGGTCGCTGGGCGCCTCGGCCGACCCCCACCGCAGCCCGAGCTCGTGGAACTCCCCCACGTAGCCGGGGCGGTGCCGGCGCGACCACCCGGTGCACAGCCGGCGCAGGTACGAGGCAAGGCCGTGGGAGTAGCAGACCAGCGCGACCCGCAGGCCCTGCTGCGAGAGGCGGCGGGCCTGCTCGCACGCCAGGTACGTCTTCCCGCTGCCCGCGCCTCCGCGGACCTCGACCCGGTTGAGGTGACGGGTCGCCGAGAGGATCACCGCCTGCTGCTCGGTGAGCAGGTCGGCGGCCTCGTCGTTCTCCGCTGCGCGGGCGACGACGTCCCGCTGGGGCAGCGAACGCCCGGCGAGGGCTTCGCGGAGCGCGTCGACGTCGTCCTCGGTCAGGTCCCGGTTCGTCGAGTCCTGGTCGTCGAGGACGCGGCGCAGCAGCCCGGCGAGGTCGCCGAGCTGCGCGTGGTCGACCACCATCCACCGCGGGCAGTCGGGGGTCTCGAAGTCGTCGGCCAGCCGGCTGCCCGGGAGCACCACCACGTGCGCCCACCGGACCCGCCGCCCTCTCCACCGCGGGTGGCGGTCGAGGACCTCACGCAGCGCGTACTTGGCCGCCCTCACCTGACCCACCGGGTCGATCCGACCGTGCTGCTGCCGCCAGGACGTCCCGTCGTGCCACACCTCGCCGCCCTTGACCTCGACGGTGACGATGCCGTGGCCCTCCAGGGCGACCACGACGTCGATCTCGTGGTCCTTGCCCCGGTCGGTGACCCGCTGGCCGGCCACGAGCAGGTCTCCGTGGCCGCACTGGTCGACCAGGGCCTTCCAGACGACCTCCTCCGACCGGTTGGCCAGCCGCGGCTCCTCGGGCAGGCAGAACGGCACGCGATCACTCCTCACGTCGTCGGACGGCCCGATCCTGCCGCGCCGCAGACTCGGCCGGGACGGAACGGACAGACCGGCCTCAGGCGTGCAGGGCGTCGACCACCGACCGGTCCACTCCGAGGGCGTCCAGCGCGTGGGCGTACTTCCGGGCGAGCTCATCCCGCTTCGCGTCGTCGAGCTGGGCGGTGCGGCGCGGGTCGAGGTTGCTGGCGATGTCCGCGGTCTTGACGAGCCGGGCCACCGGGGTCTCGCGCACGTGGGCGTAGTAGTCGTCGGGCGGCACGTCGTCGGTGCGGGTGAGCGCGACGACGGCGTCGACGGCCCGCGCGGTGAACCCCGCCGCGGTGAGGTCGGCGGCCGTCACCGGGGTGTCCTCGACGACGTCGTGCAGCCAGGCCGCGACCACGGCGTCGCGCTGCACGTCCTCGTCCGCCTCGGCGTACCCGGGCAGCCGCTGCACCAGGTCGACGACCTGCGCGGGGTGGTCGATGTACGGCGCGCCGATCTTGTCGACCTGTCCCTCGTGGGCGCGGGTCGCGATGGTGCGGGCGGTCTCGATCTGGGTCACGGGCTCCTCCGTCGTTGGTGGGGTCAGTAGGTGAACGTCTCGTAGGAGATGGCGCGGGAGCGCAGCCACTCGGTCTCGCCGTGGGCGACGACGTCCTCGCCGTGGGCCTGGAGCAGGGTGAGCACGTCGTCCCCGGGAGCACCGCCGAGCGCAGCGACCACCTTCCCGACGTCGCGCACGGTGAGGAAGTACTCGTAGTCCTCGCCGTCGTCGTACAGGTGCTGGCCCTCGAGCTGCAGCTGCCCGTCCTCGAGCAGCCGGGCCCACACCGCGAGCCGGTCGCGGTCGTAGATCGTGACCTGCCGCGGCCGGTCAGGGGTCGCGGCCACCTCCGGCGCCCCGACCACGCTGCGCCACAGCTCCTCCCGCGGCCGCGCCCACGGCATCGCCGCGAGCACGTCCGCCGGGTCACGGCCGAGCAGCTGGGCGTAACGGGCGGCGACGGTGGGCGTGCGGCTGCGGCCCTCGACGCAGTGCAGCAGCACCCGCTTGCCCTCGTCGCGCAGCGCCCGCACCGTCGCCGCCGCGTCGTCGACCACGAACTCCAGGTTGGGGTTGGCGTGGTCGGCGTCGACGAGCCAGAACTCGACCCGCTCCCGGTCGCGCACCTCGGAACCCATGCGGCACAGCGCGACCTCGACGTCGTGGTCGTCCCGGTCCACCGCGTCCACGCCGCCGAGCAGCACCCCGTCGTCGTGCGGGTGGGTGGTGACGTGCCCGGTGTCGAAGCGGGAGTAGTCCACCCGGGGCGCCGACGGCCACCCCTCCCGGTCGTCGGCACCTCCCCGGGCGGCCCGGACGCCGAGGGCGACCAGGTCTCGGGCGGCCAGCCCCGGCCAGCCGTGCAGCACCCGGCGCCAGCGGGCCGGCACTGCGGACGCCCCCCACCGCGCGCCGAGCAGGGCCCCGGCGATGGCGGCCGTGGTGTCGGTGTCGTGCCCCGCGCGGACGCAGAGCTCGAGCGCGGCCTGCAGGTGCTCCGGGCCTGCGGCGTCGGCCCGGGTGATGGCCCACCACGCGGTCTGCAGCGCGTGGACCACCCAGCCGTTGTTCGCGAAGTCCGCCGGCTCGCCCTGCTCCGCCGTGTCGAGCAGCGGGCCCCAGTGCGCGTCCTCGTCGGGCCGGGTGGCCAGGTAGCCGCGCACCCCGTCGAACGTCGCGGTGAGCACCGCGTGGCGGACGGCGACGGACCACATCCGGCACGCCTGGGTGGCGCGCTCGTCGGCGTGCGTCAGCAGCGAGACGGCCGCGGCCGCGTCGGCGCAGGCGTCCTCGCTGCCCTCGAGGTAGCCCAGACCCACGGCGGCCGTCCGCATCAGGGACCCGTTGCCCCCGGTGCGCCCGGTGATCCCGGCTGCGGCCGCGGTCATGGCCGCCGCCGAGCCGGGGCGCTGGGAGAGCACCGCGCGGGTCTGGTTGCCGATGTCCTTCGGTCCGCCCGCGTACCACTCGTCGAACCCGGCGGCGACGGCGTCGAGCGCGGCGGGCGTGCGCAGGTCCTGGCCGTCGGCGACGACGCGGGCGACGGCGACGGCCATCGACGTGTCGTCGGTCCACTCGCCGGGTGCGAACCCGAAGGGCCCGCCGCCGATCATGTCGATCGTCGTCCCGGGGTCGGGGTGGGTGAACTCGTAGCCCGCCCCGAGCGCGTCGCCGGCGGCGGAGCCGAGCAGCGCCCCGGCCGCGCGATCGAGCACCTCGGGCCTCACGCCGACACCGCCTGGTGGGCGTGGTCGAGCACGCAGGTGTGCAGGGCCCGGCCCCGCCACTCCACGCCGCGGCCGTGCAGGCTGCCCCGCGAGCCGCGGAGCGCCCGGCCCTGACCGGCCCGACCGGTGGCCGTGAGGCCCACGCCGGCCGCGGCGACGGCGAAGCCGCGGGCGTCGTGGGACGTGGTGCGCCGGAGGGGCGCCCCGGCGGCGTCGCGGGCAGCGGCCGCCACCAGCTCGGCCCAGGCGGCGGCGAGCAGGTCGGGGTGGGCGAACAGCTCGAGGGCCAGCGGGCTGCCCCCGATGCCGACCAGCACCCCGGACTGCCCCGGCAGCGGATCGAGGTCGTCGACCGCGGGGGGCTCGGCGAGGCGGGCGTGCTCCTGGGCGACGCGGCGCCACACCTCGTCCTGCTCGGTGACGGCCCGGACCCGGGTGCTGGAGCGGCCGCCGGCGACGTGCGCCGTCGCGCCACCCCAGCGGTGCGGCTCGACGCAGCGGACCTCGACGTCGGTCTCGCGGCCCGGGGTGAGCAGGGCGGAGGTGACCGCGGTGCGGTCCTGCCAGCCGCCGCGCAGCAGCAGGCCGTCGAGCAGCAGCACCGGCAGCGGCGTGGTGGCGGTGACCCGCAGCCGCGGGACCTGCGGGTCGTCGAGCTCGCGGACGGCGACGGTGCGCTCGTCGGCCAGCGCCACGACCGGGCCGGGGGCGGTGGCGCGCCACACCGGGAAGAGCGAGAGCGGACCGCGGTGGGTCCCCGTGCCGACGTGCAGCGTGCTGGTCATGCCGTCCCCCTTAAGACTGTCGATGCGCTAACCATAAACGCACCCGTGCGCTTGGGTCAACCCCGGGGCGAAAAGCAGGCTTCCCGCCCCCAGGACGCCGCGGTGGGGGCGTCAAGCCTGCTATCTGCCCGGCGGGCGGGTGGCGACGGCGAGGACCTGCTCGGCCAGGGTGCGGACGGGGAGGCCCGTAGCCCGGCTCAGCGCCACCAGGTCGTCGTGCTCGGGCTTGCCGCGGTGCGGGCCCCACTTCACCCGCACCGTGCCGCCGTGCAGCGCGACCTCGGTGGTCTGCCGGGGCAGGGCGCGGCGGGTGACGCTGTGCCGGCGCACCCCGAGCGACCCGGTCTCGGCCAGCAGCCGGTCCTCGACGGCCCCCGCCGCGGCCTCGTCGCACAGGGCGGTGACGACGTGCGCGGGGCGGCCCTTCTTCCCCGTGACGGGCACCAGCCACGCGTCGCGCGCCCCGGCGCCGAGGAGCGCGTCGACCAGCAGTCCGAGCACCTCACCGGTGACGTCGTCCACCGTGGACTCGCACACCACCAGCTCGTCGGCCGCGTCCGGCACCGGCTCGCCCAGCACGGCGGGCAGCACGTTCGGCCGCGCCGGGGTGTCGCGGCCCCCGGCCCCGTACCCGCTGGCGCGCACCGTCATCGGCGGCAGCGGACCGTACCGGGTGCCGAGTGCGCGCAGCAGGGCCGCCCCGGTGGGGGTGACGGTCTCGGTCGGCTCGTCCACGCCGACGACGGGGACGCCCTCGAGCAGGGCCAGGGTGGCCGGGGCGGGCACGGGCAGCAGGCCGTGCGCGGCACGGACCGTCCCGTGGCCCAGCCGCACCGGCGCCGACCACACCTGCGTGACCCCCAGCGCGGCCACGGCCGCGGCCACCCCGACCGTGTCGACGACGGTGTCCACGCCGCCGAGCTCGTGCAGGTGCACCTCGTCCACCGACACCCCGTGGGTGCGGGCCTCGACCTCGGCCAGCGCGCGCACCGCGGCGAGCGCGACGGGCACGTCGGCCACCCGCCGCAGCAGCTCCGACGCCGCGCGGGCGGGGACGTCGTCGGCCACCACGACCTCGGCCCGCCGTGCCCGCAGCCCGTGGCGCTGCGTCTCGCCCACCCGGATCTCCCAGCCGGTGATGCCGGTGGCGGCCACGGCGGCCCGCACGGCGTCGACGGGGGCGCCGAGGTCGAGCAGGGCGCCCAGCAGCATGTCCCCCGAGATGCCCGCCACGGGGTTCAGCCAGAGGATCACCCGCGCCGCCGCAGGGCCCAGCCGAGGCGGTGCGCGGCCAGCGCCGCCCCGAACCCGGAGTCGATGTTCACCACCGTCACCCCCGCGGCGCACGAGGTCAGCATGGCCAGCAGCGCTGTCACCCCCTCCAGCGCGGCGCCGTACCCGGTGGAGGTGGGCACGGCCACGACCGGCGCGGCCACCAGCCCGCCGACCACGCTGGCCAGGGCCCCCTCCATGCCGGCCACCACGACCACCACGTCCGCGGCGCGCAGCTCGTCGGCGCGGGCCAGCACCCGGTCGATCCCGGCCACCCCGACGTCGCGGACCTGACTGACCTGCAGCCCGATGGCCCGGCCCACCGCCGCGGCCTCGGTGGCGACGGGCCCGTCCGCGGTCCCGGCGGTGACGACGACGACCCGCACGTCCCCCGCCGCCGCGGCCCGCCACACCAGCAGCCGCGCGGCCTCGTCGTAGGTGCCCCCGGGCACGTCGACCTGCGCGGCCACCTCGGCGGTGACCCGGCTGGCCAGCACCGGCCCGGTCGAGGAGCCGAGCAGGGCGCGGAC
Source organism: Rhodococcus aerolatus (assembly GCF_054783215.1). Taxonomy (NCBI): domain Bacteria; kingdom Bacillati; phylum Actinomycetota; class Actinomycetes; order Mycobacteriales; family Nocardiaceae; genus Rhodococcus; species Rhodococcus aerolatus. Next base: position 87,934 of record NZ_BAAGQZ010000002.1, on the reverse strand, counting down.
CACGTCGGTGATCTCGGCCGGCGTCTTGCCGGGGCCGTAGACCACCTCGGGCAGGCCCTGGCGGCGCTCCCGGTCGAGGTCGGGGGTGGAGTGCTGCATCAGGCCGGGGTGAGCGGGAGCAGCCGGTTCATGCTCCCCGAGCGGAACCCGGCCAGGTCGAGGGTGGCGAAGGTGAACCCGGCGGCGCGCACCGCACCGTCCACCTCGGACCGCAGCGCCACGGCGCGGTCGACGTCCTCGACCTCCACCCGGGCGACGGTGCCGTCGGCGTGGGCCCGAACCCGGCAGACGTCGAACCCCAGGCGGTGCAACGACTCCTCGGCGGCCTCGACGCGGCCCAGCACCTCGGCGGTGACGGCGTCGCCGTAGGCCACCCGGGAGCTCAGGCACGCCGCGGCCGGCTTGGCCGCCGTCGCCAGGCCCAGCTCGGCGCTGATCGCCCGCACGGCCGCCTTGCTCAGCCCGGCGTCGACCAGCGGGAACACCGAGCCGCGCTGCGCCGCCGCCGCCTGGCCGGGCCGGTGGTCACCCAGGTCGTCGAGGTTGGTGCCCAGCGCCGTGCGCGCACCGAGCACGGCGGCCATCGGTTCGAGGGCGTCGAACAGGGCCGACTTGCAGTGGAAGCAGCGGGACCCGGTGTTGGCCACGTACTCCGGGCGGTCGAGCTCGTCGGTGGCCACCTCGACGTGGGCGAAGCCCTGCTCGCGGGCGAACGCCTTGGCCGCGGCCCGCTCGGACGCGGGCAGGCTGGCGGACACCGCGGTGACGGCCACGGCGCGCTCCCCCAGCACCCGGTGGGCGACGGTGGCGAGCAGTGCGGAGTCGGCCCCGCCGGAGTAGGCGACCAGCAGCCGGTCCTCCTGCGCCAGGCGGGCTTCCAACGCGGCCAGGCTCACGCCGGCACCGGTGCACTGACGTAGGCGATGGTCTGCGGGCCGTCGGGCAGCACGCACACCGTCGCGTCGGGGCCCACCCGCTCGAGCTCAGCGGCCACCGCGGCGGCGATGTCGGGGCAGTGCCCGAGGTGCGCGCTGGCCAGGTCGTCGGCGTCGAGGTGGTCGGTGTGCACGCTCACCCGGCTGTTGGCCAGCACCCGGGCCAGCACCTGCACCTGCCACTGGTCGGGCACGGTGCGCTCCCGGGCCGAGATCTCCGCCAGCAGCGCCTCCGGGGTGGGCGCGGAGGCCAGCACCTCGCGGAAGGACCCGTGGTCGGGGAAGCCGTCGCGGCACTCGGCGGCGCAGATGATGAGCCCGCCGGGCTTGACCACCGTGGTGGCCGCGGACATGCCCTTGACCGCCTGGTACAGGTTCTGGTCCAGCGGGAACCCGGAGTTCGTCGTCACCACCACGTCGAACAGCGCGGGCACCGGGGCCATGCTGATCTCGCGCACCGCCTCGCGGGCCGCGGCGTGCATGGCCAGGATCTCCCCGCCGAACGCCGCCACCACCTCCTGCTCGGTGTTGAGCGCGACGTCGAACGCGAAGGTGACGTCGGTGGCCGCGGCGATGGCGCGGACGTCGTCGTGCACCGGGTTGCCCTCGCAGACCGCCCAGGTGGCCTGCTCGGAGCCGATGCGGGCGGCGTCGTGCAGCGTCAGCACCGTCTCCAGGCCGGCCAGGCCGGGGGCGACGAGCTTGCCGCCGCCGGAGAACCCGGCGAAGAAGTGCGGCTCGACGAACCCGGTGGTGATGCGGACGTCGGCGTCGACCCAGCGGGCGTTGAGCCACACCGGGACCCCGTCGCCGAGGGTGCCCACCCAGCGCAGCGAGGCGTCGTCGCGGGCGTCGTGGTTGACGATGCGCATGGTGTCGACGAGGTCGTCGCCGAGCATCTGCCGCAGCTCCGCGTCGGTGTTGCCGCGGTGGGTGCCGGTGGCGACGAGCAGGGTGACGTCGTCCCGGGTGGCGATGCCCTCGAGCTCGGCCAGCAGCGCGCGGACCATGGCCTCGCGGGGCTGCGGGCGGGTGGCGTCGCACAGCGACACGGCGATGGACTGCCCGGGGCGGACGAGGTCGCGCAGCGGCGGGCCGGCGACGGGCTCGCGCAGGGCGCGGCGCAGCTCGGCGGCCGTGTCGGGGGCGGCCGGGGTCTCCTTCGGCGAGACGACGGTGGTGCGGTCGGCGGGGAAGGCGACGGTGAGCCCGGTCTGGCCGTAGGCGAGGCGGACGTCGATCGTGTCGGGCACGGGGTGGCTCCGATCTGTGGCGGGGACCACCCCACCCTGCCACGCGGTCAGCCGGGGAGCGCCGCGTGCAGTGCCCGCTCCGCGTCGGCCCCGAACGCCACCAGCACCACGTCGTCGATCCCGGCGTCGGACGCGCGGATCGCGGTGACGGCCTGGTGCACCGCGTCGTCGAGCGGCCAGCCGTAGACCCCGGCCGAGACCAGCGGGAACGCGACGGAGCGCGCGCCCAGCCCGGCGGCCACCTCGAGGCTGCGGGTGTAGCAGGAGCGCAGCGTGGCCGAGCGGTCCTCGTTGCGGGAGTGCACCGGGCCCACGGTGTGGACGACCCAGCGGGCGGGCAGGCGGCCGGCGGTGGTGGCGACCGCGTCCCCGGCGGGCAGGCCGTCGGGCAGCGTGGTCTCCCGCAGCCGACGGCACTCGGCGAGGACCTCCGGCCCGCCCGCCCGGTGGATCGCCCCGTCGACCCCGCCACCGCCGAGCAACCGCGAGTTCGCGGCGTTGACGACCACGTCGACGTCGAACGTGGTGATGTCGCCGGTGACGACCCGTGGCTCGGTCACGGGAACGACGCTGCCACAGCGGCGCGGAAGGCGGGGTGCGGGTCGTCGACTACCACCGCGGACCCGTCTAGCGCGGCGTGGGCCCCGGTGATCGACCGCATCGACACCCGTCCGGCGAGGAACAGCGACGCCACCAGCAGGCCCGCCCCGCCGAGGAAGGGGATCATCAGCCACGGGCTCGAGCCAGCTGCGACCGCGAGGACCAGGGCGACGACGACCGACACTGCGCCCACCCCCAGCGCCGACCGGACCACAGCCACCCTGCGGCGGACCCGTGCGGCGCACGTCTCGCACAGCGGCCACCCGACGGTCGCGATGTGCACGGTCGACGCGACGTAGTCACCGTAGTGACGCCACAGGGTCAGCGGTGTCATGCCGACGATGCTCCACCGGGACCTCGGGTGGCCGAGCACGTCCTTGTCCCACCGCACCACAGCCGTCTCGCCGTGCACGCTGCAGACCCCCACGGGGCCGAGGTCGACGCGGCGTCGCGTCCCGTCCGACGCGGCCGGGACGAGCACGGTCGGATCTGCCCGCTGGTCGGTCACGTGACCTCCCCGGTGGCCGCGCACGCCACCTCGGCCGGCGGGGAGGTCACGTCGAGCACGCGACCATGGTGGCCCGTGGGACGCCCGAGCGGGTGTTTTCACGAAAGCTGTGAACGGAACCTCGCCTCCTGGGTGCAGTAATCACACACAGCGCTAGCGGACGGGGTAGTCCTTGCGGCTGATGACCCGGCTCATGTCCCGCCACACCGCGCGGGCCATCCACTCCAGCGGCAGCACCCGGGCGCCCAGCCACGTCTTGCGCGAGCCCTGGCCGAACACGATGCGGCCCCGGCCATTGAGCACCGCGTCCGCGACGACGGTGGCGATCTCCTCGGGCTGGGTGCCGAAGTACTTGCCGGCGAAGTCCTGGCTGCCGGCCTTGCGGGCGATGTTGGTGTTGATGCCGCCCGGGTGGACCACGTGCACGCTGATCGGGCTCGTCACCAGCTCGGCGGCGAGCGCCTCGGAGAACCCGCGCACCGCGAACTTGCTGGCGCAGTAGTCGGTGTGGTTCGGCGCGCCGGCCAGGCCGAAGATGCTGGACACGTTGACGATCGCACCCTCGCCCCGGGCGACGAGCTGGGGCAGGAACGCCAGCGTCCCGTGGCGCACCCCGCCGAAGTTGACGGCCATGATGCGCTCGTACTCGTCCTCGGTGGTGGCCCAGGCGGGCGATCCGCTGCCCTCCACCCCGGCGTTGTTGATGACGACGTGCGCCCCGCCCAGCTCGGCCCGCACCCGGGTGGCGAAGGCGTCGGTCGCGGCGCGGTCGGACACGTCGTAGGTCCCGGTGATCGACCGGGTGCCCGCGGGCAGCAGCCGCTCGGTCCCGGCGAGACCGTCGGTGTCCACGTCGGACAGCGCCAGGACGGCGCCGCGGCCGGCGAGCTCGAGCGCGTACGCCCGGCCCATGCCGGACCCGGCGCCGGTGATGACGACGACCTTGTCGCGGTACGTCTTCACGGTGGGGCTCCTCTCAGGACACCAGGTGGTGCTCGGGGGTGAAGTTCTTGGCCTTGCGCCGAAAGGTGAAGCTGAAGCCGGGGAACATGGCCACGACGTGCCCGTCGCGGGACTGGTACCAGCTGGTGCACCCGCCGGACTTCCACACCGTGCGCTCCATCTCGGCGTGGATGTCGGTGGTGTACGCCTGCTCGGCAGCCTCGCTCACCTCGATGGTCGCGGCGCCGGACTGCCGCACCCGGGCGACGGCGCGGGCGATGTACTCCATCTGCGCCTCGATGACGAAGATGGCCGAGGTGTGCCCGATCCCGGTGTTGGGCCCGGTGACCAGGAACAGGTTGGGGAAGCCGGGCACGGTGGTGCCGAGGTAGGCCCGCGGGTACTCCGACCACCGATCCGCCAGCGTGACCCCGTCGCGGCCCGTGACGGGGTAGGGGATGACGCCGTCGGTCGCGTCGTAGCCGGTGGACCACACGATGAGGTCGAGGTCGAGCTGCTGCCCGTCGGTGGTGGTGATGCCCTCCGGGGTGACCTCGGCGATGCTGGATCCCTTGTCGTGCACGGTGACGTGCGGCTCGCTCAGCGCGGGGTACAGCGTGTTGGACAGGATGATCCGCTTGCAGCCGATGGTGTAGTCCGGGGTGAGCGTGGCGCGCAGCTGTGGGTCGGGCACCTGCTCGGCGAGCAGCTTCCGGGCGCGGCGGGCGGCGAGCAGGTCGAGGGCGCGGTGGGAGTACTTGAACCCGACGATGCGGGTCTCGAGGCTCCAGTAGATGGCCGTGCGGACGGCCTTGTGCACCCACGGGGACCGCATCAAGCGGCGCTGCAGCGGGGTGAAGACCCGGTCCGGTCGCGGCATCACCCAGTGCGGGGAGCGCTGGAACACGTGCAGCTCCCCCACGTCGGCGGTGATGGCGGGGATGACCTGGGCGGCGCTGGCCCCGCTGCCGACGATGGCGACCCGCTTACCGGTGACGTCCACCGAGTGGTCCCAGTCGTTGGTGTGGAACTGCGCCCCGGCGAACGTGTCCCGGCCCGGGAAGGGCGGCACGACGGGGGTGCTGAGCGGGCCGGAGGCGTTGACGACGAACTGGGCGTGGAACGTGCCGGCGGCCGCGGTGCTGACCTCCCACTCGTCCCCGGTCCACCGCAGGCCGGTCACCTCGGCGCCGAGCCGGGTGCGCTCACGCAGGCCGTGCTTGTCCAGCACGTGGTTCGTGTACTCCTCGAGCTCGGCCTGCCCGGCGAACATCTGCGTCCACGGGTAGGGCTCGAAGGACAGCGAGTAGAGCGGGGACTGCACGTCCACCGCGGCCCCGGGGTAGCTGTTCTGGCACCAGGTGCCGCCGAGGAAGTCGCGCCGCTCGAGGATGACGAGGTCCTCGACGCCCTGGCGCAGCAGCGTGGTCGCGGCCGCCTGCCCGCCGAAGCCGCTGCCGATGACCACCACGGTGTGCCTGCTCAACGCGCTGCTCCGATCTGACGACGTTCGATGCCCAATGATGCGACCCCGGAGCACGTGTGTCCACCGCAGCTCATCCCAGGACGGCCCGGCCCACCCCGACGAGGAACTGCGTGGCCGCGTCGACCACGTGCTCGGGCGGACGGCGGTAGCCCTCGAGCAGCCACACGGTGGCGACCTGGTTGATGCCCCCCACCGCTGCGAGGCCCAGCAGCTCCTCGTCGACCACGCCGAGGTCGCCGGCGGGGGCGGCCGCGCGCAGCACCCCGGTCATGAGGGCGGCGAACTCGCGCTGCGCGGCGGCGTAGGCCGCGTCGACCCGGGGGCTGACGCCGAGCACCTCGAGCCACACGACGCGGGCCAGCCGCGGGTCGGCGACCTCGGCGAAGAACCCGGCCACGCCGGCGCGGGCGGCGGTGGGCACGTCCGCGCCCGGGCCGGCCGCGGCCAGCCCCGCGGAGACGCCCGCGCGCAGCCGCTCCAGGCACTCGGCGTACACGGCGAGCAGCAGGTCCTCGGTCGTGGGGAAGCTCTCGTAGAAGTAGCGGTCGGTGACCCTCGCCGCCCGGCAGATGCCGCGCACGGTCGCCGCCCGGTAGCCGACGGTCCCGACGACCTCAAGGCCGGCGTCGAGGAGCTGGCGGCGGCGGCGGGCCACCCGGTCGTCGGGCGCCTCGCCGCCGTAGGACCGCCCTGCCGTCACGCCCCCATTAGACCTGTGAGCGAAACCTCGCGTCCTGGGTGCAGTAATCACGCACGGGGGGCCTGCTCCCGGCTGCACCACCAGGTGGTGCGGCCGCCGACGGTCGAGCGGCTCATGGGCGCACCGCAGCGCGGGCACTCGGCGTCGGCGTGCCGGGAGGAGATGACCTCCCCGGTGTGCACCCCGCCGTGGCGGATCGCGGCCCGGGTGGCGCGGCGCAGCACCCGGCGCAGCTCGTCGAGCTCGTCGTCGCTCAGGGTGTTGGCCCGCCGCGCCGGGTCCAGCTTGGCCTGCCACAGCGTCTCGTCGGCCAGCAGGTTGCCCACCCCGGCGAGCACGGACTGGTCGAGCAGCCGCGCCTTGAGCGGGGCCTTGGACCGGCCCACCCGCTCCCGGAAGTCGTCACGGCCGATCTCGGCGGCGTCGGGGCCCAGCGCGTCGACGTCGGGCTCCAGGCGCACCCGGCCGAGCCGGCGCTTGTCGAACAGCCGCAGCTCGCCGCCGTCGTCGAAGCTCATCCGGAACCGTGTCCACTCCGGCTTGTCCGCCTCGCGCGCACCGGGGGCGGTGTCCTCGCTGCGGCCGTCGGTGACCACGACGCGCCCGCCCATGCCGAGGTGGATGCCCAGGGTCGGGCCGTCGGAGCCGTCGTCGAGCACGGTGTCGCACCACATGGTCTTGCCGCGGCGGTGGGCGACGGTCAGCCGGCCACCGACCAGGGCGTCGGCGATGTCGCCGGGCGCGTGCGGCCGGCACTCGTAGGTGTCGGTGTCGTCGATCGCGGTGATGGTGCGGTCCAGCGCCTCCTCGACCACCTGGCGGGCGCGTTCGACCTCGGGCAGCTCGGGCACGAGCCCATCCTGGCGGGGTGGGCCGCGGTGCGCCCGGTCAGCTGGTGCGGTCGGGGAAGCGGGCCCGCAGGAAGCAGTAGCCGCCGAAGGCCAGGAAGCCGAGGGCGACGAGGGTCAGCAGCACGCGGCCGAACGGCGCAGCGAGGATCGTCGCCATCGCCCCGCCGAGCCCGGTGGCCTTGGACGGGTCGAACGTGACCGCCGCCCAGCCGAGCAGCCCCCCCACGACGGCGAAGGCGACCCCCTTCGCGACGCCCCCGGCGGTGCCGAGCGTCGAGACCGCCTCGCGCTGCGTCCGGGAGGCGTCGGAGAGGTCCACCTCGTCGAGGAAGCCCTTCATGACGGCCTTGTGGACCTGGTAGCAGCCGACCCCGATGACCACGAGCGCGGCGACGCCCACGAGCAGCCGGCCGCCGGGCAGGGCGAAGACCCCGGAGGTCTGCCCCTCCTGCGAGCCGGAGCCGGACGCGTCGCTCGTCGCCGCGCGGCCCGCGGTCACCGCCAGGGCGAGGAACACCACCGCCTTGACCACGGCGCCGCCGACGCCGAGCACGGAGTCCTTGCGGTCCTCCCCCGACCCGCCGAGGCCGTCGACGTGGCGCAGCGCCTCACCGGCCTGCCACAGGGCCAGCGCCACGAAGCCGAGCGTCAGCACCCACAGCAGCACCCCGCCGCCGGGCTGCTGGGAGAGCTCCTCCAGCGCGCCCGCCTGGCTCGCCGCGCTGTCCGACCCCCCGCTGAGCACCAGCTGCATGGCGAGCCAGGCCACGAGCACGTGGACGATGCCGTAGGCCACCAGGCCGACGCGGGCCAGCGCCTGCAGCGCGGTGGAGTCCGCCAGCCGCTTCGCCCTGGATCCTGTGCTCACGGGTGCCTCCCAGCGCCGACCCGGACGGGCCGTGGGCCGCCACCCTGCCACGTCGTTGATCTTGGTGGTGCCTGCGGGCGACCCGGACGGAACGGTATCTTCCGGGCGTGGCGCGCAGGGGTGGTCAGGGGCTGGTCGTGGCCGTCAGCGTGCTCGTGCTGGCGGCGGTCGCGGTGCTCGCCGTGGTGCTGCTGCGCTCGGGCTCAGCCACCTCCGCCGAGCAGAGCACCAGCGAGGCGGGCGCGAGCACCAGCGGCTCAGCCGCGCCGGACGACGGGTGCGCCGTGGACCTCGCCGCCCCGGCCGTCACCGCCGCCATCGCCGCCCAGCCCGCCCCCGCCGACGGGGGCCGCTGGAGCGCCACCCCCACCGCAGGCACCTACCGCCCGTGCGCGGCGCTGTCCACCGCGGTCGTCACCACCACCGGCGGCCCGGGCACCCCCACCACGGCGGCGCTGATGTTCCACGACGGTGAGTACGTCGGGCCGGAGGCGAACCAGGTCTACGACGTCACCGGGGTGGACGAGGCAGCGAGCACCGACGACACCGTGGTGCTCGACTACCGCGGCCAGGACGGCCCCGCCCAGCTGCGCGTGCACTGGGACGGCAGCCGGGTCGTGCTGCTGCGCGACGGACCCTGACCTCCCCGGGCTTCGCCTGCCGCCGCGCTAACCTGCCGCCATGGCGTACCGGGACTCGAGCGGGCTCACCCTCGCCGACTACCCCCGGCCCTCGGTCGCGGTGGACGTCGCGGTGCTCACCGTCCGGGAGTCCACCCTGCACGTGGTCTCGGTGACCCGCGAGGAGCAGGGCACCCGGCTGCCCGGCACGTTCCTGCACCCCGGCGAGCGGCTCGCCGACGCCGCCGCGCGGGTGCTGCGCGACAAGGCCGGGCTGCACGACGTCGAGGTCCACCAGCTCGAGGTGTTCGACGCCCCCGACCGCGACGACCGCGGGTGGGTGCTCTCCGTCGGCCACGGCGCCGCGCTGCCGGCGGGCCGGGTCCCCGCGGGCACGTCGCTGCTGCCGCTGCCCGGGGGCCGCACCGACGTGGCCCTGCAGTACGACCACACCACCATCATCGAGCGCGCGGTGGCGGACCTGCGGGCCCGCTACGGCCGGGCCGTCGACCCCGACGGGCTGCTGCGCGAGGAGTTCACCGTCCTGGAGCTGCGCCAGGTCTACGAGGCGGTCTTCGGCCGTACCCTGGTGCGGGACACGTTCCGCCGCACGATGATCGACCACCTCGACGACACCGGGGAGCGGCGCAGCGACGGCCCCGGCCGACCGGCCGCGGTGTTCCGCCGCCGCCCCGGCTCGCTGCTGCCGCCGAGTGCGCACACCTTCCTCGTCGGCGGCCGGCCCGGGGACCTGCGGTGAGCGACGTGCGCCCCGCCTCCCGCCACGAGGCCGCGGTGCTGCGCGCCTGGGCCGACGTGGCCGTGCTGGCCCCGGTCCCGGTGCCCGGCACGGCCGTCCCGCTGCCGGACGCCCCGACCGGGCCCGGCCGCGTCCACCTGGCCTGCCTGCCCGCCACCGTGGTGCAGGGCTGGCTGCGCGCGGCCCTGCCCGAGACCGACGCCGCACCGTGGCCCGGCCGGGTGGGGCGCGCGTGCTTCGACCTCGACGACGCGGGGGCGCCCGTCCCCGGGTCCCTGCTGGTGACCCCGCTGCTGGACCTGGCCCACGCCCTCTACGCCAAGTCGGCCGGGATGGCGCTGGACGCCGGGCTCACCGACGAGGCCCTGGCCCAGGTGGCCGCGCTGGACGAGACGCTGCAGCGGGTGTTCGCCCGGCTCGCGCCCGGAGCCGACGTCCTCGGCACCTGCGCGGCCCTCGGCCGGGCGGCGCCCCGGGTGCAGCACCGGGAGGCGGGCGGCACCACCGGCACGCCGGTCGACCTGCTGGCCCCCGCCGGACCGCTGCCCGGGGAGGCGCTGCTGCCGGCCGAGCTGTACGACGCCGTCGACCACGGGGTCGCCCCCGCCCTCGCCCACCTGCTGGCGGGGCGGCCCGGCTCCCGGCCGGTGCGGCGCACCGACGTCGGCACCGTGGCCGGGCTCGCGACCCTGCTCTCCCCCGACGACCTGCCCCGCGCCGCCGCGCCGGGCCCCGCCGACCCGTTGCCCGTCCAGGTGGCCGTCACCGCCCTGCTGCGGGAGCGGGCCCCGCTGACCACCGTCGCCGGACGCGACCCGGGCCGCGTGACCGCGGTGCTCGACGGGCTCGTGGCGGGCCTGGCGCTCGAGCGGGCCGACGCGCTCGTCGCCGGCGGCACCCCGGTCGCGGCGCTGACCGACGACGGGGTGGTCGACGGGGTGGCCGGACGCGAGCTGGTGCTCGTCGGTCCCGCGCCCGACGACGTGCCCCGGCTGGTCGACGTCCTGGCCGAGCTGCGCGCCGGCGGCGGGCTGGACCGTGCCGCCGTCACCCCGGGTGAGTGGGGTCGGCGCCGGCACACCTTCGCCCTGGCCGAGCAGGCGGTCGCCGACGCGCTGCGGGTGCGGGCCGACGCGACGGGCGCCCGGTGGGAGCTGGCCGACCGGGAGGCCGACGCCGCAGCGGCCGACACCGCCCTGGGCCGGGCGCGGGAGGAGGTCGGCGCAGCGCAGCAGGCCGTGCTCGCCGCCGAGCTGGCCGAGTCCGAGACCGGGGAGGCCCTGGCCGCGGCCCGGACCGCCCGGGACGAGGCCACGACGGGGGAACCGCCGCGCCGCGCGCTGGGCCGTCGACGGGCCTGGGCGGCACGGGGAGTGGAGACCGAGGCCGCGCTCGCCGACGCCCACCGCGCCCGGGACGAGGCGCGCACCGCCCACACCGCAGCCCGGGTGACCGTGCAGCAGCGGGTGGCGGTGCGGGTCGCCGCCGAGCAGGCCGCCCGGGAGGCCAGGGAGGCCGCCGCGGCGGTGCGCGGGCGGACCCGCGCGGACGACCCGACGGTGGTCGACGAGGGCTGGTGGGCCCGGGACGACGCCGTGCGCCGGGCCGGCACCGCGTGGGTGGACGACGAGCTGCAGGAGCTGCGGGTGGCCCTCGCGGCTGCGGCGCAGCGGCTTACCGACGTGGCCGTGCGCGTCCTGCTGCCCCGGCTGCGGCCCCGGCTGCTCGGGGACGTGCCGCGCGACGCGGGCTTCTGGCAGGCCCTGGGGCTGGTGCACCCGGTGCTGCAGGTGGACCCGGACGACGCCGTGCGGCTGCTGGCCGGGGCGCCGGTCGACACCGTCGGGTGGCTCGCCCTCACCGGCGCGGAGACGGTCGACGCCGCCACCGCCGCGGCCCTGCTGCGCCGGGTGCGCCACGCGGTCGTCGTCGGGGCCCCGGAGGCCGCGGCGCCGACCCCCCTGCTGCCGGCGACGCTCGTCGCGCACCTGACCACCCGCCACGGTCTCGCGGCGGGCTGGGCGGGGACGGGGCTGCTGCGGCTCGCGCAGTCCACCGCCACCACCGGCACCGACGTCGACGGCACCTGGCAGGGCATCCCGGTCGACCCCGACCAAGACCCCGAGGACGACGAGTGACCGTGTCCCCGCGCAAGATCATCATCGACTGCGACCCTGGCCACGACGACGCGGTCGCCCTCGTCCTCGCCCACGGCAGCCCCGCCGTCGAGCTGCTCGCCGTCACCACCGTCGTCGGCAACCAGTCGCTGGAGAAGGTGACCCGCAACGCCCGCGCGGTGGCCACGGTCATCGGGATGCACGACGTGCCGATCGCGGCGGGGTGCGCCCGGCCGCTGCTCGAGCCCACCCGCGCCGCCGGCCACATCCACGGCGAGTCGGGCCTCGGTGGGGTCGCGCTGCCCGAGCCGACGGTGCCGCTGGACCCCCGCCACGGCGTCGACCTCATCATCGAGACGGTGATGAGCCACGAGCCGGGCACGGTGACGCTCGTGCCCACGGCGACGCTGACCAACGTGGCGATGGCCGCCCGCAGGGAGCCGCGCATCGTCGACCGGGTGGCCGAGGTGGTGCTCATGGGCGGCGGCGTGCGGCGCGGGAACGTCACGGCCAGTGCGGAGTTCAACATCATCAGCGACCCGGAGGCCGCGCGCATCGTGTTCCGCGAGCCGTGGCCGCTGACCATGGTGGGCCTGGACCTCACCCACCAGGCGCTGGCCACCCCGGAGGTCACCGCCCGCATCCGGGACGTCGGCACCGCACCCGCCCGCTTCGTCGACGCGCTGCTCGGGTTCTACGGCGACGCCTACCGGGCCTCGCAGGGCCTCGGCGCGCCCCCGGTGCACGACCCGTGCGCGGTCGCCCGCGTCATAGACCCCACCGTCGTCACCACCCGGCGCGCCCCCGTCGACGTCGAGCTGACCGGGGAGCTGACCCGCGGGGCGACCGTGGTCGACCTGCGCGGCCCGGCACCCGAGGGGTGCACCACCTCGGTCGCGGTCGACCTGGACCGGGACCGCTTCTGGGACCTCGTGGTCGACGCGCTGGAGCGGATCGGCGAGGGCGGGGCGTGACCGGCCGGGTCGTGGTGGTCGGCTCGCTCAACGCCGACCTCACCGTGCGGGTCGCCCGGCTGCCGCGGCCCGGCGAGACCCTGACGGGCTCGGAGCTGGTGGTGGCCCCGGGCGGCAAGAGCGCCAATCAGGCGGTGGCCGCCGCGGTGCTGGGGGCGACGGTTTGCCTGGTGGGCGCGGTCGGCGACGACGAGCACGCGGCACTGCTCCTCGACCGCGCCCGGGAGTCCGGTGTGGACGTCACCGGCGTGGTCCGGCTGGCCGGGACCGCCACGGGCACTGCGGTCATCGTGGTCGACGACGCCGGTGAGAACACCATCGTCGTCTCCCCCGCGGCCAACGGTCGGCTGACCCCCGAGCACGTGAGTGACGCCGGCCTGACCGCCGACGACGTGCTGTGCCTGTGCCTCGAGGTGCCCGCAGAGGTCGTGCTCGCCGCGGCCCGGGCCGCGCGGGACGTGGGCGCCCGGGTGCTGCTGAACCCGTCGCCGCCGGACGGGCTGCCCGACGGGCTGCTCGAGCTGGCCGACGTGCTGGTGTGCAACGCCGGCGAGGCCGAGCAGCTGCTGGGCGGCGGCGACTGGGCCGGCGTGCGGGACGCCGCGCGGGCGAGCGGGGTCGCGACCACCGTGGTCACCCTGGGCGGCGACGGCGCGGTGGTGCTGGCCGACGAGGTCACCGCCGTGCCCACCGAGGCCGTGGACGTCGTCGACACCACGGGCTGCGGCGACGCGTTCCTCGGGGTGCTGGCCGCGCGCCTGGCCGCGGGTGACGACGTGCTCGACGGGTCCCGGACCGCCTGCCGCGCGGCGTCGCTCGCCGCCGGGGCAGCCGGGGCACAGTCGTCCTACGACAGCTTCGCGCGACTGCGCGGCTGAGCCACCCGGCGAGCAGGAGGCGTGCGCGTCATCCTGTCCCCGCACGCACGCACCCCGGCTCGTGGAGGAGACCTCTCGTGGCACGCCTGCAGGACTCGCCCCGGTTCCTCTACCTGGTCCGCGACTTCGACTCGCTGTACCGCACCGGCTCGGCGGGGGGCAGCGCCGTCATCCGCCGGCACCTGCGCCTGGTGCGGGAGACGATCTCCGACGTGGTCGAGGCCAACCCCACGGTCGTCCCGCGCGAGCCCTCCGACAAGCCGGTGGTCCACCACCTGCCGCGGGCGCTCGACGTGGGCGCGCGCGGCGCCCTGCCGGGGCTGAGCCGCAGCATCGAGCGGGTGGCCGACCAGCTGACGTGGGAGTGGGGGTACGAGAAGGTGCGGCCGTCGTTGGCCAAGAAGTACGCGTACTGCGAGATCGTCGGTCCCGCAGGACCCGTGGTGTCCCCGGACATCATCCTCGGCCTCGTGCTGTTCGCCCCGCGCACCACCTACCCGCAGCACCACCACCGCGACATCGAGGAGAGCTACGTCGCCATCGCGGGGGCGTGGTCGGAGAACGACGAGGCCGTGCACGCGCCCGGCTCGCTCATCCTCAACCGGGCGCACCACGAGCACCGCATCACCACCGGGGACTTCGAGCCGTGCCTGCTCGCCTACCCCTGGCTCGGCCCGCCGGAGCGGCTGAGCGCCCCGGGCATGACCTTCTCCCGGCGGCGCGTCAGGCCCGCCTGAGCACGGCGGCAGCCCGGGGCCGTCCGGGCGTCGGTTCTTGTCGGTCCCCGTGGATAGCATCGAACACGTGTTCGACATCATCGAGGCGGGGCAGGCGCAGGCGGCGGGTCTGCTGTCCGCGGCGGCTGCGCTGCACCGCGACATCGCCCGCGCGCAGCACGCGCAGGTGGTGGCGGTGTCGGCGTTCTGCCGGCTGCGGGAGGAGCTCGACGACGCCGACCCGACGGTGTCGGAGGTGACCGCGGCGCGGGCGCGGTTCGAGGCCGGGGAGTTCGCCCGCTCCGAGGTCGCCGTCGCCCTGGGGGTGTCGGTGGTGGCGGCGGGTCTGCTGCAGGAGCTGGGGGACGCGCTGGAGCACCGGCCGGCGTTGTCGGCGGCGTTCGCCGCGGGGGAGGTCGACCTGGCCCGGGTGCGGGTCGTAGTCGAGGCCACCACCGAGGTCCATCCCGACCTGATGGGGCAGGTCGACGAGGCGGCCGCCGCCGCCGCCCGGATCGCCCACGGGGCCGGGCTCGGGGCCCGGGTGGGTCGCATCGTGGCCCGCCTCGACCCCGCCGCGGCGACGCGCCGGCGGAAGGTCGCCGAGCTCGACCGGCAGGTCCACGTGACCCCCCGCCCGGACGGCACCGCCACCCTGTGGGGACGGCTGCGGGGACACGAGGCGCTGGTCCTGGACCGGCGCCTGGACCAGCTCGCCGACACGATGTGCCCCGCCGACCCGCGCACCCGCGCCCAGCAACGCGCCGACGGCCTGATCTCCCTGGTCTACGGCACCGAGATGGGCTGCGGGTGCGGCGGCTGTCACCGCGAGGCGGTGCTCCCCCTGCCCCGGGTCGAGCTCATCGTCGCCCCCGCCGACACCAGCACCAGCGCGGGCACCGGCACCGGCACCGGCACGGGCATCGCGGCCGCAGAGCTGATCGGGCACGGGCCCATCGACCCCACCCTCGCCGCGGTGCTGGCCGCCGCCGCCGAGACCGTCCGCGCCGCCACCCTCGTCAACGGCGCCCTGACCGCCACTCACCTCGTCGACCCCACTGCCTACCGCTACACCCCCGGCGCCGCCCTCGCCCGCACCCTGCGACTTCGCGACCGCACCTGCCGTTTCCCCGGCTGCCGGCGCCGTGCCACCCAGGCCGACCTCGACCACCTCGTCCCGTTCCGCCACGACGACCCCACCCGCGGCGGGCTGACCGTGTGGGACAACCTGTTCGCGCTCTGCCGCCACCACCACCGCGCCAAGACCCTCCGCGTCTGGACCTACCACCACCTCGGCGACGCCGTCCTGGAGTGGACCAGCCCCACCGGCACCACCCACACCACCAGACCACCCCCCATCCACGACACCGGCGACGACGACCCGCCGTTCTGAGCGGAAACCCCGGTGCGCCGGATCGTCGCGCCCTCGTAGCCTCCCGCCCATGAGCGGCTGGACCGAGATCACCGACCTCGAGACCCTCGTCGAGCTGGTCGGGGGTGAGCCCGGCGCGCGCGCCCGCGGCAAGGTCCGCTCCAGCCTGCTCGACACCGACCGGCAGTGGCTGGCGGCCTCACCGTTCTGCGTGCTGGCCACCGCGGGCGCCGACGGCACCGTTGACGCGTCCCCCAAGGGCGACCCCGCGGGCCGGCTCGTCCACGTCCTCGACGACCGCACCCTGGCCCTGGCCGAGCGCCCCGGCAACCGCCGCGTCGACGGCTACCGCAACATCCTGACCAACCCCCACGTCGCACTGCTCTTCCTCATCCCGGGCCGCGGCGACACCCTGCGCGTCAACGGCCGCGCCCGGCTGGTCAGCGACGCACCGTTCCTGGACACGATGGTCGTCCGGGGCCACCGACCCACGTTCGCGCTCGTCGTCGAGGTCGAGGAGGTGTTCTCCCACTGCTCCAAGGCGTTCCTGCGCTCCGAGCTGTGGGAGCCGGAGACGTGGGCCCCGCACGCCACCGTCCCCCGTCAGGCCGTGCTCGCCGCCGCGTCCGACACCACGGGCACGTCGCTCGAAGAGCTCGACGCCTACTACGGCCCGTCCTACGCCGACCGGCTCTACCGGTGATCGACACCGACCTGCCCCCAGGCGCCCCGGGCACGGCCGTCGTCCGCGGGGTCGCCGCCTGCCTCGCGTCGGCCCTCGAGGTCCCCGTGGCGAGTCTGCCCCCGGGCGGGGGCGACCTCGACACCGCACTCGGCACCTGGCGCACCTGGCTCGCCGGCCACGGCTCCGGCCTGGTCCCCGTCGCGGACCCGGCCCGGTTCCAGTGGGCGGGGTGGTGGATCGCCGTGACGGCCGACGACGTCGCCGTCCTCGCCTTCGGCACCCCGCCCGGGGTGGTCCTCAGCCCGCAGGACCCGACCCTGCTGGGCCGCGCCACCGCCGAGCTCGCCCTGGTGCGGGCCTGGGTCGTCGCGTCGCTCGACCCCCGGCTCGACCGTCCCCACCGCACCCCGACGCCCGGGCACGTCGCGGCGCTGGCGGTCGCCGCGGGCCCGGGGGAGCCGGTGCAGCGCCTCGACCACGCCACCGCCCGTGCGGGCCGCGGCCTCGACGGGGACCGCTACGCCGCCGGCACGGGCACCTTCGGCCCCCGCTCGGGGCCGCGGTCCGGCTACGACCTCACCCTGGTGGCCGCGGAGGCGCTGGAGCAGCTGGCCGCGGCCGGGCACCCGGTCACCTTCGAGGCCACCCGCCGCACCGTCCTCACCCGCGGCGTCGACCTCGACGCGCTGCTCGGCCGGGACTTCCTGCTCGGCGAGGTGCGCTGCCGGGGCGTGCGCCGCTGCGAGCCCTGCGCCCGCCTCGAGCGGCTGTCCGGCCCGGGCGTGCTGCGGCCGCTGATCCACCGCGGCGGCCTGCGCGTCGACGTCCTCACCGACGGCGAGGTCCACGTGGGGAGCCCGATCACCCCTGCCTGAGTGCCGTCACCGCCCACAGCGGGTCACCGCGGTGCCCGCGCGGCGTCCGCAGCTCCACCCGGGGCTCGTCGAACCCGCCCGCCGCGGCCAGGTAGCGCACCACGATCTCCGCCCGGCCCGGCTCGTCGGCCTCCAGCCAGCCCCGCACCGCCTTGGTCGGGAAGCACCGGTTGGAGAACGTCAGCGCCACCACCCCGCCGGGCACCAGCACCCGCGCGGCCTCGGCGAGCACCGCCACCGGGTGCACCAGGTAGTCGATCGACACCACGCAGGTCACCGCGTCGACGGAGGCGTCCGGCAGCGGCAGGGTGGGGTCGACGTTGAGGTCCTTCACGATCCGCTGCGTCGCGTCGGGGTTGACGTCGAGCTCGGCCCGGTTCATCCCCATCGCCACCAGCGACGCGGGCGGCTCGGGCAGGTGCGACACCCACGACGAGCACAGGTCCAGCACCCGGGAGCCGGCCCCGATGCCCAGCTCGCGGTACAGCGCGGTCACGGCGGCGATCGCGTCGTCGTCGATGTGGGTGACCAGCCGCACCGGGACGTAGAACTCGTCGTCCGGGCTCGGGTCGGCGCGGTCGAAGAAGCCGGGCGGGAAGTCGGGGGTGCTCACCGCACCAGCGCACCACGGCCCCGCCCCGACAGCCACCTCACAGCCCGCAGCCAGAACCGCCCCAGCCCGGCGCGCGAACGTACTGCTGTGACCACGACCGCTGCCCCGCTGCCGGGGAGCCTCGACCCCGCCGCGCTGACCCGCGCGGGCGGCGAGCTGGCCGGGCGCGCCCGGGCCGGGGTGCGGCTGGGCCGCGCCCTGCTGCTCGACGCCACACCCGCCGCGCAGCTGGCCCGCTACACCCTGGTCGGCGCCGTCACCTCGCTGCTCTACGCGCTGGTCTTCGTCGCCCTCGAGACCACCTCGGCGCTGGGCGCGACCGTCGCCGCCGCCACCGCGAGCACCGTCGTGGCCAACGAGCTGCACCGCCGGCTCACCTTCCACGCCGCCGCCACCGTCGGCTTCCTCGCCGGCCAGCTCGAGAGCGGTGGGCTCGCGCTGGTGGCGATCGCGGTCAGCGCCCTGGCCACCACCGCGCTCGGCGCGGTGGTCACCGACCCGTCCACGCTGCTGCGCATCACGGTGGTGCTGGGTGCCACCGGAGCGGTGGGGCTGGCCAAGTTCGCGGCCCTGCGCGGGGTCGTCTTCGCGCGCGGTAGGTGACGGGCGCCGGGCCCGATACCCTAGGGGCAACCATGAGCATGCCCGACACGCCGTCCCCCACCACTGCCACCGAGGTCGCCCTCGACGAGGCAGCCCCCGCCGCGACCGAGACCCCCGCCGCCGAGCTGCCGGTCCCCGTCCCCGACCAGGCCGCCGCCGACGCCCCCGTCCCGGCCGAGCACCAGCCCGAGCCACCGGCTGCCGCCCCCGCCGAGCAGCAGGCTCCCGCCGAGCACACCGCCATCTCCCCCACCGACGACGACGGCGGCCCCACCTTCGCCGACCTCGACATCGACGACCGCGTGCTGCAGGGCCTGCGCGACGTGGGCTACGAGAGCCCGTCGCCCATCCAGGCCGCGACGATCCCGCCGCTGCTGGCCGGCCGCCACGTCGTCGGCCTGGCCCAGACCGGCACCGGCAAGACGGCCGCGTTCGCCGTGCCGATCCTCAGCCGCATCGACCCCACCCAGCACCGGCCGCAGGCCCTCGTCCTCGCCCCCACCCGCGAGCTGGCCCTGCAGGTGTCCGAGGCGTTCGGCCGCTACGCCAAGCACCTGCCCCGGGTGAACGTGCTGCCGATCTACGGCGGCCAGGCCTACGGCCAGCAGATCTCCGGGCTGCGCCGCGGCGCCCACATCGTCGTCGGCACCCCGGGCCGGGTCATCGACCACCTGCAGAAGGGCACCCTCGACCTCACCGAGCTGCGCTTCCTGGTCCTCGACGAGGCCGACGAGATGCTGCGCATGGGGTTCCAGGAGGACGTCGAGACGATCCTCGCCGACACCCCGGCCGACAAGCAGGTGGCGCTGTTCTCCGCCACCATGCCGTCGCAGATCCGGCGCATCGCGGGCAAGTACCTCACCGACGCCGCCGAGATCACCGTGAAGACCAAGACGGTCACCCGCACCAGCACCCGGCAGCGCTTCCTGCGCATCCCGCACCAGCAGAAGCTCGACGCGCTGACCCGCATCTTCGAGGTCGAGGACTTCGACGCGATGATCATCTTCGTGCGGACGAAGTCGGCCACCGAGGACCTCGCCGAGCGGCTGCGCGCCCGCGGCTACTCCGCGGCCGCCATCAACGGTGACCTGGCCCAGGCGCAGCGCGAGCGCACCATCGGCCAGCTCAAGTCCGGCGCGCTGGACGTGCTCGTGGCCACCGACGTCGCCGCCCGCGGCCTCGACGTCGAGCGCATCAGCCACGTCGTCAACTTCGACATCCCGCACGACACCGAGTCCTACGTCCACCGCATCGGCCGCACCGGCCGCGGGGGCCGCGAGGGTGACGCACTGCTGTTCGTCACCCCCCGCGAGCGCCACCTGCTGGCCTCCATCGAGCGCGCCACCCGCCAGCCGATCGAGGAGATGCAGCTCCCCACGGTCGACGACGTCAACCAGACGCGGGTGGCCAAGCTGGCCGAGCAGATCACCCGGCACCTCGACTCCGAGGAGCTGCCGCTGTTCCGCCGCCTCGTCGAGGACTACGTGCGCGAGCACGAGGTGCCGATGCTCGACGTGGCCGCCGCCCTGGGCGTGCTCAGCCAGGCCGGCCAGTCGTTCCTGCTCAAGCCGGAGCCACCGCGCAAGGTCCGGGAGCGCGACGAGCGCCCGGCGCGGGACCGCGCGCCGCGCACGGACTCCGGCAAGGGGTCCGGCGGCAAGGGGTCGATCAGCAAGGGCCGCGGCGGGCCGTACGCGACGTACCGGATCAACGTCGGCAAGCGGCACAAGGTGCAGCCGGGCGCCATCGTCGGGGCCATCGCCAACGAGGGCGGCCTGGGCCGCGGCGACTTCGGCCACATCGACATCCGCGCCGACCACTCGCTGGTCGAGCTGCCCGCGGACCTCTCGGACTCGACGTTCGAGGCGCTCCGCGGCACCCGCATCTCGGGCAAGCTCATCGGCCTGACCCGCGACGACGGCTCCGACGGCCCGATCACCCCGCGCGAGAAGAAGCCCTACCGCGGGCAGGGCCCCCGCTAACGGCTCGCCCGGTCGTCCTCGCCCTGCTCGTCGAGGGCGGGGTCGTCCGGGTGGTCGTCGTCGGGGTAGGTGCCCAGCACCTGCGCCACGGGGACGTCGGTGGTGGAGTGCAGCGCGATCGAGACCACCACGGTGGCCACGATGAGCGCGAACAGCTGCTCGGACTGCTCCAGGTCGGACTCCAGCACGATGAGGCCGTAGACGACGCTGGCGAACCCCTTGGGCC
Organism: Rhodococcus aerolatus; assembly: GCF_054783215.1. Taxonomy (NCBI): domain Bacteria; kingdom Bacillati; phylum Actinomycetota; class Actinomycetes; order Mycobacteriales; family Nocardiaceae; genus Rhodococcus; species Rhodococcus aerolatus. The sequence continues at coordinate 67,370 of NZ_BAAGQZ010000002.1, read as the reverse complement.
CGAACCACGCCGCGGCGCAGCGCTGCGGGCGCTCGAGCCGGCTCCCGACGAGGGAGAGCAGCACCGGCAGCGGCCGGCCCAGCAGCAGGGCCAACGCGGCGAACACCCAGCCCAGCACCCCGACGTCGGCGACCACCGTGACGGTGACCAGGGTGCCGAACGCGAGCAGCGCGAAGTTCTTGGCCAGCTCCCCGAGCAGCTCCCCGGTGCCGGCGAACAGCTCCGAGGCCCGGGGGCTCACCGTGGCCAGGGTGATGCCGCCGACGAACGCGGCCAGGAACGGGTTGGCCCCCGTGGCCAGGCAGGTGGCGTAGAGCAGGGCGCCCACGGCGATGGGCCCGAGCGGGGCGAGCCGGGCCTCGACGCCGACCAGCGGCAGCCGCAGCAGCGCCGCCCCGACGAGCGGGAACGCGACCCCGAGCCCGACGCCCAGGGCGACCTCGCCGAGCAGCGTGCCCAGCTCGGTGGACTCCCCGGGCGGCCGGCCGCCGAGGGTGCCGACGAGCAGCAGCACCACCGGCAGGGCCAGCCCGTCGTTGAGCCCGCTCTCGATGTTGAGCAGGCTGCGCAGCCGTCGCGGCACGTCGTCCCGGCCGACCAGGGCGGCGGCGAACACCGGGTCGGTGGGGGCGAGCACCGCGCCGAGCAGCAGGGCGGGCACCCAGTCCAGCCCCACGACGTAGTGGGCGAGCGCGCCGACGAGCAGGAACGTCAGCGGCATCCCGACGAGCAGCGCCCGGGTGGGCTCGCGCCAGCGCCGCCGCAGCACCCCCAGCGGGGCCCGCTGCCCGTCGGCGAACAGCACGACGAACAGCGTCGCCCCGGCCACCTGGCGGGTGGTGGACAGGTCGAGCCGGTCCGCCCCGATCACCAGCGGCCCGGCGACGAGGCCGGCCACGAGGAAGACGAACGACGTGGAGAGCGGGCTGCGCTCGGAGAGCTCGGAGAGCAGGACGGCGACGAGCAGCGCGATCCCGAACGTCACCAGCAGCGCCACCCGGCGAGGCTAGGCGTGCCCGCCGGGTGGCGCCGACCAGGTCAGGGGACGAGCACGACCTTGCCGTGGGTGTGGCCGGCCATCACGGCCTCGTGCGCGGCCCGGGCCTCGGCCAGCGGGTAGGTCGCCTCGACGGTGACCTCCAGCTGCCCCTCCTCGACGTAGTCGACGAGCTCGAGGCGGGCCTTGTCGCGCAGCTCGGTGCCCGGGTCGGCGCCGGGGCCGCCGCCGAGGGCCTTGATGCCGTCGTCCTGCGCCCGTCCGAAGGCGGCGATGGTGGCGATGCGGGAGCGGTCCTCGACGAGGTCGAGCGAGACGTCGACCGCCTCGTCGGTGCCGATGCAGTCGATGGCGGCGTCCACCCCGTCGGCGGCGACCTCGCGGACCGCGTCGGCCAGGCCGTCGCCGTACTCGACGGGGACCACGCCGTAGCCCTGCAGCACGCCGTGGTTGCCGATGCTGGCGGTGCCGATGACGTTGGCGCCCAGCGCCTTGGCCAGCTGCACGACCATGAGCCCGACGCCCCCGGCGGCACCGTGCACCAGCACCGTGTCCCCCACCTGGACGTCGACGGCGGTGAGCGCGTGGACCGCGGTGGTGCCGGTGAGCATCAGCCCGCCCGCGGCCTCGAAGGACATCTGGGCCGGCTTGGGCACCAGGTCGGCGGCGGGGACGACGACCTGCTCGGCGGCCGCCCCGGTGACGCGGAACCCGATGACCTCGTCCCCGACCTCCCAGGCGCGGTCCGGGCCCTGGGCGCCCTCCCCCACGGCCGCCACCACCCCGGCCAGCTCCATGCCGACCCGCTGCGGGTACTGCCCGCCCGGGCCCATGGCCCCGCCGTAGAGCTTGTGGTCGACGGGGTTGACCCCGGCGGCGCGGACGTCGACGAGGACCTCGCCCGCTCCCGGCACGGGGGTGTCGACCTCCACCACGGAGAGGACCTCGGGGCCGCCCTCGCGGTCTGCCTGCACGATGCGCGTCATGGCAGGGACAACGCCGCGGCCGGGGCCGGGTAGTCCCGTCGGGGTGCCGTGCCAGGCTGGTCGCGTGGTGGTGGCGCACGGGCTCTGGTCCCCGGGGACGGGCCTGCTGCTGTGGAACCAGGCCGACGACGGCACCGTCGTCGAGGACCCCGGCCTGCTGCCCGGCCCGCCCGGGGCGTGGTCGGGCGCGCTGCGCGAGGCGCTGGCCCCCGGGGCGCTGCGCCGCCGCGTCGAGCTGGCCCTGCCCACCCGCGGCGGCCGCCCGCTGCTGCCCGGGGACACCCGGGAGGCGGTGCTGGGCTCCCACCGGGTCGCGGCGTCCGCGCTGGCCCCGCCCGACGCGGTCGACCTGCTGCTCGACGTGGCCGGCGAGCACGACCACGCCCTCGACCCGTGGCGGCTCGGGGCCGACCTGCGCTTCCTCGGCGAGCTGGTGGCCGGGCTGGCCCGGTGGGTGTGGTCGGGCCGGGTGGTGCCGACCCTGCGGGAGGTCGACGACGAGTGGTGGGCCGGCTGGACCCTCGTCGACGACGGCGGCACCCGCGGCTGGCGGCGGCGCGCGCTGCAGGCCTGGCCCCCGGTGCTGCGCGCCGAGCTGCGCGACGGCACCCCGCTGGCCGCCAACGCGGTGCTCGACGACCTGGTCACCGAGCTGACCGACGCGCTGGTCTCCTCGACGCTCGCGCTGAGCCCGGCCCGGGCCGACCCCGGCCCGCACCCGTGGACGCGGGCGCTGGACTCCGGCGAGCCCGTCGACGCCGGGGCCCGCGGGCTGCCGGTGCTGGCCGCGGCGCTCACCCAGTGGCGCTCCAGCGGCGCCGACGACGGGCCCGAGGTGCTGTTCCGGCTGCTCGAGCCCAGCGAGTCCGACCTCGACGACCTCACCGACGAGCCCGTCGACGGCGGGGCCGTCGAACCCCGCTGGCTGCTGGAGACCTGCCTGCGGACCGAGGACGCCGCGCCCGTGCCGCTGCGGACGCTGCCGGAGTCCCCGGAGCACGCCCGCCTCGCCCTGACCGCCCTGGGCGAGGCGATGACGGCCTGGCCGCGGCTGCGCGGGCTCACCCCGAACACCCGCGACCACGTCGTGGTGCTCTCCACCGCCGACGCGGTCGACCTCGTCGAGCACGGGGCGCTGGCGCTGCGCGAGGCCGGGTTCACCGTGCTGCTGCCCCGGGCCTGGGCGCGGGCCGACCCGGCGCTGCGGCTGCAGGTGGACACCCCGGACGTGCCCGCGGTGACCCCGGGGCAGCTCGGCATGGACGCGCTCGTCGACTACTCCTGGCAGCTGACCCTGGGCGGGGAGACGCTGAGCCCGGCGGCGATGCGCGAGCTCGTCGCGGCCAAGGCCCCGCTGGTGCGGCTGCGCGGGGACTGGGTGCGGGTCGACGCCGGGGTGCTGGCCAAGGCCGCCCGCTACGTCGCCGCCCACGCGGCCGGGGACGGGCCCGCGCCCAGCATGGGGGCACTGCTGGGCACCCTGACCGGGGCCGACCCGCCCCCGGTGCCCGTCGCCGAGGTCGAGGCACGAGGCTGGCTGGGGCGGCTGCTGGGCACCGACGGCGACACCCGGGTGCAGACCGTCGGCGCCCCCGCCGGGCTCGACGCCACGCTGCGGCCGTACCAGCAGCGCGGCGTCGACTGGCTCGCGTTCATGTCCGACCTCGGCCTCGGCGTCGTCCTGGCCGACGACATGGGCCTGGGCAAGACGGTGCAGCTGCTGGCCCTGCTGTGCCACGAGCTGCCGCGCGGCCCGGCCCCGACGCTGCTGGTGTGCCCGATGTCCGTCGTCGGCAACTGGCAGCGCGAGGCCGCCCGGTTCGCCCCGCACCTGCGGGTGCTCGTCCACCACGGCCCGGGCCGGCTGCGCGGGGAGGCGTTCACCGCCGCGGCGGCGCAGCACGACCTGGTGCTCACCACCTACGCCCTGGTCAGCCGGGACAAGGCGCTGCTGGCCGGCACCCGGTGGCGGCGGGTGGCACTCGACGAGGCGCAGCACGTGAAGAACGCGACCACCGCGCAGGCCCGGGCCGTGCGGGCGCTGCCCGCCGAGCACCGCCTCGCCCTGACCGGCACCCCGGTGGAGAACCGGCTCGAGGAGATGCGCAGCCTGCTCGACTTCGCCAACCCCGGGATGCTCGGGTCGGCGCAGGGCTTCCGGGCGCGGTTCGCGGTGCCCATCGAGCGGGACCGCGACGAGCGCGCCCTGTCCCGCCTGCGGACCGTCACCCAGCCGTTCGTGCTGCGCCGGCTCAAGACCGACCCGGCCATCGTCCCGGACCTGCCCAGCAAGTTCGAGATGGTGGTGCGGGCCAACCTGACCCCCGAGCAGGCCTCGCTCTACCAGGCCACGGTGGACGAGATGCTGCGGACCATCGCCGAGTCCCAGGGCATCCAGCGCAAGGCCCTGGTGCTGCAGACGCTGACCCGTCTCAAGCAGATCTGCAACCACCCGGCGCACTTCCTGGCCGACGGCTCGGGCGTGCTCCGCCGCGGCGCGCACCGCTCCGGCAAGCTCGCGCTGGTCGAGGACGTGGTCGAGGCCGTCCTCGGCGACGACGAGCGCGCCCTGCTGTTCACCCAGTTCACGCAGTTCGGCGACCTGGTGGGGCCGTGGCTGGCGGAGCGGTTCGGCGTCGAGGTCCCGTTCCTGCACGGCGGGGTGAGCAAGGCCGGGCGCGACGCGATGGTGGCGGACTTCCAGACCGGGGCCGGGGCGCCGCTGCTGCTGCTCTCCCTCAAGGCCGGCGGCACCGGGCTGAACCTCACCGCGGCCAACCACGTGGTGCACCTCGACCGGTGGTGGAACCCGGCGGTGGAGGACCAGGCCACCGACCGGGCGTTCCGCATCGGGCAGCGCCGCGACGTGCAGGTGCGCAAGCTGGTGTGCGTGGGCACGGTCGAGGAGCGCATCGACGCCCTCGTCGCGGGCAAGTCCGAGCTGGCCGACCTGGCCGTGGGCGACGGCGAGGGCTGGCTGACCGAGCTGGGCACCGACGAGCTGCGCACCCTGCTCACCCTGGGGTCGGAGGCCGTCGGTGGCTGAGCGCGCTGGGGGCCGGACGTGGTGGGGGCGCCTGCTGGCCGACCGGGTCGGCGGGCTGGTCGACGAGGGTCGGCTGGCGCGGGGGCGTTCCTACGCGCGCAGCGGCAAGGTGCTGGGGCTCGACCTCTCGGGCCCGCGGGTGGTGGGCACGGTCGCGGGCAGCGAGCCGCGGCCGTACTCGGCCACGGTGTCGTTCACCCCGCTGCGCCCGCCCGACGCCGACGCGCTGCGCGAGGCCGTCGCGGCGGACCCGGCCCTCGGGGCGACCCTGCTCTCCGGGGTGATGCCCGACGAGCTGGTCGACGACCGGTTCGGGCTCTTCCCCACCCACCGCAGCGAGCTCGACGTCACCTGCACCTGCCCGGACTTCGCCTCCCCGTGCAAGCACGCCGCCGCCGTCCTGCTCACCCTCGTCGACCGCGTGGACGCGGCCCCCGCCACCCTGCTGCGGCTGCGCGGGCAGGACGTCGACTCCCTCGTCGGGGTGGCTGCCGGTGAGGAGACGGAGTCCGACCTGGCCGACCTGGTCGACGACTTCTTCTCCCCCCGCGCCGCGCTGCGGCCGACCGAGGTGCGGTTCCGGCCCGTGCTCGACGAGCTCGACCCGGGGGTGCTGCGTCAGGCGCTGATGAACGGCCTGCCGTCCGGGCCCGTCGGCGCGCCCGTCAGCGCCGCGGTCGCCTACCTGCAGGACTGCTACCGCCGCCTCGGCTGAGCCCCGGCCTGCCCCAGCGCCCCCTGCCGCGCCGGGCGCACTTTCCGGTGTCGAACGGCCGCCCGGGCCGCACCGGGCGCACTATCCGGTGTCGGGCGGCCGCCCGGGCCGCGCCGGGCGCACTATCCGGTGTCGGGGCGACGGGTCAGGAGTGCTCGGGGGCCCCGGTGGCGAGGCCGGCGGTCCAGCGCTGCTCGACGCGGCCGTACTTCCACACGCCGACGGCCACGAGCCACGTCACCACGAACAGCCCGACGATCGCGTAGCCCACGTTGTTCAGGTCGAGCGACCCGACCACGGCCAGCGGCCCGGAATCGATGCCCAGCTTCTCGGTGAGGATCGACACCAGCTCGATGACCCCGATGATGAGCGCGACGGCGACCGACAGCGCGGTGATCGTCATGTTGTAGAACACCTTGCGCACCGGCTTGGAGAACGCCCAGCCGTAGGCGAAGTTCATGAAGCAGCCGTCGATCGTGTCGAGCAGGCTCATGCCCGCGGCGAAGAGGACCGGCAGGGTCAGCACCGCGTACCAGGGCAGGGCGAACGCGGCCGCACCCCCGGCGAGCACGAGCAGGCCCACCTCGGTGGCGGTGTCGAAGCCCAGGCCGAACAGCAGGCCGACGGGGTACATGTGGCCGGGCTTGCGCACGGCGCGGGTGACGCGGCCGAGGATGCGGTTCATCGCGCCGCGGTTGTCGAGCTGGTGCTCCAGGGCCGCCTCGTCGAACTCGCCGCGGCGCATGTTCCGGAACACCTTGACGATGCCGACGAGCACCACGAGGTTGAGCAGCCCGATGAGGACGAGGAACACCCCGGAGACGCTGGTCCCGATCAGCCCGGTCGTCTGCTGCAGCGTGGACGAGTCGTCCTCGAGCTGGCCGGCCAGGGCGCGCACGCCCAGGGACAGCAGCACCACCAGGCCGAAGACGATCGAGGAGTGGCCGAGGGAGAACCAGAACCCGACCGAGAGCGGCCGCTTCTCCTCCGCCATGAGCTTGCGGGTGGTGTTGTCGATGGCGGCGATGTGGTCGGCGTCGAACGCGTGCCGCATGCCGAGCACGTAGGCGGTCAGGCCCAGGCCGACGCCGAAGACCTGCCCGTTGCCGACGTCGTAGCTGGCGGGGGCGACGATCCCGGCCAGGACGCCCCAGCCGACCACGTGCAGCAGCAGGACGAAGCCCGCCATCCCCAGCACCGAGGTCCACTCGGCCCGGGTCAGCGAGGCCCTCACCCGGGCGACCCGGGTGGGGCGCTCGACGGTCGTCGTCATCGGTGCCTGCTCTCGTCGTGCCCCGCCGGGACAGCGGTCCCGGCGGGGCTGACGCTAGAGCGCACCGATGCTTGGTGCAAGACAGTTGCAACGACGTGGCACCCGCAGCGCGGCGGGCACCAGGTCAGGCGTCCGGGGCGACCAGGCAGTACGTCCGTGCCGGGTCCGGGTAGGCGATGGCCGCACCCAGGACGGGGCCAAACTGGTCGCACAGCGACGGGTCGTTCTGGCCGTCGGCCCGCAGCCCCACCTTCGCGTCGGCGTCCGGCGACGAGCAGTCGGCCTCGACGGCGACCGAGTACAGGCCCGTCAGCCCGCCGTAGCAGGTGCCCTCGGCCAGGTTGGCGACGAGGCACAGCGTCGACTTCGCCGACCCCGCGGTCTTCGTGTAGGTCAGGTAGTCCTCGGTGGGGCACGTCGCGGTGCCGTCCGAGGTGCTGGCGACCTCGTAGAGGCCCGTCGGGTCGCTGCAGTCCACCTTCTCGGTCTCGGTGTCGGTCGCGCTGGCCGAGATGACGTGCAGGCACTCACCCTTGCTCGCCTCGGGTGCGACCGCGTCGTTGTTGCGCAGCTGGGTGTAGCCGACCCGCACGCCGATGACGACCAGGACCACCAGCAGCGTCACCGCGATGCGCTTGCCCACCGAGCGGCCCTTGGGCGCGGGACCCCCGGGACCGGGTCCACCCGGTCCCGGTGCACCCGGTCCCCCCGGGCCCGGTGGGTACTGCCCGGGCTGACCCCCACCCGGTGGCGGGCCGTAGCCACCCTGGCCTGGCGGCGGCCCGTACTGCCCCGACTGACCGGGCGGCGGGCCGTACTGCCCCGGCTGTCCCGGCGGGGGGCCGTACTGCCCCGGCTGACCGGGCTGCCCGGACTGTCCCGGCGGGGGGCCGTACGGGCCCTGCCCCCCTGGTGGCTGGCCCTGGCCCGGTGGCGGTGTGCTCACGGCGGTTCGTCCCCCTCGTCGCAGGTGCGGTGCCGGGACTGTATTGCCCGGGTCGCGCTCCCGGGGTCGATTCGCCGGGACTCGCCCGACCACCACCCGACCGCGCCGCCGCTGCCCGTGATCACGAGGACACCGGGGTCGTCCGGGCCGGGGACCGGTGCGCCGAGGTCCTGGTGAGCACCCCGGGCCGGGGCTCAGACCGCGGCGGCCTCGGCGGCGGGGCCGCGGAACGAGCGGCGGTACGCCTGCGGCGTCGTCCCCACCCGGCGGGTGAAGTGGTGGCGCAGCGTCGTCGCCGCGCCCAGGCCGGAGCGACGCGCCACCTCGTCGACGGCCAGGTCGGTCGTCTCCAGCAGCAGCTGCGCGCCGGCCACCCGCTGGCCGAGCAGCCAGGCGTGCGGGGTGGACCCCGTGGTGGCGCGGAAGTGGCGGGCGAAGCTGCGCGGCGACATCAGGGCGCGGGCGGCGAGCTGGTCGACGCTGAGGTCGACCTCGAGGTGCTCCTGCGCCCACGCCAGCACCGCGTGCAGGCCGGACGCCTCGTCGAGCTCGGGCACGGAGTGGGTGGCGAACTGGGACTGCCCGCCCTCGCGGTGCGGCGGGACGACCATGCGCCGGGCCACCGCGCTGGCCACGGCGGCCCCGTGCTCGCGGCGCAGGATGTGCAGGCAGGCGTCGATGCCGGCCGCGGTGCCCGCGCTGGAGAAGATCGGGTCGTCGTCGACGTAGAGCACGTCGGGGTCGACGGTGACGGCCGGGTACCGACGCTCCAGGTCCTCCGCCGAGTGCCAGTGGGTGGCGACGGTGCGCCCGTCGACCAGGCCGGACGCGGCCACCACGTACACCCCGGTGCAGTGGCTCATCACCCGCCCGCCGCGGGCGACGGTGTCGCGCAACGCCTGCAGGACCACCTCCGGCGGCCGGACGTCGGGGTCCTCCCAGCCGAGCACGCAGACCAGGTCGGCCGCGGCGAGCCGCTCGAGGCCGTGCTCGACGAGGATCGTCAGGCCCGTGTCGGTCCGCACCGGGCCGGGCTCGGCGCCGACGACGGCGAAGTCGTACGACGGCAGCCCGTCGGCGGACCGGTCGAAGCCGAACACCTCGGAGACCACCCCGAGCCCGAAGGACCCGACGCCGTCGTAGACCAGGGCGACCACGTTGCGCAGCACCGCACCATCATGGCAGGAAGTTGTCGACACGGGTCAGAAGTGCCACTCGTGCGGGGGACGGACGGGGACGACCGTGGTCGGCGGGGCCCCGGACCGCGGGCCCGTCGCGAAGGAGGACACCATGGCGCAGCTGACATCTCGGGGCACCGACCCGGCGCGGACGGGGGTCGCACCCGACGCGCGCGCGGCGCTGGCCGCGCTGGCCGAGGAGACCGCCTCCCTGCCCGACGCGCCGGCGGCCCGGTGGGCGCTGGCCGCGGCGGTCGTCGAGCTGGAGACCGCGCTCGGCGCCGGGCTGGGACCGGCCCACGCCGACCCGCTCGTGGTGCTGCAGCGGCGGTGGGCGCGGCTGCACCGCCTCGCCGGGCGGGCGGCCCCCGGCACGGTGGACCCGGGCCGGGTCCGGTTCCTGGCGGCCACGCTGCGAGCCACCACCCCGGCGGCGTGCCGTCCCAACCGGACCCGCCGCACGCGGCGCGGGCTGCGCACCGCCGTGGCGGGCTGGTGAGCGCGGGCGTGCTGTCCCTGCTGCTCGTCGTGCTCGGCACGCTCGGCGTCCTGGTCGCCGTCGGTCGCGCCGCGACGCCCGCGCCGGACCGGCCCCCGCTGCGGACGGTGCGGGCCCTGGACGTGGGCCGCGAGGCCCGGCGGGGCTGGCGACGGCTGGTGGAGCTGCACGAGCGCGCCACGCCGACCCGCTGGACGTGACGGTGCCTAGCCGAGCGCGTGGACCAGGGCGGTGAGCTCCGCGGCGTCGGGCACCCGGGGGGCGTTGCGGGTCACCGGGTCGGCCAGGGTGCGGGCGACGAGCTGGTCGACCCCCGCCCCGTCGAGGCCGCGGGCCCGCACCCCGGGGGGCAGCCCGACGTCCGCCGCCAGTGCGACGACGAGGTCGACGGCGTGGTGCGGGGTGACGGCGCCGAGCGCGGCCGCGGCGTCCGCGCCGGCAGTGGGGTCCGCACCCACCCCGAGCCGCAGCGCCGGCCCGGCCACGGCGGCCAGCGCCACCCCGTGCGGCGTGCCCGTCAGCGCGGTGAGCGAGTGCCCCAGCCCGTGCACCAGCCCGAGCCCGCTCAGGGTCAGCGCGCGCCCGGCCAGGTTGGCACCCAGCAGCATCGCGGCGCGGGCGTCCAGGTCGGACCCGTCGGCGACCGCGGCGCGCAGCGCGGGCACGGTGAGCCGCAACGACTCCCGCGCGAACGACCGCGACACCGGGGTGGCGCCCCGGGACAGCAGCGACTCCACCCCGTGGACGACGGCGTCGAACCCGGTGGCGGCGGTGGCCCCGGGCGGCAGGCCCAGCGTCAGCTCCGGGTCGAGCACCACGGCGACGGGCACGGTGCTCACGTCGCCGAGGTAGACCTTGCGGTGCGCCGCGTCCTCGCACACCCCGAACCCGTTGGTCTCCGCGCCGGTGCCTGCCGTGGTCGGCACCGCGACGACGGGCAGCCCGGGCGGGCCCGCCGTCCCCCGGGCCAGCTCCTCCGCCGAGCCGGCCCGGGTGACCAGCAGCGCCACGGCCTTGGCCGCGTCGAGCACCGACCCGCCCCCGACGGCGACGACCAGCTCCACCCGCGCCTCCCGGGCGTCCGCGGCGGCGACGTCCAGCGCCGCGGTGCTGGGGTTGGCGGGCACCCGGTCGTGGGTGGTGACGACCCGGGTGGCGAGCAGGGCCTCGACGCGGTCGACGATGCCCGCGGCGCGCACCCCGGGGTCGCTGAGGAGCAGGACCCGGTGGGCGTCGCCGACGAGCTCGTCGAGCCGGGCCAGGGTGCCCGGACCGGCGACGACCCGGCCGGTGGCGGGCTCGTCCCACCGGGCGTCGGCCAGGGCTGTGCGCGGCACCGCCGGGGCGGTCACGGTGCGCCCCAGCGGATCCAGGTGGTCTTGCGGGCGGAGTAGGCGTCGAGCGCGTGCAGCGACTTGTCCCGGCCCGCCCCGGTGTCGCCGAACCCGCCGAACGGGGTGACGATGCTCGACTCGTCGAAGGTGTTGACCCACACCACCCCCGCCCGCAGCCGGGCCGCCACGCGGTGGGCGGTGCCCAGGCGCTGCGTCCACACCGAGGCGGCGAGGCCGAAGCGGCTGTGGTTGGCGATCCGCACCCCCTCGTCCTCGTCGTCGAACGTGCTCACGGCCAGGACGGGGCCGAAGACCTCCTCCTGGGCGAGCTCGGCGTCCGGGTGCACGCCGGTGACGACCGTGGGCTCGTAGTAGCTGCCGCCCGCGACGGGGTCCGCGCGCCGCCCGCCGAGCACCACCCGGCCGGCGGCTCGCTGCACGTACCCGTCCACCGCGGCGAGCTGGGTCTCGTCGACGAGCGCGCCGAGGACGGTCGTCGGGTCGAGCGGGTCGCCGGGGACGAACGTCTCGCGGGTCAGCGCGCACACCCGGTCGACGAGCTCGTCGGCCAGCGAGGCGTGCACGACGAGCCGGGAGCCGGCGTTGCAGGTCTGCCCGGCGTTGTAGAAGATCCCCCACGCCACGGCCGAGGCCACCGCGTCCAGGTCGGTGTCACCGCCGACCGCGTCGGCGAGGACGAGCTGGGGGGACTTGCCGCCGGACTCGACGGCGACCTGCTTGCCGTTGGACTCCCCGGCGTAGCGCTGGAACAGCCGGGACACCGCCACCGAGCCGGTGAAGGCGATCTTGGCGACGCCGGGGTGCAGGCCCAGGGCGCGCCCCGCGGTCTCCCCGTGCCCGGTGACGACGTTGAGCACGCCGTCGGGGATCCCGGCCGCGGCCGCGGCCTCGGCGAGGACCAGGGCGGAGAGCGGGGACTGCTCGGCGGGCTTGAGCACCACCGTGTTCCCCGCGGCCAGCGCGGGTGCGATCTTCCAGGCCGCGATCATCGACGGGTAGTTCCACGGCACCACTGCGCCGACGACGCCGAGGGGCTCGCGGGTGACGAGGCCGAGCCGGCCCGCCGGGGTGGGGGCGACCTCGTCGTAGGTCTTGTCGACGGCCTCGGCGTACCAGCGCAGGGTCGCCGACACCGCGGCCGCGTCCACCCGCAGCGCCTCGGCGACCGGCTTGCCGGTGTCGAGGGTCTCGGCCAGCGCGACGTCGTCGGCGCGCAGGTCGACCTCGTCGGCGAAGCGCAGCAGCAGGGCCTTGCGGACGGCCGGGTCGACCGCGGCCCAGGCGGGGAAGGCCCGGGTGGCGGCGGCGACGGCGCGGTCGACGTCGACGGTGTCCCCCGCGGCGACGTCGGCCACGTGCCGGCCGTCGATCGGCGACGTGCTGGCGAAGGTGGCCCCGTCGGCCGCGGGGACGAAGGCCCCGTCGACGAACAGGCTGCGCCGCAGCGTGTGCGACGCGGCCCGGGCGTGCCAGTCGGTGGGCGCCAGCGTGGCGGTCACGCGTCCACCGCCATCGCCGCGACCGCGTCGTCGTCGAGCTCGATGCCGAGACCGGGGGCGTCGGGCACGCGCACGCACCCGTCGCCGTCGATCCCGAGGGGCCTGGTGAGCATGGCGTCCCTCCGCTCCGGGGTCCACCCGGGTGGGTCGTGGGGGTACTCGAAGTAGGGCCCGCCGCCGACGCCGGCGCAGACGGCCAGGTTGGCCAGCACCCCGATGCCGTTGGTCCAGCTGTGCGGGGTGAAGCGGCGACCGGCCAGCAGGGCCCGCTCGGCGACCGTGCGGGCCCGCGACATGCCCAGGGCCAGGACGACGTCCATCTGGTAGACGTCGAGCACGTCGTCGTCGAGCCAGCGGCCCACCTCGGTCAGCGAGTCCTGCATCTCCCCGGCGGCGACGCGGACCCCGGTCTCGGCGCGGAGCCGGCGGAAGCCGTCCGCGTCGGCGTAGGGCAGCGGCTCCTCGACCCAGCACACGTCCAGCTCGGCCAGCGCGGTGACCAGGCGGCGGACCGCGGGGTAGTCGGGGGCTTCGCGCAGGTCGCCGGCCATCCGCCACGACGAGTTGAGGTCGACCATGATCTCCATGGTGTCCCCGACCGCGTCGCGGGTGGCGGTGACGACGGCGAGCCCCTCCGCGGCCCGGTGCGGGTCGACGCGCAGCTTGAGCGCGCGGAACCCCTGCTCGCGCAGGACTATCGCGGACTCCGCCCGTTCCTGCGGCCCCTTGAACTCGCCGGTCGAGGCGTAGGCCGGGACCCGGTCGGCCGCCCCGCCGAGCAGGGTGGCGACGGGCAGCCCCGCGACCTTGCCGAGCAGGTCCCACAAGGCCACCTCCAGCGGCCAGTACCGGCCGCCGTGGGTGTGGATCGACTCCAGCGTGCGGACGTGGCGGCCGATCGCCAGCGGGTCCTCGCCGACGAAGAGGTGGGCGTGCGCCTCGAAGCCGGCCATGGTGTCGCCGGAGCCGATGCCCGTCACCCCCTCGTCGGTCTCGACGAGGACCACGGTGGCGTCGGCGTGGCGGCGGGGCACGGGGTCCCACGCCGCGAGGAAGGGCGGGTCCTCCAGCGGCACGCGCAGGCGCAGCAGCCGGATGTCGGTGATCTTCACGGGTGGTCCAGACGCAGGGGATCGGTGACCGCGTCCACGCTGACAGCGACGACCCGGGTGTGCAACGCTGGTTGCACGAGGATCAACCGCATCCCGCCGGCTCGATGCCGTCGTGGGCCCGCCGGGGGTGCATCGCGCCCGCGGGACGTGGTGACGAGGGGAGGGGTGCGGTGCCGAGCGGACGGAGCTACGGCTCGGGGCTGCGGCGCGACGCCGACCTGCTCGACGTGCTCGCCGACGCCCCGCCCGACGGCCTGGGGGTGACCGCCGTGGCGGAGCGCGCCGGCCGCGACAAGGCCCAGGTCTCCCGGGCGCTCGCGGCGCTGGCCGAGGCCGGGCTCGTCGACCGCGACCCCGACACGCTCACCTACCGCGTCGGCTCGCGGCTGTGGGCGATCGCCTCGCGGTCGGTGGAGACCCAGCTCGAGCGGGTGGCGGCCCCGTTCCTGCGCGAGGTCGTCGACGGCCTGCACGAGACCACCCACCTGTGCGTGCTGCGCTCGGGCGCGGTGCTCACGGTGCGCAGCGAGCTGCCCGCGCACGCCTTCCGCGGCCGCGGCTGGGAGGGCACCAGCGTCGACGCCCGGGCCACCTCCGCGGGGCACGCCCTGCTCGCCGACCTGGGCGGGACCGAGCTCGCCGCGTGGTGGGAGCGCCACCCCGCTCCCACCCCCGTCGTCGCGGGTCCGTCGGTGCTGCCCGCCCGCCCCGGGGCGCGGCCGGTGACCCTGGCCCGGCTCACCGAGCAGGTCACCGCAGTGCGCGCCCGCGGGTTCGCCGCGGTGGACGAGGAGTTCGAGCCCGGCCTGGTCGGTGTCTCCGCCCCGGTGCGCGACTTCCGGGGCCGCGTGGTGGCCGCGCTCAACGTCGCCGCGCCGAAGCCGCGCCTCGGTGAGCACCTCGACGTGGCGGGCGCCTTCACCGCACGGGTCGCGGCCCGGCTCTCCGCCGCCCTGGGCGCGGGCCGGGCAGCCCCGTGAGGTCCTACGCCGGCAGCAGGGACTCCACCGCGGCGAGCAGGCTGCGGGCGCAGAGCTCGCGGACCTCGTCGCGGGTCAGGGTGCGGCGCTCCAGCCAGTCGAGGCTGACGGTGACGACGAACGCCAGCCACCCGCGCACGGCGACGCGGACCACCTCGCTCTCCCCGTCAGGCAGCATCCCGGCCGCGCGCAGGCTGCCCAGGATGGTGTCCTCGTGCAGCCGGTTGTTCGCGGCGACGATGCGGCGGACGTCGAGGTCGGCGGCCAGCGAGGCCCCGTAGACCGCGCGGTAGCCGTCGGCGTGGCCCTCCACGTAGTCGAGGTAGCCGTCCAGGCCGCTGCGCAGCTGCTCGGCCACGGGCAGCGTGGGGTCGACGACGAGCAGCTCGCGCAGCGCGTCGGCCTCGGCGGCGATCATGGCGACGACGAAGTCCCGCTTGGTGGGGAAGTACCGGTAGAGCAGCCCGCGCGAGACCCCGGCGCGCTCGGCGATCTCCTCGATGCGCACCTGGCTGAACGGGGTACGGCTGAACAGCTCGGCGCCCAGGGTCAGCAGCTGGGCACGCCGGGCCTCGGGGGTCAGGCGGGTGCGTCCGGTGCGGGTCATGGCCCGCCGAGCGTACGGCCCCACCACCGTGCTTGACACGCGTTCAGCAGGGCAGCACGATCGTCCCTACTAGTGGACGCGCGTTCAACGAGGAGCCTGCCGGTGGACACCAGCACCCTGCCCCACCCGCCGCACCGGCTGCCGCTGCTGGGCGACGTCCTCGGCGCCCGCGCCTCGACCCCCGTGCAGGGCTCGATGTACTGGGGCTCCCGGCTCGGCCCCGTCTTCGTCCGCCGCATCATCGGCCAGGAGATCGTCTTCGTCTGCCGCGCCGACCTCGTGGCCGAGCTGTGCGACGAGCGACGCTTCGGCAAGGTCGTCGCCCTCGGGCTGCGCGGTCTGCGCCCCGTCGTCGGCGACGGCCTGTTCACCGCCCACACCCGCGAGCCGGCGTGGCGCGCCGCGCACGAGGTGCTGGCCCCCGCCTTCACCAAGCCCGCCATGCAGCGCTACCACGCGACGATGGTCGACGCGGCCCGCGAGCTGACCGACCGGTGGGACGCCGCCGAGGCCGCGGGCCGCCCGGTCGACGTCACCGCCGACACCACCCGGCTGACGCTGGAGACCATCGGCCGCACCGGGTTCGGCTACGACTTCGGGTCGTTCCACCGGGAGGACCCGCACCCCTTCGTCGCCGCCATGGTGCGCACCCTCGGCCACGCCCAGCGCACGTCGCACCAGCTGCCCGGCGCCCGCTGGCTCGCCCGCCGCGCCGAGGCCCGCAACCGGGCCGACATCGCGCTGATGAACGGCGTCGTCGACGAGGTGGTCGACGCGCGGCGCCGCGACGGGGCCACCCACACCGACGACCTGCTGGGCCGGATGCTGAACTCCCCCGACCCGCGCACCGGCGAGCTGCTCGACCCGGTCAACGTGCGCAACCAGGTCATCACGTTCCTCGTCGCGGGGCACGAGACCACCTCGGGCGGGCTGTCCTTCGCGCTCTACTACCTGGCCCGCCACCCCGAGGTGCTCCGCGCGGCGCAGGCCGAGGTGGACGCGACGTGGCCCGGGGAGTGCACGCCGGGGTTCGCGCAGGTGGCCAAGCTGCGGCTGGTGCGCCGGGTGCTCGACGAGGCGCTGCGGCTATGGCCCACCGCCCCGGCGTTCTTCCGGCAGGCCAAGGAGGCCACCGACGTCGGGGAGCTGCACTTCGAGCGCGGGGACTGGGCCAGCGTGCTGATCCCGCTGCTGCACCGCGACCCGTCGTGGGGCCCCGACCCGGAGACGTTCGACCCCGACCGGTTCCTGCCCGCCGCGGTGAAGGCCCGGCCCGCGCACGTCTACAAGCCGTTCGGCACCGGGGAGCGGGCGTGCATCGGACGGCAGTTCGCGCTGCACGAGTCGGTGCTGGTGCTGGCGACGATCCTGCACCGCTACGACCTGACGCCCGAGCCGGGCTACACGCTGCGGGTGCAGGAGCTGCTGACCCTCAAGCCGGAGGGCTTCCGGCTCACCCTGACCCGACGCTCCCGCCCCGCCGCCACCACTGCCACCGCATCGCGCGGGCTCGACGTCGCTGCGGAGCCCGCTGGGGTGCATCCAGCCCGCTGAACGCAGCGAGCGGGCCTACCGTGCGGCCCCGTGGCGGCCCCGTCCGCCGACGAACGACGCGGCCCCGGCCAGGGTGTCGGCGGCGAGCGAGCGCTGCCCGTGCTCCCACTCGTTCTCGATCGCGCCCGCGACGTCCAGCGCGCCCTGCTCGAGCACCGACGCCCGGTCCTCGCGCAGGCACGTCTGGGGCAGCGCGGCGAGCTGCTCGGCCAGCGCCACCGCCTCGGCCAAGGCCTGCCCCGGGGCGCTGACCCGGTTCGCCAACCCCATCCGGTGCGCCTCGTCCGCGCCGACCGCCCGGCCGGTGAGCACCAGGTCGAGCGCGTGGGACTGCCCGACGAGCCGCGGCAGCCGCACCGTGCCGCCGTCGATCAGCGGCACGCCCCAGCGGCGGCAGAACACGCCGAACACGGCGTCCGGGTCGGCCACCCGCAGGTCGCACCACAGCGCCAGCTCGAGCCCGCCGGCCACGGCGTGCCCCTCGACCGCGGCGACGACGGGCTTGCCCAGCGCGAGCCGGGTGGGACCCATGGGCGCAGGCCCGGGCTCCTGCGGTGCCCGCGCCGTCATCCGGCCCTCGGCCACTGCGCCGAGATCGGCCCCGGCGCAGAAGGTCCCGCCTGCCCCGGTCAGCACCGCGACGTGTGCGCCCGCGTCGGCGTCGAAGGCCAGGAACGCGTCGTGCAGCGCCTCGGCGTGCGGGGTGTCGACCGCGTTGCGCACCTCGGGACGGTCGATCGTCACGACCGTCACCGGCCCGCGGCGCTCCACGTGGACGGTCACCTCAGCCGACCTTCGGGGTGTGGCGGGCGATGATCGACGTGGTGTCGACCCCACGGGGCAGGGTGCCGTAGACCCCGGAGTGGTCCCCGGTGAGCCGGCTGGCGCAGAACGCGTCCGCGACCGCCGGGTGGCCGTGCCGCACCAGCAGCATCCCCTGCAGCGCGGTCGCCATGAGCCCCACCACCCGCCGGGCCCGGTGCTCGAGCCCGTCGAGGTCGGCCAGCTCGGTCTTGAGCCGGGCCACCCCCTCGTCGAGCCGCGCGTCCCCGCCCGCCGCGGAGTCCAGCTCGTCGAGCAGCACCGCCACCGTCTCCGGGGAGCGCGCCATGGCCCGCAGCGCGTCGAGCGCGGCCACGTTGCCCGAGCCCTCCCACACGCTGAGCAGCGGCGCCTCCCGGTACAGCTTCGGCATGCCCGACGCCTCGACGTAGCCGTTGCCGCCCAGGCACTCCAGCGCCTCCGCCGCGTGCCCGGGGCCCCGCTTGCACACGTGGTACTTGCTCACGGCCAACGCGATCCGGCGCAGCACCGCAGCCCGGTCGTCGCCCACCAGCGCCGCGTCGGTCAGCCCGGCCAGCCACATCCCCACCGTCGTGGCCGCCTCGGACTCCACCGCGAGGTCGGCGAGCACGTTGGCCATGAGCGGCTGGTCGACGAGCTGGCGGCCGAACGCGGCGCGGTGGGTGGCGTGGTGGACGGCCTGCTGCGCGCCCACCCGCATGCCCGTGGCCGAGCCGAGCACGCAGTCGAGCCGGGTCTGGTTGACCATCTCGATGATGGTGCGCACCCCGCGGCCCTCCTCGCCGACCAGGTGCGCGACGGCCTCGTCGTACTCCACCTCCGACGAGGCGTTGGAGTGGTTGCCCAGCTTGTCCTTCAGCCGCTGCAGCAGCATCGGGTTGCGGGTGCCGTCGGGCAGCACCCGGGGCAGCAGGAAGCACGACAGACCGCCCGGGGCCTGGGCGAGGACGAGGAACAGGTCCGACATCGGCGCGGAGGTGAACCACTTGTGCCCGGTGAGCCGCCACGACCCGTCGGCCTGCGGCACGGCCCGGGTGGTGCCGGCGCGGACGTCGGAGCCGCCCTGCTTCTCCGTCATCGACATGCCCGCGGTCAGCCCCGACTTCGCCAGCGGCGCAGCGCTGCTCGGGTCGTAGCGCCGCGAGGTCAGCAGCGGCTCGTAGGCCGCGGCCAGCCCGGGGTCCGCGCGCAGCGCCGGCACCACGGCGTAGGTCATCGAGATGGGGCAGGAGTGCCCGGCGTCGACGGAGCCCCACACGAGGAACTTCGCCGCCCGCGCGGCGTGGGCGGCCGGGCGCTCGTCGGCCCACGGGGCGCCGTGCAGGCCGTGGCCGACGGCGGTGGCCATGAGCCGGTGGTAGGCCGGGTCGTACTCCACCCGGTCGACGCGGTGGCCGTAGCGGTCGTGGGTCGCCAGCACCGGGGGGTGCGCCTCGGCGAGGTCGCCCCAGCCGCGCGCCTCCTCGCTGCCGGCGAGCCGACCGAGCTCGTGCACCTCGTCGGCGGCCCAGCCGGCCCCGGCGCGGTGCAGCGCCTCGAGCAGCGCGGGGTGCTCAGCCTCGTCGTGCCCCAGCAGCGGCGGCACCTGGTTGGTGACCTCGTGGGTGATCATCGTGGCGGCCTCCGATGGCGCGGGTGGTGAACAGGGTGAGCGAGTCGACGGTGCCGGGGGTGGCGCCGGGCCCGGCGTGCCCGGCGGCGAGCGGGGCCACCAGCGCCTCGGCGATCGCGCCGATCACGCCTGCCGCCGTGGTCGCCGTGTCCTGCGCGGGCACCTGCCCCGCGGCGACGCCCGCGTCGAGCAGGGTGGTGAGCAGGTCCCGGTAGGCGGCGCGGAACGCGAGGCGCTCGACGTCGACGAGCGGGTCCACGGGCTCGACGAGCAGGGCGTGGGCCAGCCGGGGGGCGGCCAGGGCGCGTCGGGCGAAGGTCCCCACCGCCGCGGTCAGCCGGGTGCACACGCAGCCGTCGACCTCCGCGGCGTCGGTGAACGCCCGGACCTCGCGCGCACACGCCACCCGGAACACCTCGGCGAAGAGCTCCCCCTTGCCGGGCCAGAAGCGGTAGACGGTGCCCGTGCCCACCCCGGCGCGGGCGGCCAGCGCGGTCACCGTGCACCCGGCGTAGCCGTGCTCGGCCACCAGCGCGTGGGCGGCGGACAGCAGCTCGGCCCGGGTGGCGTCGAGCCGCGCCTGCACCGCGGGGGTGCGTCGGTAGGCCACGCCAAGCAGTGAACCACGATTCCGAGCTTGCGAGGAACCCCTGAACCCGGGTTCCGATCTTGCGTCACCTGCTCGTCACACGGTCCCGCGAGACTGGGGCCCATGTCAGCCCCGAACAGCCTCCCGCTGCGCCAGGACTCCGACTCCCCGGACACCGACGTCCCGCTGCGCGACGACATGCGCCTGCTCGGCGAGGTCCTCGGCCGCGTGGTCCGCGAGCAGGCGGGCGAGGAGGTCTTCGACCTCGTCGAGACCACCCGCGTCGAGGCCTTCAAGGTCCGTCGCAGCGAGGCCCAGCGCGAGGGCCTGGCCGCCACGCTGGCCGAGCTCAGCGCGCCCGACGCGGTGCACGTGATCCGCGCGTTCAGCCACTTCTCGCTGCTGGCCAACCTGGCCGAGGACCTGCACCACGAGCGCCGCCGCACCCACCACCGCCGGGCGGGCTCGCCGCCGCAGCAGGGCACCCTGGCCGCGGCCTTCGCCGCCATCGACGCCGCCGGGGTCGACGAGGCCACCGTGGTCCGCGAGCTCGCCGGCGCGCTGGCCGCCCCCGTCATCACCGCCCACCCCACTGAGGTGCGCCGCCGCACCGTGTTCGGGGTGCAGCGCCACGTCACCGAGCTCATCCGCCGCCGCGACGCGGGCCTGGTCGAGCCCGACGACCAGGACCGGTGGGACGCCGACCTGTGGCGCAGCGTGCTCACCCTCTGGCAGACCGCGCTGCTGCGGCTGTCCCGGCTGCGGCTGACCGACGAGATCGAGGAGGGCCTGCGCTACTACGGCCTGTCGCTGTTCGAGGTCGTCCCGGCCATCAACGCCGACCTGCGCGCCCAGCTGGCGCAGCGCTGGCCCGACGCCGACCTGCTCCCGCAGCCGATGCTGCGGCCCGGCTCGTGGATCGGCGGGGACCGGGACGGCAACCCCAACGTCACCGCCGACGCCGTCACCCACGCGACCCGCCGCGCCGCGGCCACCGCGCTGGAGCACCACCTCGGCGAGCTCGAGGCCCTCGGCGCGGAGCTCTCCATCTCCGACCGCCTGGTCACCCCCACCCCCGAGCTCGTCGCCCTGGCCGAGGTGTCCGGGGACGACTCCCCCTTCCGCGTCGACGAGCCCTACCGCCGCGCGCTCAAGGGGATGGGCGCCCGGCTGCGCGCGACCGCGGCCGTCGCCGCCGGGCAGGAGCCCGAGACCGACCCCAGCCGGGAGACCGTCTCCGCGCCCTACGCCACACCCGGGGACCTCATCGCCGACCTCGACGTCATCGCCACCTCGCTGCGCAGCCACGGGGCGGGACCGCTGGCCGACGACCGGCTCACCCGGCTGCGCTGCGCGGTGGAGGTGTTCGGCTTCCACCTCTCCAGCCTCGACCTGCGCCAGGGCGCGGAGGTGCACGAGGAGGTCGTCGGTGAGCTGCTGGCGTGGGCGGGGGTGTGCGCGGACTACGCCGGGCTCGACGAGGACGCCCGGGTGGCGCTGCTGGCCGAGGAGCTGACGCTGCGCCGACCCCTGGTGCGGGAGGACGCCGAGCTCAGCGACCTCGCCACCAGCGAGCTGGCCATCGTCCGGGCCGCGGCGCGCGCCGTCCGGGTGCTCGGCCCGCTGGCCGTGCCCACCTACGTGATCTCCATGTGCTCGTCGGTCTCCGACCTGCTGGAGGTGGCGGTGCTGCTCAAGGAGGTCGGCCTGCTGGTGCCGGGCCTCGGCGACGCCCCGCCGACGTGCTCGGTGGCCATCTCCCCGCTGTTCGAGACGATCGAGGACCTGCGCTCGGCCGCCCCCACCCTGCGCGCCGCGCTCGAGCTGCCGCTCTACCGCGCGCTCGTCGGCTCCGGCGCGGACCGCCAGGAGGTGATGCTCGGCTACAGCGACTCCAACAAGGACGGCGGCTACCTGGCCTCGACGTGGGCGCTGTACCGGGCCGAGCTGGAGCTGGTGGAGGTGGCGCGCGAGCACGGGGTCCGGCTGCGGCTCTTCCACGGCCGCGGCGGCGCGGTGGGGCGCGGCGGCGGGCCCAGCTACGAGGCCATCCTCGCCCAGCCGCCCGGGGCGGTGGCGGGGTCGCTGCGCATCACAGAGCAGGGCGAGGTCATCGCGGCCAAGTTCGCCGAGCCCGGCCTGGCCCGGCGCAACCTCGAGGCGCTGGTCGCCGCGACGCTGGAGTCCTCGCTGCTCGACGTCGAGGGCCTCGGCGACACCGCGGAGGACGCCTACCGGGTGCTCGACGACCTGGCCGAGCGGGCCCGGCTGGCTTACCGGGGGCTGGTGCACGAGACGGACGGGTTCGTCGAGTTCTTCAAGGCCGCCACCCCGCTGACGGAGCTGGGCGAGCTCAACATCGGCAGCCGGCCGCCGTCGCGCAAGAAGGGCGACCGCATCGAGGACCTGCGCGCCATCCCGTGGGTGTTCTCCTGGTCGCAGGCGCGGATCATGCTGCCCGGCTGGTACGGCACCGGCACCGCGCTGCAGGACTGGGTCGACGCCGAGGGCCCGGACGCCGCCGACGCGCGGCTGGCGCAGCTGCGGGACCTGCACGGCCGCTGGGGGTTCCTGCGCACGGTGCTGTCCAACATGGGCATGGTCATGGCCAAGACCGACCTGGGCATCGCCGCGGAGTACGCCGGGCTGGTCGAGGACCCGGCGCTCCGCGAGCGGGTGTTCGGGGCGATCACCGCCGAGCACGAGCGGACCCTGCGGATGTACCTGGCCATCACCGGCGACGAGCACCTGCTGGCGGACAACCCGGCGCTGCGCCGCTCCATCCACAACCGGTTCCCCTACCTCGAGCCGCTGAACCACCTGCAGGTGGAGCTGTTGCGGCGGTGGCGCTCCGGGGACCAGTCGGAGAAGGTCAAGCACGGCATCCACCTGTCGATCAACGGCCTGGCCACGGCGCTGCGCAACTCCGGGTAGGCGCCGGCCGTCGTGCTGCCGAGCGCCGGTGTGTCGCGGGCCTGAGGCGGTCCTCGGCGCCACACACCGGCGCTCGACCAGCCCGCCGGGCAGGCTCCCCGGCCGGCTCACAGGCCACGGCCAGGAACCGTCCCTACCGTGGGCCCCGTGAGCGCCTCCCCCGTCCTGCTGCTGCACGGCCAGCCCGGCTCCGGTGCCGACTTCGCCGAGGTCGTCGACGCCCTGCCCGCCGGCACCCGGGTGCTGGCCCCCGACCGCCCGGGCTACGGCGACAACCCGCTGCCCGCCGCGGGGTACGAGGCCAACGCGCGCTGGGCGCTGGCGCAGCTCGACGCGGCCGGCATCGAGCGGGCCGTCCTCGTCGGGCACTCCTGGGGCGGCGGGGTCGCCGTCACCGCCGCGGCCCTGGCCCCGGAGCGGGTGCAGGGACTGGTGCTGCTCGCCTCCGTGGGGCCGGGCTGCGTGGCGCTGAGCGACCGGGTGCTCGCCGGGCCCGTCACCGGCGAGGTCGCCGCCGTCGTCGCGTGGCGGCTGACGCCCTGGCTGGCCCGCCGGGTGGTGCGCCGGCGCGTGCAGAGCCTGGGGCGTCCGCTGGAGGCGCACGAGGACGTCTACTCGCAGACGTGGGCCGAGGCCGGGCACGCCCACGGCGCGGTGTGGCGCAGCTTCCTCACCGAGCAGCGCGAGCTCGTCGCCGCCGAGGCCACCCTCGGCGCCCGCCTCGCCGACGTCCGCGCGCCCACGCTCGTCCTCGGGGACCCCGACGACCAGGTCGTCCCGCACGCCGCGGCCCGCGCGCTGCACGAGGGCATCGCCGGGTCACGGCTGCGGGCCACCCCCGGGTCCGGGCACCACGTGCCGCGCCGGGCCCCGGTCGAGGTGGCCCGGGCGGTCGCGGACGTCACTGCGGTCGCTGCGGACTCTGCGGCCGCTGACGCCCGCACCGCGCCCTGACCGCGGCGCACGGCATGCTGCGGGGGTGAGCGAGGGCCGGGACCTGGGGGAGCGGGCCCACGCCCTCACCGAGACCGACGCCTTCGAGACCGTGGCCCGTGTCGGGTACGCGGTCCGCGGTCTGGTCAACGTGCTGCTCGGCGTCATCGTGGTGCGGGTGGCGCTCGGTGCGCGCGCCGACGAGGCCGAGCAGTCCTCGGCCCTGGAGCAGGTGGCCGGCGCACCGTTCGGCCGGGTCGCGCTCGTCGTCGGCGTCGTCGGTCTGCTGGCCCTGGGCCTGGAGCGGCTGACGGAATCCGTGTGGGGCACCCGCGACCTGCAGGGCTGGCGACGGGTGCTGCGCGGCACCCGCACCGCCGCGAAGGGCGCGGTCTACCTGGCGCTGTCCGTGGTCACCGCGTCGGTCGCGGTGCGCGGCCGGGGCGACGGCTCGCAGCAGACCGTCGACCTGACCACCGTCGCCCTGGCCCAGCCCGGCGGGCGGCTGCTCGTCGGCGCGGTCGGCCTCGGCGTGCTCGGGGTCGCGGTCTACCTGGTGGACAAGGGCGTGCGCCGCCGCTTCCTGCGCGACCTCGCCGGGGGCACCACCGGCGACCTCGGTCGGGTGACGGTCGTCGTCGCCACGGTCGGCTACCTCGCCAAGGGGGTGGCGTACGGGATCGTCGGGGTGCTCGTCGTGGTCGCGGCCGTGCAGGCGGACCCGACGGAGGCCAGCGGCACCGCCGGGGCGGTCGCGGTGCTCGACCGGGCCCCCGGCGGGACCGTGCTGCTGGCCGTGGTCGGCGTCGGCTTCGTCGCCTACGGGCTGTACTGCGCGGTCAGGGCGCGCCACGCCCGGATGTGAGGCTGTGAACGGAACCTCGCGTCCTGGGTCCAGTTGTCACACACGGAAGCCCTCGACGACGGCGGCCATGTCGTCCCCGCCGCGGCCCGCGTCGGACGCCGCGGCCAGCGCCTCGACCACCCCGGCCATGACCCCGCCCTGCAGCGCGTGCGCGGCCAGCGCGTCGTGGATGAGGCGGGCGTCCTTGAGCGCCCCGTCGACGCTGAACGCGACGTCGCCGTAGCCGTCCCCCGCGGCCGCCGCAGCCATGGCCCGGCCCTTGAGCTGGGCGTACTCGCTGTTCTGCGGGCCGCGGGAGATGGCGTCGAGGAACTGGGCCGGGTCGAGGTCGAGCGCCCGGGCCAAGGCCACGGACTGCCCGGTGGCGGCGGTGATGCTGGCGATCCAGGCGTTGCACACGAGCTTGAACCCGCTGGCCGTGCCCGCGTCGGGACCGAGCCACACGGTGCGCTGGCCGATCGCGTCGCACACCGGGGCCACCCGGGCCTCGAGGTCGGGGTCACCGGAGCAGAACACCTGCAACGCGCCCTGCTCGGCGGGCCCGGCCGTGCCCAGGACGGGCGCGTCGACGAAGGCCACGTCGTGCTCGGCGGCGAGCGCGGCCAGCCGGGCGGTGCCCTCGAGGCCGGCGGTGGTGGTCTGCAGCCACACCGCCCCCGCGGGCCAGGCGCCGTCGCCGAGCGGACCGGCCAGGGTGTCGGCCACGGTGGCCGCGTCGAACAGCATGGTGACGACGACCTCGGCGCCGTCCAGGGCCGTCGCCAGGTCGGCCGCGACCCGTGCGCCGTCGTCGGCGAGCGGCGCCGCCTTGTCCGCGGTGCGGTTCCAGGCGGTGACGTCGTGCCCGGCGCGCAGCAGCGAGTTCACCATCCCGGTGCCCATCACTCCGGTGCCCAGCAGGGTGACCCTCATCGCGTGCTCCTCAGCTCTCGTCGTGGCCGGCGGCGAGCGCCGCGGCCTTGGCCTGCGACCAGGTGCCCACCTGGTTGCGCAGCGTCTGCCCGCTCGGGGCGCCCGGGGTGCGCCGCGCCCACGCCTGGTAGTCCACGTAGGACCCGGTGGCGGCGGGGTCGTCGAGGTAGCGGACCACCGCGGCGAGCACCGTCTCCCGGGTGAAGCCGCCCGACCCGCGGGCGCGGCCCTCCCGGACGGCGAGCCCGGCGGCCGCGCAGGCGGCGTTCCAGGACCCGGCGCGCTGCACCACCCGGGCGCTCGACGGTCCACCGTGGACGTCGGCGGCGGCGTCGTAGCGGGCCACCGAGAGCGGCTCCCCCAGGGCGGCCGCGGCCCGGCGCAGCGCGGCGTGCACGTCGGCGTCGGTGAAGTCGGCGGCCCGGGCGCGCACGTCGGTGAGCAGCCGGCCCGCGTCGTCGCCCAGCGCGGCGGTGACGTCCTCGGGGGCGACGCCGAGGGCCTGCGCGGCGGCGGCCCGCGTGGTCCCGGGGTGGGCCCGGACCCAGGCGCGGACCTGCTCGGCCGTCACAGGCTGATCGCGAGGCCCACGGTGCCCGCGCTGCCGCGCCGCAGCCGCGACGCCGTCATGACCAGGAACCCGCGCAGCCCGTACTTGGCCCGGATCGCGCGACGGGCCCGCTCGGTGCCGTCGGCGTCGAGCACCCGCGCGGTGCCGCGGACCTCCGGGCCCTCGGGGGTGCCGCGCACGCTGCACCGGGCCAGGGTGACCTCGCCGGAGCGGCGGACCCGCTTGACCTTGCCGGAGTCGGCGACGGTCCAGACCAGCAGCTCGTCGCCGTCGCGGGCCGCCCACACCGGGGTGGGCACGGCCGCGCCGCTGCGCCGGAACGTCGTCAGCAGCACGTACTCCGCCGCCGCCATGCTCGCCAGGTCCTCGGCCACGGCCCCGATGCTAGGCGTCACTACGGTGGGCGGCGTGACCCGCGCCCCCGCCCCCGAGACCGGCGTCGTGCTGCGCGAGGTGGCCTTCGACGACCCCGCCGCGCGGGCGCTGCGCGACGCGATGGACGTCGAGATGGGCGCGGTGTACGCCGACCGGGCGGCCGGCATGTCCGAGGCCATCCGGGACGCGCTGCACGTCGAGCCGGCGACGGTGGTGCTGACGCTGCTCGCCGAGCTCGACGGCGAGGCCGTGGGGCACGCGGCGCTGCGGCGGCTGCCCGACGGGTCACCGGAGGTCAAGCGGGTGTTCACCACCGCGGCCGCGCGCGGGCGCGGGGTGGCCGACCTGCTGGTGGCGGCGTGCGAGGACGCGGCCCGGCGCGGCGGCGCGGCGCGGGTGGTGCTGCAGACCGGGGACCGCCAGGAGCCGGCCGAGCGGCTCTACCGCCGGCGCGGCTGGACCCCGATCCCGATCTACCCGCCGTACGAGGCC
This sequence comes from Rhodococcus aerolatus, assembly GCF_054783215.1. Classification (NCBI taxonomy): domain Bacteria; kingdom Bacillati; phylum Actinomycetota; class Actinomycetes; order Mycobacteriales; family Nocardiaceae; genus Rhodococcus; species Rhodococcus aerolatus. The sequence goes on along the minus strand of NZ_BAAGQZ010000002.1, from coordinate 40,536 downwards.
ATCACGTTCTCCCGCTGCTACGAGCTGCGGCTGTGACCGAGCCGCTCGCCGTGCCCGCCCCCGTCACGGTCACCGTCGACGTGGCCGAGCCGGACCCGGCCGACGAGGCCGTGCTGGCCCTGCTGCCCGCGGCCGAGGCGCAGCGGGCCGCCCGGTTCCGCCGCCCCGCAGACCGCGCCCGCTTCCTCACCGCACAGGCCCTGCTGCGCCGCGTCGTGGCCCGCGAGCTCGGCGTCGGGGCCGTCGAGCTCGACCGGCGCTGCCCCGGGTGCGGGTCGACCGTGCACGGCCCGCTGGCGGTCACCGGGCCCGACGCCGCCCGCGTCTCGGTCAGCTCGTCGCACAGCGGCGGGCGGGTGGTGGTCGCCGCCGTCGTCGTCGCCGCGGGGACCGCGCCGTCGGTGGGGGTGGACGTGGAGGAGGTGGGCGCGCGGGAGGGCACGCTCTCGGTCGCGCCCACGGTGCTCACCGCGGGCGAGCTGGCCGGGCACCGGGCTGCGGCGGACCCGCACGCCGACCTCATCACCCGCTGGTCGCGCAAGGAGGCCGTGCTCAAGGCGACCCGGCAGGGCCTGACCGTGCCCATGGTCGACGTCGCGGTGAGCGAGCCCGCGGCCGCGCCGGCGGTGCTCGACTGGACCGGGACGCACCGCCCCGCCGGGGTGGGGCCGTCGACGATCGCGCTGGCCGACGTCGACGCCGGGCCCGGCCACCGCGCGGCCGTCGCCGTGCTCACCGACCGCCCGCTGCGCGTGGTCGTGCGTGATGGTCGTGCGTGATTACTGCACCCAGGACGCGAGGTTCCGTCCACAGCCTGGTCAGTCAGGAACAAAAGATATATCGTGATCGTTCATCGAGTAGTGCTCCGGCTGTCGGGGCACCCGATGACCAGGAGGTCACCCCATGATCGGCAACCCTGTGCACCACCCCCACCACCACCCGGAGCACGGCCCGGAGCACGACGGGCCGCACGGCCCCGGCCCCCGCGGTCGCGGCGGGCCGCGGCGCCACGGACCCGGCCGGCCCCACCGCCGCGGACCGGGACGCGGCCGCGCCCAGCGCGGTGACGTCCGCGCCGCCGTCCTGCTGCTCCTGGCCGAGCAGCCCATGCACGGCTACCAGCTGATGCAGGCCATCAGCGAGCGCACCGACGGCACCTGGCGGCCCAGCCCCGGCGCGATCTACCCGACGCTGTCCCAGCTCGAGGACGAGGGCCTCGTCGAGGTCACCCGCGAGCACGGCCGCAAGCAGGCCACCATCACCGACGCGGGCCGGGCCTGGGTCGAGGAGCACCAGCCGGAGGACCCGTTCGCCGCGGCGACGGAGCAGAACACCGACCGGCCCGACCTGCGCGGCCTGCTTGAGGACGTCCACGCGGCGACACGTCAGCTCGGCCGCCGCGGCAGCGACGACCAGGTCGCGGCCGCCGCCGAGGTGCTCACCACCGCCCGCCGCGCGCTCTACCTGCTGCTCGCCGACGGGCCGCAGCCCGGCACCACCACCCCGGAGGCCTGAGCCCGGGTCACTCCTCGGCGCGCTCCTCCGGCTGCTTCTCCGGGTCGATCTTGTGCTCGCCGCGCTTGCGGAAGAACGAGAACCCGGGGATGCCGATGACGGCCTCGCGGACGTCCTTGGCCACGTCGAGCAGGTTGTGGATGTCCGGGCCGACCCGGTCCAGCGTGCCCAGGATCGGCATGATGTCGTCGACCATCGCCTCGGTGAGCGCGGGCAGCTGGTCGACCATCCGGATGGCCGCCTCGAGCTCGTCGGCGTCGAACTCCTCGACGAACCGGCCGAGCATCGGGGCCCCGCGCCGGGCGATCGGCTCGTAGAGCGCCAGCAGCTCCTGCGCCGCGTTCGACGTCTCGTTCGCCGCGAGCACCACCTGCCCCGCCGCCCGCGCCACCCGCTGCGCGTCGCCCACGGTCACCGACGCCTCGTCGACCACGCGGTCCACCTTGGCCAGCAGCGCCTCGACCTGGCTGATCAGCGCGGCCACCCGCACCGGGAGCAGCGCGACGAACACCGCCGCGTCCAGTGCGTACCGGGCCGACCCGCGGGCGGTGACGACGACCTCGCGGGGCGCGGGCAGCCTCACGCGTCCGCCGGGTCGTCGGGCTCGGCGGGGTCGTCGACCGGCACCGCGGGGTCGTCCCCGGTCTCGTCGGACGCCTCGGCGGCGGTGTCGGGCTCGGTATCCACGGTGGACTCCGGGGCGGGCTCGCGGCGCGGCAGGGTCACCGTCATCCGGTCGAGGTCGACGCCGAACGGCGGGGCGCCGGAGTCGGCGTCGTCCACCCGAGTGTGGGCCCGCTCCCGCTCCTCCTGCACGTGGCGCGCGCTGGGGTTGAAGAAGATCTCGAGCCCGGTCACCTGCGTCACTGTCCCCTTGTCGGCCGTGCTGCGCCAGCACGGCCGGGGCGGCGCAGCGCGGGCACGGTGATCCCCGCCGGGTCGGTGCGCGCCCACGCCACGAGCCCGGCGACGTCGACGCCGTGGGGCGGGTCGGCCGCGAACGGGCCGATCGCCGCCGCGCCGCGGGCCAGCAGCGACGACGCCCCGACCGGGTTGCCGCGCCGGGCGTGGGTCAGCCCGACGGCCAGCTGGGCGAGGCCCTGCCACAGCGCGCGCTCGGGGCCCGCGGCGGCCTTCCACGCGTCCTCGAGCACCTCGTGGGCGTGGAACGGCAGACCGTCGTCGAGCAGCTGCTGGGCCAGCTCGAGGGTCTCGCCCGGGGTGCGGACCACCCCCTCCGGCTGACGGGGCACGCCGGGCACGCCGCGGGGCAGGGGGCGGCCCAGCCCGTCGCGCGGCCGGTCGTTGCGGGCCCGCCCGTCCTCGTCCCGCGCCCGGCCCGTCACCCGGCCCACCCTCCCACCCCAGCTGCGCCATTGGAGTGCCAGTGGTCGTCACCGGGGCCTGGAACGCGCCAATGGCACTCCAACGGCCAGGTGAGGGGCCGTCAGCGGCGGCGGAAGCGGGCCGCGATCTCGGGGTCGGCCTCCCACCACAGCGCCGGCGCGGCAGCCTCCCCGGCTGCGGCCGGGGCGGGGACGGCCTCGTCGAGCTCCCGGTCGGCGCGGCGCGCGGCGCGCTCGTCGTCGTGCACCCAGCGCAGGAACAGCACCCCCAGGAACGGCAGCCCCGCCACGTCCCCGCCGATCCACAGCACGCCCGCCCCGATGACCTGGTCGGTGCGCAGGTCCGGGCCCCAGCCCCGGGCGACGCCCGCGTAGTGCGCCGCCGCGATGAGCGGGCCCAGCCACACCACCAGCCCGAGCACCCCGTCGACGACCTGTTCGACGAGGCTGATGGCGAACGACCCCAGGTGCGAGCCCGGCCGCGGCACCGGGTCCACCTGCAGCCGCGTCCAGAAGTAGACGAACCCGCAGCCGACCAGCAGCACGCGCGCCGCCGCGTCGGCCACCGGCGAGTCCAGCGTGGCCGGGTAGGCCGCGGTCAGGTACAGCACCGGCAGCGGCCCGACGAGCAGCACGGTCACCACCGCGGGGAAGGTCAGCCGCCGCGCCCACGCCGAGCGGCCCGCCGCCCGCAGCCGTGCCGCGACCACCGGTGGTGCCGCGGCCAGCACCACCGTCACCGGCCGGCCCAGCGCCAGCAGCAGCGGGACGACGAGCAGCAGCAGCACGTTCTGCAGCGCCCGCACCCAGAACAGCGTGTCCTGGTACACCCCGAGGACCGACGCCCCGACCAGCGCGAGCACCCCGCACCCGGCCAGGAACGACACCACCGCGCGCCGGTCGACCGCACCCGTCTTCCGGACGGCCACGAGGTACGCGACGGCCAGGAGCGCGGCGGGCACGGTGACGGCGGGCTGCGGCGTCCAGGAGGTCAGCAGCGCGACACCGGTCAGGGGAGGCACGGCCCCGATGGTCCTCGCGCGGTGTGAGGTGGGCAGCAGGGAGCAGGATGGGGTGCGACACACCGAGCACCAGCGCGCACCCACCCGCGCAGCGAGGAGAGCACCGTGGACAGGGACACCCTGCGGGCCACCCAGGCCCCGCTCAAGGACCGCTACCGCGACGACGCCGGCTCGGCCGTCGTCACCCTGCAGGCCACCGGCACGCTCGAGGGCGCCGGCATCGCGTGCTCCGTGCAGACCGGCCGTGCGCTGGTGGAGGCGGGCCTGCACCCGGCCTCCGGCGGCGACGGCACCCAGGCCTGCTCCGGGGACATGCTGCTCGAGGCGCTCGTCGCCTGCGCCGGGGTGACGCTGCGCTCGGTGGCCACCTCGATGGAGGTCGACGTCCGCTCCGGCACCGTCCGCGCCGAGGGCGACCTCGACTTCCGCGGCACGCTCGGGGTGAGCAAGGAGGCCCCCGTCGGGCTGCGCGACGTGCGGCTGAGCTTCGAGCTCGACACCGACGCCGAGCCCGCCACGGTGGACAAGCTCGTCGAGCTGACCGAGCGCTACTGCGTCATCTACCAGACCCTGGCGAACCCGCCGCAGCTCTCGGTCTCCCACACCGCCACCGCGGGGGTCTGACCTGGGGATCGTCCACCTCGACGCCGACGCGTTCTTCGCCAGCGTCGAGCAGCGCCAGAAGCCCAGCCTGCGGGGCCGGCCCGTGCTGGTCGGCGGGGTGGGCGGGCGCGGGGTCGTGGCCACCGCCAGCTACGAGGCCCGCGTGTTCGGCGTCGGCTCGGCCATGGCCACCGAGACCGCGCGGCGCCGCTGCCCCGACGGGGTGTTCCTCGCCCCCCGCTTCCCCGCCTACCGGGCCCACTCGGTGGCGATCATGGCGGTGGCGGCACACTTCTCGGAGCGCCTCGAGCAGGTCAGCGTGGACGAGGCCTACCTGGACCTGGGCCGCCGCGACCCCGCCGAGGTCGTCGCCCCGCTGCGGGAGGCGGTCCACGCCGCGACGGGGCTGTGGGTCTCCGTCGGCGGCGGGCGCAGCAAGCTGACGGCCAAGCTGGCCTCGGAGGCGAGCAAGCCCCGCGGCGCCCTGGTGGTCCACCGCGCCGACGAGCGCGCCTTCCTCGACCCGCTGCCCGTCGGTGCGCTGCCCGGGGTGGGCCCGGTGGCCGCGGCCAAGCTCGTCGAGCTCGGCATCGGCACCGTGGCCGAGCTGCGGGCCGTCGGGGCGCACACCCTGGGCCGGGTGCTCGGCCAGGCCAACGGCGCGGCCGCCGCGGCCATGGCGGTGGGCGAGGACCCCCGCGCGGTGACGACGGACCGGGTCGCGAAGTCCATCTCCGCCGAGCACACGCTGCCCCACGACGAGACCGCCGACCGGCTCGTCCCGCACCTGCGGGAGACCGTCGCCCAGGCCCACCGCCGCCTCGTCGCCGCCGGGTCCGCGGCCCGCACCGTGACCGTCAAGCTGCGGACGGCGGAGTTCGCCTCGCTCTCCCGCGCGGTCTCGCTGCCCCGCGCCACCACCGACCTCGCCGCGCTGCGGGGCGCGGCCGACGCCGCGCTCGACGCGGTGGTCACGGCGGCCGGGGTGGCGCTCGACGTGGAGGACACCCGACCCGGGGTGCGGCTGCTCGGCGTGGCCCTCGGCGGGCTCTCCGACGAGGAGCAGCTCCTGCTGCCCGGCCTGCTCCCCGGCCGGCTCCCCGACGGTGCGCCCGAGCCGGACCCGGGCACCACCACGACCGACGAGCCGGCCGAGCCCCCGGCGCCCCGGCTGGCCCCCGGCGCCGACGTCGAGCACGCGGTGCACGGGCGGGGGTGGGTGGTGCGCAGCAGCGAGCCCGACGAGACGCCCGCCGTCGTCACCGTCCGCTTCGAGCACACCCGCAGCCGCAGCGCGGTGCAGCGCCGACTGCCGCCCGCCGAGGTGATGGCCGCGGCACCGGAAGACCCTCTGCCGGCCGAGCCCACCCCGTAGCGTCGGCAGCCGTGATCCTCTTCGGGTGGCGCACCACCGTCTCGGTCGTCCTGTCCCTCGTGCTGGGCTGCGGGCGCTGCGGCCGCACCGCGGCGCACCACCTGGAGAAGCGCCGCCGGTGGTTCACGCTCTTCTTCGTGCCGCTCATCCCGCTGTCGACGAGCTACGTCGACACCTGCCTCACCTGCGGCTTCCAGCACGCAGTGCCGAAGGCGGAGGCCGAGGGCGCGGTCGCCGCGCACCGCCCGCAGGCCGCCTGAGGCACCGGTCCGGGTGTCTCAAGGTGAGACACCCCGGCCCCCTCGACGTGACCGCCGCCACAGCTAGCGTCGGCCCGGGCGCCAGCACCGACGCAGCGCCGGGCAGGCCAGGGGCCGAGGAGGACCGATGTACAGCAAGGACGGCGAGAGCTACTTCATCGTGGACAGCCACATCGCGCTGTGGGACGCACGACCGGAGAACCAGCGCAACATCCACGGCAAGCAGTTCATCGACTGCTTCTACGACTACCACCGCAACCTCAGCCCCGAGTCCGAGGTGTGGTCCTACGAGGACTACCTGTACCAGGGCGGCGAGCGGCTGAAGAAGGACCTCTTCGTCGACGGCTACGTCGACCACGCCATCTTCCAGCCGGCCTACCTCCACGAGTTCTACGAGACCGGCTTCGGCCAGTCCGAGGAGGCCTACGCGCTGGCCAAGGCCAACCCCGACAAGCTCACCTACAACCACAACTTCGACCCCCGCAACGGCGAGCAGGGCCTCGACCAGCTGCGTGCGGACCACGAGCGCTTCGGCGGGCTCAAGGGCGTCAAGCTCTACACCGCCGAGTGGCACGGGGAGTCCCGCGGCTGGAAGCTCGACGACCCCTGGGCCTACCGGTACTTCGAGCTGTGCCGCGAGCTGGGCATCAAGAACATCCACGTCCACAAGGGCCCCACGATCCGCCCGCTGGACCGCGACGCGTTCGACGTGGCCGACATCGACCACGTGGCGAGCGACTTCACCGACCTGAACTTCGTCGTCGAGCACGTCGGCCTGCCCCGGCTCGAGGACTTCTGCTGGATCGCCACGCAGGAGCCCAACGTCTACGGCGGCCTCGCGGTGGCCATGCCGTTCATGCACACCCGGCCCAAGTACTTCGGCCAGATCATGGGCGAGCTCCTCTACTGGATCGGCGAGGACCGCATCATGTTCTCCTCCGACTACGCCATCTGGACCCCCAAGTGGCTGGTCGAGCAGTTCGTCGACTTCCAGATCCCCGCCGAGCTCACCGAGTACGCGCCCATCACCACCGACCAGAAGCGCAAGGTGCTGGGGCTCAACGCCGCCAAGCTCTACGACATCCCGGTGCCCGCCCACCTGCAGGTGGCCGACGCCGCCGAGACGGCCACCGGCCCGCGCGAGCCCGAGGCGGCGATGGCCTGATGACGGCGACGCTGAGCGCGGTCACCGAGGAGGCGGTCCGCGCCGCCCTGGACGCCGTGGTCGACCCGGAGCTCGACGAGCCCGTGACCGACCTGGGCTTCGTCCGCTCGGTCACCGTGGACGGGGCCGACGTCGAGGTGCACCTGCGCCTGCCCACGTCGTTCTGCGCCCCGAACTTCGCCTGGCTCATGGTCTCCGACGCCCGCGACGCCGTGCGCGGCGTCGCCGGGGTCGGCCGGGTGACGGTGGCGCTCGACGACCACCACGACTCCGACCTCATCAACCGCGGCCTGGCCGCGGACGAGGACTACCGCGGCACGTTCGGCCACGAGGCCGACGTCGGGCTCGACGAGCTGCGCGCCACCTTCCACCGCAAGGCGCACACCGCCGCCATGGAGCGCTGCCTGACGGGCTGGCTGCGGGCCGACCCGGCGCGCGGCGAGACCGAGGTGGGGGAGGTCGTCCTCGGCGACCTGCCCGACGAGCCCACCACCGAGGCCCTGCTGCGCCACCGGCAGAACCTCGGGCTGCCGGTCACGGCCGGCTCGCCGGTGCTCGTCGCGGCCGACGGCAGCCGACCCGAGCCCGAGGCCGTGGCGATCACGCTGCGCAAGGCCCGGTCGGTGCGGATCTCGGTGGACGGCAACGCCCACTTCTGCCGCGGCCTGCTCACCACCCGCTACCCCGGCAGCGAGGACGACCAGGCCCCCCGGCACGGGTCGCGTCCGCTGCTCCCCCTCATCGTCGAGAGAGAGAAGGTCGCGCCATGAAGGCGGTCCGCGTCACCGGGTACCACCAGAAGCTGGAGATGACCGACGTCCCGGAGCCGACGGTCACCGGCCAACACGACGTGGTCGTCAAGATCGGCGGGGCGGGGGTGTGCCGGACCGACCTGCACATCCTCGAGGGGCAGTGGGCGGAGAAGTCCCAGGTCGAGCTGCCGTACACGATCGGGCACGAGAACGCAGGCTGGGTGCACGCCGTCGGCGACGCCGTCACCAACGTGGCCGTCGGCGACAAGGTGATCCTTCACCCGCTGGCCACCTGCGGGCTGTGCCGCGCCTGCCGGGCGGGTGACGACGTGCACTGCGAGAGCTCGGACTTCCCCGGCATCGACAGCGACGGCGGGTACGCCGAGTACCTCAGGACGACGGCGCGCAGCTGCGTCAAGATCGACGACTCCCTCGAGCCGGCCGACGTGGCCGCGCTGGCCGACGCCGGGCTGACCGCGTACCACGCGGCGGCGAAGGCGGCGGCCCGGCTCCGGGCCGGCGACCGCTGCGTCATCATCGGGGCGGGCGGACTGGGGCACATCGGGATCCAGGTCATGCACGCCATCTCGGCCGCCGAGCTGGTCGTCGTCGACCGCAACGCCGACGCGGTCAAGCTGGCGCTGACCATGGGGGCCGACCACGCGGTCGTCGCCGACGGCAGCCAGGTCGACCAGGTCATGGAGCTGACCGACGGCAAGGGCGCCGAGGTCGTCATCGACTTCGTCGGCGAGGGCGGCTCCACCGCGCAGGGCATCGCCATGACCCGGCAGGGCGGGGACTACCTCATCGTCGGCTACGGCGAGAACATCGACGTGCCGACGATCGACCTCATCTCCACCGAGATCAACATCGTCGGCAACCTGGTCGGCTCCTACAACGACCTCGTCGAGCTCATGGCGCTGGCGGCGCAGCAGAAGGTCACGCTGCACACCCAGAAGTACGCGCTCGACGACTTCCAGTCGGCGATCGACGACCTCGACGGGGGCCGCGTCCGCGGCCGGGCGATCCTCACGCCCTGACCCCCGCACCGCAGCACGGCACGCACGGTGGCCCGCTGCCGCCCGGCCCCTCAGTGGGCCAGGCGGTAGTGGGCCACCTTGCGGTACAGGGTCGCCCGGCTGATCCCCAGCTGGCGGGCGGCCCCGGCCATCGTCTGCCCCGGGGTCGCGAGGACCCGGGCGATCTCGTCTCGCTCCACGTGCTCGATGCGCGACAGGCCGCGCCGCGGGCCGTGCACCACCTCGGCGGGCAGCAAGGCCACGTCCACCACGTCGGCGTGCGCGGCGGCCTCGGTGACGACGTGGCGCAGCTGGGTGACGTTGCCGGGCCAGGGGTACGCGGTGAGCGCCCGGGCGGCCGCGGCCGTCAGCGGCACCTCCCGGCCCCGCGCCTGCGCGACGAGGTGCGTGGCCAGCGGCAGCACGTCCTCGGGGCGCTCCCGCAGGGCGGGCACTTCCACCACCGTCTCGACCAGGGCGGCGAGCCGGGCGGGCACGTCGGCGAAGCGCTGCGCCGTCAGGGCCAGCGTCACCGCCGTCCCGCGGGTCTCCACGACGGCCCGCAGCCGCTCGGCCACCGACGCGGACAGCGCGTCGGCGTCGCGCACCACCACCGCGGTGTGCGGCGCGTCGAGCTCGGGGCGCCACAGGTCGAGCCACGCCTCGGTGTCGTGCTCGGCGGGCGGGCGCGCGCTGAGGATCCGGTCGTGCGGGGCGGCGCGGCGCTGCGCCTGGGCGAGCAGGCAGGCCCGGCCCGACCCGCGCTCCCCCACCGCGAGGACCACCCGGCCGTGGTCCAGGGCGTCCTCGACGCGGCGGCGGGCGTCGGTCCACGCCGCGGAGAGGCCCACCAGCGAGCCCGTGCCCGGCTCCAGTCCGGCGCCCATCACGCGGAACACCTCGCCGCGCGGGGTCGGCCGGGCGGTGCGCCCGCGGGAGCGCGCCAGCATCAGCGCGGCGGTGCTGCTGGCCGCCGACTGGGCCAGGGCGAGCAGCAGCCCGGACGACGACTGCGACCACGTCGTCAGGTTCACCGCACCCTCGAGCCGGCCGGTGATCGGGTCGAGCACCGGGACCGCGGCGCAGGTGTAGACGCACAGGCTGGTGTTGTAGTGCTGTGCGGCCGCGACGACGGCCGGGGCCCGGTCGGCCAGGGCCAGGCCGAGGCCGTTGGTGCCCGCCTCGCGCTCGGAGAAGGCGAAGCCGGGGGCCAGGTGCACCGCGTCGAGGGCGCGCAGCAGGGAGGTGTCGCCGCTGCGCCGCTCCAGGACCAGGCCGTCGGCGTCGGTGAGGACGAGACTGACGGGCTCGTCGAGCAGGGTGCGGTGCAGGTCGGTGATGACCTCGCGGCCGCAGTCGAGGAACAGCGACTCGTCCGGGTCGGTGCCGGCGAACACCGGCTCGACGACCTCGCGGGTGACGCCGTAGGCCTCGCTGCGCTGCCAGGACGCGGCGAGGCGCCCGCTCGGCACCAGCCCGCTGCCGGGTCGTCCCATGCCCACCCCCTTGTGTGACCCAGGTTACGCGCCGGTGACGGCGGTCACGAGGTGTCGGGTGTACCTTCCGCCTGAGCTCGACCGGTCGGCCGCCCGCGCCGCCGGGGGTGGGTAGGGGCAAGGGAGCCTGGCATGAGGATCGGACGCGCCCTCGGCGCACTCGTGGTGTCGCTCGGCCTTCTCACGGCCGGGGCCTCCGTCGCCCAGGCCCAGACCACCGGCGCGCCCGCGCCGTCGACGTACTACCTGTCGCTGGGTGACTCGCTGTCCCAGGGCTACCAGCCCACCGGGACCGAGGTCGGGTCGCCCGGGGTGAACACCGACAACGGCTACGCCGACGTCCTCTACCAGCGCCTGCTGCCTGCCGAGCCCGGCCTGGTGCTGGAGAAGGACGGCTGCTCCGGGGAGACCACGACCTCGATGCTCAACGGTGGGCCCTACTGCGCGAACCAGCCCGGCGGCCCGCAGTACGCCGGCACCCAGGTCGCGAAGGCCGTGCAGTTCCTCACGGACCACAAGGGCCAGGTGACGCACCTGACGCTCGACATCGGCGCCAACGACGTGCAGAGCTGCGCCACCTCGGCCGGCATCGACTTCGCCTGCGTCGGCCAGGGCCTGGTCGCCATCAGCCAGAACCTGCCGAAGATCCTCGCCCAGCTGCGCGCCGCGGACCCGGCCGTCCACATCACCGGGTCGACGTACTACAACCCGTTCCTCGTCTACTGGCTGGGCAGCGGCTCGACGGACAAGTTCCTCGCCCTCGGCTCGTCGGTGCTGCAGGTGGTGCTGAACCAGATCCTCACCAGCAGCTACAGCGCGTACGGGGCAGCGACCGCCGACGTGGCGGGCGCCTTCAAGAGCTACGCCTACGTCCCGTTCGTGGCCTCGCCGTACTCGCCCGACGCGGCCGTCCCGCTCAACGTCGCCACGCTGTGCGAGCAGACCTACATGTGCCGCCAGCAGAACATCCACGCGACGGACAGCGGCTACGTGCTCATGGCCGACGCGTTCCAGCGCGCGGGGGCGTGACCGCGCCCGGACGCGGGTAGCGCGGTGTCGCGCTGGCGGGTGCTCGCGGTCGTCCTGGTCGCGCTGAACCTGCGGCCGGCGATCGTGGCGCTGGGTCCGGTGCTGGAGACCATCCGCGCCGACACGGGCCTCTCCGCCACGCTGGCCGGACTGCTCGCCACCCTCGGCGTGCTGTGCCTGGGCCTGTTCTCCCCGCTCGGGCCGGTGCTGGCCCGCCGCGTCGGCCTCGAGGTCGCCGTCGCGCTCGGACTGGTCGTCATCGCCGGTGCGCTCCTGCTGCGGCTGGCCACCCCGGTCCTGCTGCTCTTCGTCGGCACCGCGCTGGCCGGGGCGGGGATCGCGGTGTGCAACGTGCTCATCCCCGCGCTCATCAAGCGCGACGCGCCCTCCCCCGGCCCCATCACCGGGGTCTACTCCTCGGCGCTCAACGTCGGCGCCGGGCTGTCCGCCGGGCTGACGGTGCCGCTCATGCTGGCCCTGGGCCTGGGCTGGCGGACCGCGCTCGCGTCGTGGGCGCTGCTGGCCGGGGTCGGCCTGCTGGCCTGGGCGCCGCTGGTCCGCTCGGCCCGCGCCCGCCGCGAGGAGCGCGAGCGGGGCGTGTCCGCGGCCGACCTGGCCGCCGACCGCGACCTGGGCCAGCTGGCGCTGCTGCGCGACCCGCTCGCCCGCCGGGTGGTGCTGTTCCTCGGGCTGCAGTCGGTGGAGTTCTACTCGTTCGCCGCCTGGTTCCCGACGCTGCTGCAGTCCGACGGCGTCGACCCCGGCCGGGCGGGGACGCTGCTGGCCGTGTCCAACGTGCTCGGGGCGGTCGGCGCCGTGGTCGTCCCCTCGCTGGCCGGGCGGTTCGCCACCCAGCGGCCGCTGGTCGCGATCGTCGGCGTCGCCTACGTCGTCAGCCTCGTCGGGCTCGTCGTCGCCCCCGCCGCCGGCGCCCTCGCGTGGGCGGCCGTGTTCGGCGCGGCGCAGGGCGCGGGGTTCGCCCTCGGGCTGACCCTGGTGGTGCTGCGCAGCCCCGACCCGGCCGTCGCCGCCGTGCTCTCCAGCGTGGCCCAGCTCGGCGGGTACGTCATCGCCTCCGCCGGACCGGTGGTGCTGGGTGCGGTGCACGACGCGACGGGGGGCTGGACCGTGCCCGTGCTGATCCTGCTGGCCCTCGTCGCACCCATGCTGTGGGCCGGGCACGGCGCGGGGCGGGTGGCGCACGTGCAGCACCCGCACCGCGCCCCCGTCACCGCCCCCTGACCGGGGCCCCGCGCCTAGAGCCAGGCGGGGTCGACGTCGAGCAGCGTGGTGTCCAGCGAGTCGAGCAGGTCGAGCTGCGGCCCGGTGCGCGGCAGCTCCCAGCGGAAGAAGTACCGACCGGCGGCGCGCTTGCCGTCGTAGAAGTCGCCGTCCTTCCCGGCCGCGGCCAGCAGCTGCTCCAGCCACAGCCACGCCACCACGGTGTGCCCGACGACCTCGAGGTAGACCGCGGCGTCGGCCATCGCCAGCGCCGGGTCCCCCGTGCCGTGGAGCCGGGCCGTCGTGGCCGCGATCCGCTCACCGACGGCCTGCAGCTGCGCACCGAGGTCGGCCAGGTCGGTCCCGGCGGTCCGGTCCACGGTGGACTGGACGGTCGCGAGCAGCGCCTGCAGCCCGGCCCCGCCGGCCATCGTCATCTTGCGGCCCAGCAGGTCCGCGGCCTGGATGCCGAACGTGCCCTCGTGGATGGGGTTGAGCCGGTTGTCGCGGTACATCTGCTCGACGGGGTAGTCGCGGGTGTAGCCGTAGCCGCCGTGGACCTGGATGGCGTGGTCGTTGGCCAGCAGGCACCACTGCGAGGGCCAGCTCTTGGCGACGGGGGTGAGCACGTCGAGCAGCAGCGCCGCCCGCGCCCGCGCGTCCTCGGTCTCCGCCGTCTCGGCCTCGTCGACGAGCCGGGAGCAGTAGAGCCCCAGCGCGAGCCCACCCTCCACGTAGGACTTGGAGGCCAGCAGCATGCGGCGCACGTCCGGGTGCGCGGTGAGCGGCACCTGCGGGGTGCTGGGGTCCTTCTCCCCCGCCGGGCGGCCCTGGGTGCGCGTGCGGGCGTACTCCAGCGCGTGCAGGTACCCGGTGTACCCGAGCGCGGTCGCGCCGAGACCGACGCCGACGCGGGCCTCGTTCATCATGTGGAACATGTAGGCCAGGCCGTGGTGCTGCTCGCCGAGCAGGTAGCCCACCGCGCCCGCGCGGCCCCCGGGGGTGTGCTTGCCCTCGCCGAAGTTCAGCAGGGTGTTCGTCGTGCCGCGGTAGCCCATCTTGTGGTTCAGCCCGGCCAGCACCACGTCGTTGCGCTCGCCGAGCGTGCCGTCCTCGGCCAGCAGCACCTTGGGGACGATGAACAGCGAGATCCCCTTCACCCCAGGGGGTCCGCCGGGGATCTTGGCCAGCACCAGGTGGACGATGTTCTCGCTGAGCTGGTGGTCGCCGCCGGAGATCCACATCTTGTTGCCGGTGAGGCGGTAGGTGCCGTCGTCCTGCGGCTCGGCCCGGGTGGTGATGTCGGCCAGCGACGAGCCCGCCTGCGGCTCGGACAGGCACATGGTGCCGAAGAAGCGGCCCTCCGTCATCGGCCGCACCCAGGTGTCCACCTGCTCCGGGGTGCCGTGGGCGACGAGGAGGTTGGCGTTGGCCATGGTGAGGAACGGGTAGGCCGACGTCCCGACGTTGGCCGCCTGGAACCAGCTGAGCACGGCCTTGCCGACGACGCTGGGCAGCTGCAGCCCGCCGAGCTCCTCGTCGAGCTGGCCGGCGAGCAGCCCGGCCTTGGCGAACACGTCGAGCGCCGCGCGGACCTCCGGGATGATCTCGACGGTGCCGTCGTGGTGCATCACCGGCTCGTGGGCGTCGGCCAGGGCGCTGTGCGGGGCGAAGTGCTCGGTCGCGATCTCCTCGCCGAGGTCGAGCACCGCGTCGAAGGTCTCGCGGGAGTGCTCCGCGAAGCGGGGGCGGCTCGTCAACGAGGAGACGTCGAGCCACTCGTGGAGCAGGAAGTCCAGGTCGCGCCGGGACAGGATGAGCGAGCTGCGCGTGCCGGCCGCCATGGCCAGCCCCCTTTCGTCGGACGTCCCCGCGACGGTAGCGCTGCCGCGGTTCCCCGACCGGCCGCGCGGCCCGACTGGACCATTTCTTGGGAACTACTTTGCGTGAACACGGTCGCGCGACCGAGTCGTGCGGCCCGTGCCCGGGCGGCCGTGCTCCGGTGACACTGCGTGCTGGTGATCTTGGAACTGCCCCTGACCTGCGACGATCCGGCGCGAGGTGGGGTTGGTTCTGTCGGTGTCGCGTGCCACCCTGCGTGCGCCGGACAGGGGGTCCGGCGTTCCTCGACCACACAAGGGGTGGATCTTGCGTACTTCCGACTTCCGGACGACGACGTCCGGGACCTCGCGGCTGCGGGCCGCTGCCGGCGCGACCGCCGTCGCCGCCGTCTCCGTCGCGGGCCTCGTCCTCGGCTCGGGATCCGCCTCGGCCAGCACCTTCGTGCCCGGCACGACGACGGTCTCGAACGAGCAGCTCGCCAACTCGTGCGACGCCGTCAGCCCGTCGGGCTTCTGCTCGATCGCGAGCGGCGGGGCGACGACCGGGTCGGTCCCCGACGCCAACGCCATTCTCGGTGACGAGTCTCTGGCGCTCCAGGCAACGGGTGGCGGCAAGTCGGCGGCGTTCTCCCAGCAGTTCGCGGGTCGCCAGCTGTCGGACATCACCGACCTCGAGTACCAGACCTACCTCGACACGTTCGCCGCGACGGAGTTCCAGGCGCCGGCTCTCAACATCGCCGTCAACCCGATGAAGGCGGACGACACGTACACCACGCTCGTGTGGGAGCCGTACTACACGACAGCACCGGCCAACCCCGTCGTGCTCGACCAGTGGCAGAAGTGGACGCCGTCCGAGGGCACCGAGGGCAAGGGCGGTTGGTGGGCCAGCGACTCGGTGACGTCGACCGGCTCGGACAACAAGTACGGCTTCGGCACGTACACCGCGACCTTCGACGAGGTCAAGGCCGCTATCCCGAACGCGGTCGTCCTGCAGGTCGGGGTGAACGTCGGCAGCGGCAATCTCGGACTGTCGGGCCTCGTCGACGGGCTCACCGTCAACGACACGACCTACAACTTCGAGGTCGCGCAGCCCCCGGCCGCCGGTCCGGCCGACCTGACGGTCAAGGTCACCGCGGGCCCCGCCGCGTCGGGCAGCCCGACCGACGTGCAGGTCGTGATCACCAACAACGGTGCCAACCCGTCCGGCCCCACCACGGCCACCGCCCTCGCCCCCGGCTACGCCATCGCGGACCCGGGGACCGGGACGCTGAACGACAACGGCTCGGTCACCTACGGCGTGCCCTACCTGGCGCCCGGTGCGAGCGCGACCTTCAGCCTCACCACGGAGGCCGTCACCGGGTTCCGCTTCGGCCTCGCCGGCGCGATCGTGCTGCCGGCCCCGGGCCAGCCGGACCCGAACATCTTCAACAACCTCTCGGTCGTCCCGCTCATCACCCGTTAGGCCCCGCTCGACCCGAGCCCCCGTCCGCGACCTCGCGGACGGGGGCTCGGTCTTGTCCTGACCTGGTCCAATCATTTGCCAGACCTTGACCTGGTTGTGATCATCCGCCAGCATCGACGCACTTCGATCCGGCAACGAACGAGCAGCGAGACCCGCCCTCGTCCCGTCCACGACAGGAGCACCACCTGTGCGCACGTCCCTGAGAACGGCGGGCCTCGCCGTCGCCGCCTGCACCGCCCTCGGCACCGGTCTCGCGCCGGCGGCCGCGGCCGCCCCCGAACCCGGCTCGCTCGCCGAGCAGCTCGTCACCGACGTCACCGTCGACGGGGTCGTCCGCCACCTCGAGGCGCTGCAGGCCGTCGCCGACGACAACGACGGCACCCGCGCGGTGGGCACCCCCGGCTACGACGCGAGCGTCGAGTACGTCGCCGGAGCGCTCCGCGACGCCGGCTTCACCGTCGACACCCCCACCTTCGACGTGCAGACCGAGACGGTCGAGCGCGCCGTGCTCACCCTGGCCGGGGCCGAGGACGTCGAGATCGTCCCCATGACGAGCAGCCCCAGCTCACCCGAGGGCGGGGCCACCGGGCCGCTGGTCGTCGTCCCCGGCGACGGCTGCGAGGCCGCGGACTACACCGGCCTCACCGCGACGGGCGCGATCACGCTGATCGCACGGGGCGCCTGCTCGTTCCAGCAGAAGCAGGCCGTCGCCGCCGGGGCGGGCGCCGTCGCGGCGATCGTCTCCAACAACGAGGCGGGCCCGCTCAACGGCACCCTCGGCGACACGATCGGCCAGATCCCGACCGTCGGGGTGTCCCAGGACGACGGCGCCGTGCTGCGCGGGCTGGACGGCGGCCGGGCCACGCTCGACCTCCAGATCACCCGCACCACGGTCAGCACCCGCAACGTCGTCGCCCAGACCAGCACCGGCCGCACCGACAACGTCGTCATGGCCGGCGCCCACCTCGACTCCGTGCCCGAGGGCCCGGGCATCAACGACAACGGCAGCGGCACCGCCGGCCTGCTCGAGACGGCGCTGCAGCTCGGCTCCGCACCCGACACCGAGAACGCGGTGCGCTTCGCGTGGTGGAGCGCCGAGGAGCTGGGCCTGCTCGGTGCCGCGGACTACGTCGCCGGGCTCGACGAGCAGGGCGTCGCGGACATCGCCGCCTACCTCAACTTCGACATGATCGGCTCGGACAACGCCGGCTACTTCGTCTACGACGGCGACGACTCCGACGGCGAGGGCGAGGGTCCCGGCCCCGACGGCTCCGCCGCGATCGAGTCGTCCTTCGTGGACTACCTCGCGGGCGTCGGCATCCAGACCGAGGGCACCGACTTCGACGGCCGCTCCGACTACGGCCCCTTCATCGAGGCGGGCATCCCCGCCGGCGGGCTGTTCACCGGGGCCGAGGACCTCAAGACCGAGGCGCAGGCGGTGAAGTGGGGCGGTGAGGCCG
Organism: Rhodococcus aerolatus; assembly: GCF_054783215.1. Lineage (NCBI taxonomy): Bacteria > Bacillati > Actinomycetota > Actinomycetes > Mycobacteriales > Nocardiaceae > Rhodococcus > Rhodococcus aerolatus. Next base: position 22,970 of record NZ_BAAGQZ010000002.1, on the reverse strand, counting down.
GGGTGGCCTTCGACCCCTGCTACCACCAGGGTTGCGACACCCTCTCCGGCGTGAATCGGGTGGCCCTGGAGCGCAACGCCGACGCGCTGGCCAACACCGTCGGCGAGCTCGCGGCGAGCACGGCCGCCGTCAACGGCGAGGGCCCCGTGGACGGCCCGGCCGACCTGGCCGCGGCGGTCACCGCGCCGCTGTTCTCCGCGCCGGGCACCGAGATCCCGGTCGAGGTGACGGTGACGAACAACGGCCCCAGCACGTCCGGTGCGACCACGGTGACGGTGCTGACGCCCGGCTACGCCGTGGCCGACCCGGGCACGGGCACGGCCGGTCCCGGCGGCGCCGTGCGGTTCCCGGTGCCGGTGCTGGCCCCCGGGGCGAGCACGGTGGTCACCCTGAGCGCCACCGCGGCGCCGGGCCTGGCGTTCGGGCTCGCCGGCGCGTTCGTCGCCCCGGCCCCCGCCCAGCGCGACACCGCCCTGCTGAACAACCTGTCGGTGGTCCCCGCGATCACCCGGTAGGCCCGCCCGCCCGAGCCCCCGGTCGCCCCTGCGGCCGGGGGCTCGGTGCGCCCGGGCACGGGGAACTACTCAGCCGGGACGGGTAGCGACCCCCAGCTGCCCGTGGGCCCCGCCGACGTCTCATGGGGGCACGGCGAGAACGGCGACGGTGACCCCCGACCCCGACGAGGGGTGGGGCCGGGGTCACCGGGCCCGAGAGGGAGGGAGGTCGGCCGGACGGGGGCGCCCTGGGAGGGAGCGCACCCCGGACCCGCGCCACGCCGTGCGCCGTGAGCCCGCGGGCCGGTCACCACGACCGGTCCGCGGGCCTCGCGCCGTCGCCAGGCCGCGCGACGTGGGCGAAGCGCGGCCCGCGAGCCCGCTGGAGCGCGGGGTGTGGGCGAAACGCGGCCCGGCAGCCCGGTGGGCAGCGGGACGTGGGCGAGACGCAGGGGGCCCTAGCGGCCGAGGGTGTCGAACTCGTCGTTGGGTCGCATGGCTGCGAGGTGCGCGAGCCGGTTGCTCATCGCGAAGAACGCGGTGATCGCCCCGACGTCCCAGATCTCGTCCTGCGTGAGCCCAGCCGCGGCCGCGGCGTCGACGTGGGACTGCGCGAACCGCTCCGGCTCCCGGGTCAGGGCCAGCGCCAGGTCGACGACGGCCCGTCGCCGCGGGCTCAGCTCGGCGGTCCACGGGTCGATCGCCACCCGGTCGGCCCGGGGGTCCTTGTCCCGCACCCGCAGGATCGCCCCGTGCGCCACCACGCAGTAGGTGCAGTGGTTGGCCCCCGAGGTCGCGACGACGACGAGCTCGCGCTCCGCCTTGGTCAGTCCCGTGCCGTCCTCGCCCGGGCCCTTGTCCATGAGCGCGTCGTGCTGGTCGAGGAACGCCCGCAGCTCGTCGGGCCGGTGGGTCAGGGCGAGGAACACGTTGGGCACGAAGCCGGACTTCTCGGCGATCGCGTCCACCCGGGCCCGCAGCGCCGCGTCGAGCCCGTCGAGGCCGGCCAGCGGGAACCGGCTGATCGGCGCGCTCACCGGGTGCCGCTCACGTCGACGAGCCCGGCACCAGCGGCGTCGCGGGCAGCGCCTCGGCGGGCGTCGTCTCCGGGCCGTCGTCGGCGTGGTAGTCGGCGGGCACGGTGGCGTCGGCCCCGTTGGAGACCGAGGTCGCCCGCAGCACCAGCGACACGACGAGCACCACCACGAGGTTGACGAACAGCGCGACGAAGCCGACGTAGATCGAGGTGGTCGAGGCGCCGAAGGGCTGCCACCCGAACACGTCGATCTTGCTCAGCGCCAGGCCCGAGCCGCCGAAGTGCTTCTTGCCCGTGGCCGCGTTCGGGATCGTGTAGAGCAGCCACAGCCCGTACGCCAGGCCCGCGGCCCACCCGGCGAGCAGCGCCCAGCGGTGCAGGAAGCGGGTGTAGAGCGCGATGCCCACCGCCGGCAGCGTCTGCAGGATGATGACCCCGCCGATGAGCTGCAGGTCGATGGAGAACTGCGGGTCGATCGCGATGATCGCCAGCACGGCGCCGAGCTTGACCACCAGCGACGCGAGCTTGGCCTGCCGCGCCTCCTGGGCCGGCGTCGCGTCCTTCTTGAGGTACTCGACGTAGATGTTGCGGGTCCACAGGTTGGCCGCCGCGATGGACATGATCGCCGCGGGCACCAGGGCGCCGATCCCGATGGCCGCGTAGGCGATCCCCGCGAACCAGGCCGGGAACTGCTGGTCGAACAGCACGGGGATGACGGTGTTGGTGTCCGGCTTGCCGGTGGCGCCGTTGGTCAGCGGGGTGACGCCCGAGGCGATCGCCGCGTACCCGAGCAGGGCCAGCAGGCCGAGCAGGAACGAGTACGCGGGCAGCGCCACCATGTTCCGCTTGATGACGTTGCGGCCCCGGGAGGCGAGGATGCCCGTCAGCGAGTGGGGGTAGAGGAACAGCGCCAGCGCCGAGCCCAGGGCGAGCGTCGCGTACTGCAGCTGGTTGCCGGCGTTGAGCAGGATGCCGTCGGCCTTGGAGTCGGTGCCCTGGAACTTGGCGTCGGCGGCGTCGATGATCGAGCCCCAGCCGCCGAGCTGCGAGGGCAGGTAGATCACGGCGGCGATGATGACGACGTAGATCAGCGCGTCCTTGACGAAGGCGATGAGCGCCGGCGCCCGCAGCCCCGACTGGTAGGTGTAGATCGCCAGCACGAGGAACGCCACGAACAGCGGGAGGTGCCCGCCCAGGCCGCCCGCGTTGAGGCCCATGGTGCGCAGCACCGCCTCGAGGCCGACGAGCTGCAGGGCGATGTACGGCATCGTCGCGACGATCCCGGTGACGGCGATGACCAGGGCCAGGGTGGGCGAGTCGAAGCGGCCGCGGACGAAGTCGGCGGGGGTGACGTAGCCCTTGGCCCGGCAGACCGACCACATGCGCACCAGCGGCAGGAAGACGATGGGGTACAGCACGACCGTGTACGGCAGGGCGAAGAACCCGATGGCCCCGGCGCCGAAGACCAGCGCGGGCACGGCCACGAACGTGTACGCGGTGTAGAGGTCACCGCCGACGAGGAACCAGGTGATCCAGGAGCCGAACTTGCGCCCGCCCAGGCCCCACTCGTCGAGGCTGGCCATGTCGGCGGAGGCCTTCCACCGCGACGCCATGAAGCCCATGACGGTGATGAGCAGGAACAGCGCCCCGAAGACGATCAGCTCGGTGACCTTGATGTCGCCCATCAGCGGTCCCTCGTCATCACGTAGACGATCCCGACGCTGACCACGCCCACCGGCACCCACAGGAACTGGTACCAGTAGAAGAAGGGCAGGCCGAACAGCCGCGGGCCGTCGGAGTTGAAGAACGACGTGACGAGCATCAGCAGCGGCACCAGCAGCAGCAGGTTCCACGCGCTCGGCTTGATCGACGGCACGACCGCGGCCGAGCGGGTCGCGCCGGCCCCGCGGACCGCCTCCCGCTCACCCCGTCCGGGCCGGTCCTGTCCCCTGGTGCTCATCGCGTCCCCTCAGTCCCACCGGTGTGATCGGGAGCACTGTAGACCGTGGTGATCAACCGCAGGGCCACCCCGGCGCCGCGGGGTCAGCGCTCGCCGATCACCGCGGGCGCGACGAGCGGCAGGTCGCCGACCAGCTCGGCCGAGTGCTCGGGCGAGACGAGGTAGTCGGCGCGGCGGTGCTCCCCGCCGCCACCCTTGCCGCGGCCCCCGGCGCCGCCCATCATCGGCATCCCGCCGACGGCGCCGCGACCCCCCTCCGCGCCCTCCGCGCCGGCCGCGGCCGCACCTGCCACCGGACGGGACACCATCCCGGCGGCGGCCGTGCCGGGCGAGCCGGCGCCGTGCAGGCCGGGGACGGCCCCACCGCCGGCGCTGCCACCCCCGGCGCGGGCCGGCGACGGCGGGGTGCCGAAGGTGCCCGAGGCGGACCCGGACGGCCCGAAGCTGCCCGCCGCCCGGGTGCCCCCCAGCGCGGACGCACCCCCGGTGCCGAGGCCCGCCGAGCGCAGCAGCGACGCGGCCGACGGGCCCGAGCCCGTGCCGGCGGGCCCGGACCGGCCCAGCAGCCCGGCGAGCGAGGGGTCCGACGTGGCGGCGTGGGCGGCGGCCGGGGTCCAGGCCCCGGCCCCGGTGCCGGGGGTGCCGAGCAGCGCCGACGGCGTCGCTCCGGTCAGCGCGGCCGCGCTGGTCCCGGCCGGCACCCCGGTCGCGCCGGTCCCGGTGGTGTCGCAGCAGCCCTCGCAGCAGCAGCCGCCGTCGTGCGAGCCGCCGGGGACGGTGGCGCCCGGGTCGGTCGCGCCCGGTCCGTGCGGGCGGGTCGGCCCGGTCAGCAGGTCGGCCCCGGGCGTGCCGGCACCCGGTGCGCCCGGCTGGGCCGGGGCACCACCGGGCGCCGGGGCCCCACCGGGCATCGGGACGCTGCCCTGCGGCGCGGTGGGCCCGCCGGGCACCGGCCCGGTCGGCAGGGGGCCGCGGGGGTCGGGCAGCTGCGGGTCCCCGGGCGCCGGCGTCGGCGTGGGGGTGCCGGGGTCGGCCGGCGAGCTCGGGACGCCGACGACGGGGCTCGCAGGGGCCACCAGCACCGGGAGCCGGCCGCTGACGGTGAGGTCGCCGGAGCGCCACGTCTCGGCGACCTGCACCGCGTGCTGGTGGGTCTCCTCCTGGCGCTGGTAGGCGTCGTACAGGTCGGGCAGCAGCGTCCCGCCGCTGAACGGCAGCGAGCCCAGGGTGGCCTCGAGGACGCTCCCGGCGTCGAACGGCTCGGGCTCGCCGACGGTCTGCTGCGCCTGCCGGGCCACCGACGCGGTCTCCCGCAGCGCGAGGCCGACCTCGTCGATGCTCGCCGCGAGCTGGGCGCAGCGGCCGAGGTAGTCGGTGGTGGCCGCGCTCGCGGCGGACGCCGAGACGCCCTCCCAGCCCGCGCCGATGATGGAGGTGAGGTCGGCCTGCAGGGCACGGACGTCGTCGGAGAGCAGGCCGGCGACGGTGCTGACCTCGTCCGCGCCGGCGCTGATGCCGGCCACGTCGATCCCGTCGAGCATGTCCTTGATGGCCTGGTGGCTCCACTGCTCGAAGTCCTCGTCGGGGCCGGGGAACAGCGGCACGTCGGCGAGGTCGGTGGCGGTGGTCGCGCCGTCGCGCGTCTGCAGCGCCTGACGCGCGGCGTCGATGCCGGACCGCTCGGCCTCGCCGGCCGCCACCGCCGCGGCCTGCTGGGCCGCGAGCCGGTCGCGCTCGTCGTCGTCGCCGTGCCCGGTGAGCCGGTCGATCAGCCCGCCCGCCGCGTCCACCAGGGTGCCGCCGACGGCGCCGACGGCGCGGCGATCGGCGTCGAGGACGTCCCCCGCGACGTCGGCGACCCCGGTGACGGTGTCGACCGCGTTCGACGCCACGTCGCTCAGCACGCCCCCCGCCGCGTCCGCGAGGTCGTCCAGCCCGAAGCCCATGTCCTGCTCCTCCGCCCCCGGGCGCCACCGCGCCCGTCCTGGCTGTGACGCAGCGGCGGGGGTCACGGTTCCGCGGCGGGGTCCGGGAGTCGGGCCCGGTCGAGCCAGCCGGGCAGCTCGGTGAGGTCGGCCAGCACGTGCTCGGCCCCGGCGGCCCGCAGCGTCCCGGCGTCGGACGAGCCCGTGGCCACCGCCAGCGCCCGCGCCCCGGCCGCCAGGGCCCCGGCCACGTCACCCGGGTGGTCGCCCACGTAGACCCCCACCCCGTGCTCGCGCAGCGCGGCCGCCTTGCCCTCGGCGAACAGCCCGCCGACGGCGACGTCGACCAGCAGCCCGACCCGGTCCAGCACGAGGTGCACCACCTCGGTCGGCTTGGCGCTGACCACCACGCTGCGCGTCCCGCGGCGGCGCAGGTCCGCCAGCGCCCCGGCCGCCCCGCGCATGGCGGTGACGTCGGCCAGGCCCCGCTCGGCGTAGCGCGCGCGGTACTCGGCCACCGCCACGTCGACGTCCCCGGCGGGCAACCACCGGGCCAGGAGGAGCTCGACGGGCACCCCCACCTCGGCCTCGAGCTGCGCGCGGTCGAGCACCACGCCCCGCCCCGCGAGGACGGCGTGCTGGGTGTCGACGATGCCCGTGGCGGAGTCGACGAGCGTCATGTCGAGGTCGAAACCGACGGCCGGGACCGGGGTGCCCACCACGGGTGTCACGGTAGCGGTGACCGCGGTCACGCCGGGTCGCGGCGCTTGCGATAGGTTCTCCCCCGGCCTACCAGCCGGTAACCCACGGAGGCGCGGTGGACAGCAAGCTCATCTTCGAGCTCATCACCGTGCCCTTGTTCACCGGCGTCATCGGGTACGTCACGAACTGGACCGGCGTGCTCATGCTGTTCAAGCCGGTGCGGTTCCGCGGGTTCCACGTCCCCGGCCTGAAGATCATCTTCCCCATCATGCCCCGCCGGTTCCAGGTGGTGCCGCTGTTCCGGTTCGACGGCGCCGTCGGTTGGCAGGGGATCGTGCCCTCGCGGGCGGACAAGATGGCCTCCATCGCCGTGGACAAGGGTCTCGCCAAGCTGGGCAGCGTCAGCGACTTCTACGCCGAGCTCGACCCCGACAGCCTCGCCCAGCACCTCGCCGTCGTCGCGCAGTCGGAGATCTCCGACGTCATCGAGACGATCATGCGCCGCGAGCACCCCACGATCTGGTCGCAGCTCCCGCCCGCGGTGCGCGAGACGGTGCACTCCCGGGTGCGCAAGCAGCTGCCCAGCATCGTCAAGGAGATCACCGAGGAGATCGGCCAGAACGTCGACCAGCTCATCGACGTCAAGCTCATGGTCATCCGCCACTACGAGGCGCACCCCGAGCTGCTCGAGACGCTGTGGGTGACCATGTGCGAGAAGGAGCTGCGCTTCATGCGCATGTTCGGCATCTACTTCGGGGTGCCCGCGGGCTTCGTGCTCGTCGCGATCCTGCACGTGCTGCCGCAGTGGTGGGTGCTGCCCGTCGGTGGGGTCATCATCGGCTGGGTGGCCAACTACCTGGCCATCACGATCGTGTTCGAGCCGGTGTTCCCCAAGCGCTGGGTGCCGTGGAAGCAGGGGCTGATCATCCGCCGCCAGCACGAGGTCACCGAGTCCTACGCCACGCTCATCGCCGACGACGTCATCACCGTGGAGAACATCGGCCACGAGCTGCTGCACGGCACCCGGTCCGACCGCACCCAGCAGATGCTGGAGGACGCGGTGCGCCCGGCCGTGGACCGCACCGTCGGGCCGATGCGGGCGCCGCTGCGGGTGGCCCTGGGCACCAAGGACTACCGCAAGATCCAGGACTCCTTCGCCGTCGAGGCCACGTCGTTCGCGCCCGCCGCCTTCAGCGACGAGGAGTTCAACAAGGCGCAGTCGAAGAAGATCTACTCGTTCGTCTCCACGCAGATGGGCAAGATGGGGCCCGACGACTACACCGAGCTGCTGCGCGCCGCGATCCGGCAGGACGAGTGGCTGCTCTTCGTCCACGGTGGTGTGCTGGGCCTGTTCGCCGGCTTCCTGCACCTGGCGATCTTCGGGGTCTGAGGTGTCGACACTGGCGTACTCCGGGGACGGTGGACCGGACGACGGCCCGGAGGGCGAGGAGGGTCCCGTGGTGGTGAACCTGGTCAAGGCGACGCCCGGCCTGGTGCGGGTCGCGGCCGTCGGCTGGTGGCGGGTGAGCACGTGGGCCGCGGCCGGCGCGGTGAGCGTCACCGGCACCGTCGTGCGCCGCACCCTGGACGGGGAGCCGCCCACCGCCCTGCTCGACGACGCGGCGGGGCAGCTGCGGCTGGCCGCACGCCGGCTGCTCGACCTCGACGCCGAGCCGGGGTACGGGGCGCGCGAGCAGCAGGCCCTGGCCGACCGGCGCCCCGACCCGCAGCCCGCGCTGCCCGGTCCCGACGGCACGCGCGACGGGAAGCCGGTGACCGCGGCCGAGACGGCGGCCTCGCGCGACCTGCGCTCCGAGGGGGCCGCCCTGCTGCGCCGCTCCGCCGACGTCGACGCGGCCGACAGCACCCACCCCGCCTACGCCCGCATCCTCGCCGAGCTCATGCCCGACGAGGCCCGGGTGCTGCGGCTGCTCTACCTCGAGGGGCCGCAGCCGTCGGTCGACGTGCGCACCACCCGGCCGCTGGGCATCGGCTCCGAGCTGGTGGCGGGCGGGCTCAGCATGATCGCGGAGCACGCGGGCTGCCGGGACCCCGACCGCATCGGGCCGTACCTGACCAACCTCAACCGGCTGGGGATGGTCGACTTCTCCAAGGAGCAGGTGGAGAACCCGCAGCGCTACCAGCTGGTCGAGGCCCAGCCCAAGGTGGCGGAGGCGATGAAGCACGCCGGCCGGGTGCCCAAGACGGTGCACCGCAGCATCCGGCTCAACGCCTTCGGGCAGGACTTCTGCCAGGCCGTGCTCCCGCTCGACGGCAGCCGGCCCGCCCCGCTGACCCGCTCCCGCGCGATGACCGGCGACCAGCCCACCGGCGACGACGACTGACCCCTCCCGTGCGTCCCCTCGTCGCGCACGACGTGGGCGAGACGCGGCGTGGCGCCGCTCCCGAGAGCGGGACGTGGGCGAATCGCGACCTGACGCCGCTCCCGAGAGCGGGACGTGGGCGAATCGCACCTGAGGTCGGGGGGGAACGACGACGGCGGGTGCCCGGCCCACCAGGACCGCGCACCCGCCGTCAGCACCGGGCGGTCACCTCGTCGTGCCCACCCGGAGACCGGGCACCGCTACGTCACTCGAGGACGCCGAGGCGCTGCTTGAGGATGTCGAACTCGTCGCGCAGGCCGCTGGGCAGCTTGTCCCCGATCTTGGTGAACCACTCCTCGATCATGGGCAGCTCCTCGCGCCACTCCGCCTCGTCGACCACGAGGGACGCCTCGATGTCCTCGCGCGGGTCGTCGAGGCCGCCGAGGTCGAGGTCGTCCGCCGTCGGCACGTGGCCGATGGCGGTCTCCTGCGCGGCCGAGGTGCCCTCGAGCCGGCCGACGACCCACTTGAGCACGCGGGAGTTCTCGCCGAACCCGGGCCACAGGAAGCGGCCGTCGTCGCCGCGTCGGAACCAGTTGACGTAGAAGATCTTCGGCAGCTTCTCGGCGTCGGCACCCTTGCCCATGTCGATCCAGTGCTGGAAGTAGTCGCCCACGTTGTAGCCGATGAACGGGATCATGGCCATCGGGTCGCGGCGCACGTTGCCCACCTGGCCCTCGGCCGCGGCGGTCTGCTCGCTGGAGAGCGTGGCGCCCATGAACACGCCGTGCTGCCAGTCGCGGGCCTCGTTGACCAGCGGCACCGTCGTCTTGCGCCGGCCGCCGAACAGGATGGCCGAGATCGGCACGCCCTTCGGGTCGTTCCACTCCGGGGCCAGGATCGGGCACTGGTCCATCGGGGTGCAGTACCGCGAGTTCGGGTGGCTGGACAGCGCGTCGGAGTCCGGCGTCCAGTCCTGGCCCTTCCAGTCGCGCAGGTGGCTGGGCTCGCCCTCCATGCCCTCCCACCAGATGTCGCCGTCGTCGGTCAGCGCGACGTTGGTGAACAGCGAGTTGCCCTGCTCGATGGTGCGCATGGCGTTGGGGTTGGTCTTCCAGTTGGTGCCCGGGGCGACGCCGAAGAAGCCGTTCTCGGGGTTCACCGCGTAGAGCTGGCCGTCCTCGCCGAAGGTCATCCACGCGATGTCGTCGCCGAGGGTCTCCACGCGCCAGCCCGGGATCGTCGGCTCGAGCATCGCGAGGTTGGTCTTGCCGCACGCGCTGGGGAACGCGGCCGCCACGTAGTGGACCTTCTGCTCGGGGCTGACGAGCTTGAGGATCAGCATGTGCTCGGCCAGCCAGCCCTCGTCGCGGGCCATCGCCGAGGCGATGCGCAGCGAGTAGCACTTCTTGCCCAGCAGCGCGTTGCCGCCGTAGCCGGAGCCGAACGACCAGATCTCGCGGTCCTCGGGGAACTGGGTGATGTACTTCGTCTCGTTGCAGGGCCACGCCACGTCGGCCTCGCCCTCGGCCAGCGGCGCGCCCAGGGAGTGCAGCGCCTTGACGTAGGGGGCGTCGGTGCCCATCTTCTCCAGGGCCTTGGTGCCCATCCGCGTCATGATCTTCATGCTGACCACGACGTACTCGGAGTCGGTCAGCTCGACGCCCAGCTTGGGGTTCTCCGCCTCGAGCGGACCCATGCAGAACGGGACGACGAACATCGTGCGACCGGCCATGCAGCCGCGGTAGAGCTCGGTCATGATCGACCGCATCTCGCGCGGGTCCATCCAGTTGTTCGTCACGCCGCAGTCGGCCTCGTCGCGCGAGCAGATGAACGTGCGCGACTCGACCCGGGCCACGTCGGACGGATCGCTGTTGGCCAGGAACGAGTTCGGCTTCGTCGCCGGGTCGAGCTGGGTGAAGGTGCCGGCCTCGACCAGCTGCTTGGTCAGCCGGTCCCACTCCTCGTCGGAGCCGTCCACCCACACCACGCGGTCCGGGGTGGTGAGCTCGGCGACCTCGGTCACCCAGGCCAGCAGCTCCGCGTGCCTGGTCGGCGGGGTGCCGTCGGTGGTGGTGAGACCGGGGGTGGTCGCTGCGGTCATGTGGCTCTCCATCTGCGGACGCGCCCGGTGGCGCTCCACCGACCGCGGCCCGCTCGCGAAAGGGGCAGACCCGGCTGCGACCCCGTGCTGCTCGGGCCGCTGCTCGTGAGCACCGTCGTGGTGCCCCGGGCGCCGGGTGTTGATGGATCGAGGCTAGCGGCAACGGATCACCGAGCACCCGACGAGGTGTGTCGAGGTGGTCACAGGAACGATTTCGGAACCGATCCAGACCACGGTCCCGGGGCGGGTCGGACAGGTCCGGACGATCAGCCCGGCGGGGTGCCCGGGGCCGGCCTGCCGCTGCCCGTCGGGGCGGCCGTCCCCGGGTCGTCGACCCCCAGGGTGCCGCTGTCCACCACTGTCCACTCGGCGCCGCCGGTGTGCTCGAACGAGGTGTAGGTGCCGTCGTGGCCCACCTCGGTGACGTAGTCGGCGCGGCCGTCCCCGTCGACGTCGGTGACCACGACCGTCGAGCCGTCGTCGGTGGTGGCGACGGCGGTGTCGGCCACCCCGTCCCCGGTGGTGTCGTAGCTGGCCACGCCCGCGTCGGCCGGGCCGCCGGGCCCGTCGACGACGATGGAGCTCGGCGCGGCCCCGGTGGCGTCGGGGGCGGTGTCGACCCCGGCCGAGGCCGGCGCGGCGCCCGGCTCGGCCCGCATCTCGTGCAGGTCCCCGGCCGCCACCTCGCGCCACTGCCCGCTGGCCGCGTCGAAGGTCGCCTGCCCGACGACCCCGCCGTGGGCGTCGTACTCGGTCAGGGTGTCGGCCACCCCGTCACCGGTGGTGTCGGTGTAGTCGTAGGACCCGGCGGTGGGGTCGTCGGGCCCCGCGTCGACGTGCACGGTGTCGGCCACGCCGTCGCCGTCGAGGTCGGTCGTCGCGGCGTGGTCGTGCACGACGCCGTCGACCGTGATGCTGAGGTCCGGGCCGGTCGTGCCGTCCGCCGCCTCGACGTCGCCGCCGACGTCCGTCTCCGGGTGCGCGTCCCACCCACCATCGAGCTCCATGCCGGTGCCTCCCGTCCCGTGCGCCACGTCCCGCCGCACCCCCGTGCGACGCACCACCCGGGCCGTCGGTTCCCGTACCCGGCCGATCCCCGGCTGATCCTCGCGCACCCGTCAGCCGGTGACCACCCGGACCCGGGCGGTGCGCAGCGCGGCGAGCAGGTCGTCGACCCGGCTGCAGCCCGCCCCCAGCGACGCCCCCAGCCGGGCGAGCTCGCGCGCCGCCTCGGCCCGCTCCCCCGCGGCGAGGCGCAGCGCGGCGTCGACGTCGCGCAGCTCGGCGTCGACCCGGTCGACCTGGCGGCCGACCGCCTCGTCCAGCGCCGCCCCCAGCTGGTGCTCGACCTCGATGAGCTGGGCCGCGACCACCTCCTCGAGGGCGGACCGCGCCTCGGCGACCGCGTCGGCACCCCACTGCCGCACGTGGGCCTTGTCGGCGACGTGGGCGCGGGCCCGGGCCATGAACCACGCCGCGCCGGCCCCGAGCCCCAGGGTCAGCGGCACCAGCAGCACGTTGAGCCCAGGCACCAGCACCAGCGGGGCGACGACGAGCCGGCCCAGGCCCACCCCGCCGGACGCGCCGGCCACGACCATGAGCTTGTCGTCGCTGCCCGACGCGCGCGGCCCTGCCGGCCGGGTGGCGGGCACCAGCGGGGCGCGACGGCCCAGCACGTCGGCGACCTGGGCCCGCTCGTCGGGGGTGAACAGCTCGCCGAGGACCTCCTCGACCAGGGCCGAGACGCGCCCGGCCATGCCCGCGCTGAGCCGGGCGGCGACCACGGCCAGCGCCGGGTCGAGCTCGGCGGGCAGCCGCGCCAGGCCCGCACGGTCGGCGGCGTCGACGCGCGCCCGGAACCACGCCGTCAGCCCGCGGCACTCCCGGGCCACCTCGTGGGTCGACTCCACCCGGGCCCGCGCGACCAGCGCCCGCAGCCGCAGCTGGTAGCCCCGCCCGCTGCCGCGCCGGGCCGCCACCAGCTCCTCGCGGCGGGTGCGCAGCGCGGCCACCCGGGCGTCTTCGGCCGCGGAGCCGGTGCGCAGCGCGGCCTCCCGGGCGGCGACCGCGGCCCCCACCTGCCGCAGCTCGGTGTGCAGCGCGCGCAGCACATTGGCGTGGTGCAGCAGCGCCGCCCGCTCGGACACCCTCGTGCGCAGCACGTCCCGCAGCGCGTCCACCCCGGACTGCTCGGCCAGCGCCGCCCGCAGCTCGGCGGTCGCGGCCGAGCCCGCGAGCGCGGCGAGCCGGGCCGAGACGGGGTGCAGCGTCGCGCCCGCGAGGCGGGGGGCGTGCCGCGCCAGCAGCGCGGCGTCCTCCGCCGCCACCGCCCGCCAGTCCGGGTGGGCGTCGGTGCGGCCCAGGGCGACCACGACGGTCTCCACCCGCTCGGCCAGCCAGGTGCAGAACTCGAGCTCCCCGCGGCCGGCCGGGGCCCCCGCGTCGAGCACCACGAGCAGCGCGGTGGCGTTCTCCGCCGCGCGGGCCGCGAGCTCCGCGTGGCGGCCGTCGAGCCCGCCGATGCCGGGGGTGTCGACGAGGGTCAGACCGCGCAGCAGGTCCGCGGGCACGTCGACCTCCAGGTGGCGCGGTGGCGGGAGGCCCTCGGGAAGACCCCCACCCACCCCGTCCCCGCTGTCCCCGAGCGCCCAGTCCGCGAGCCGGTCCGGGGCGACCTCGACGGGGGCGCGGCCGTCGGCGAACCAGGCCCGGGCGGCGAGCACGTCGCCGTGGCGCAGCACCACCGGCACGGCCGTCGCGGCCCCGGCGGAGACCGGGGAGAGGCCCTCGGTGTCGAGCAGCGCGTTGACCAGGGAGCTCTTGCCGCGCAACGTCTCCCCCACCACGACCAGCGTGGGCACGCCCTGCGCCGCGGCGCGCGCCCGGCGCACCCGGGCGGCGGCGTCCGGGTCCGCCGCGGCGAGGGTCTCGGTGACCTCGTCGAGGCAGCGGCGCACCTGCTCCGGCAGCGGCACCGGCCCACCCGTCACGACCCGCCCCCGCCCAGCTGCTGCCACAGCAGGAAGTACGCCCGGTGCACCTCGTGGGCCAGCCGGGCCTGGGCGGGCGAGGCGCCCAGCCCGGCCCAGGAGCGCCACCAGCCCGCCCGCTCCAAGGCCCGCGCGGAGAGCTGGGCCGGGGTGGCGCCCGGCGCGGCGAGGCGCACCGCGGGGGCGGTGTCCGCGCCGACACGGACCACCTCCGCGGCCAGGTCCTCGGGCAGCGCCACCGCCCCCGAGGCCAGCTGGGTCAGCACCTGCACCAGCCGCAGCCGGTGCGCCTCGGGGCGGGCCAGCAGGGCCTCCACCCCGTCGGTGACGACCGCGGCCAGCACCGGGTCGTCCGCGGCCAGGGCGGTCAGCGACGCCAGCGCCGCTGCGGCCTTGATGACCTCGCTGCGCGCGCCCAGCACCGAGTCCAGCCGGGCCCGCAGCGCGGAGAGCCCCGTCGCCGCGTGCAGCCGGGCCCGCAGCGCCCCGGTGCCCACCCCCGGGTCCGCGGCCAGCACGTCGAGGCCCACCCGCACGCCGTGCAGGCCCAGCCGGTGCAGCAGGGCCGAGCGGGCGGCCTGGTCCACCCCGCAGGGCAGGGTCGTGAACAGGTCCGCCGAGGCCAGCATCGCCTGGAGCACAGCGGGGTCCACCGCGGCGAGTGACCGCAGCACGGCCGCGTCGGGGTCGCCGAACGCCCCCGTGGTCACCGACTGCGCGAGCAGCCCGACCACGGGCAGGACGTCGGCCACCCGGGGGCCCAGCGCCCGCGCCTGCCGAGCGGCCAGCCGCTGCGCCGCCGCCCAGGTCCGCTCCGGGCTCGCGGCACCGGCGCCGCCGTCGGGCACCACCGTGTCCGCCTTGTTCAGCACGGCCAGGGCGTTGACCGGCCCGGAGTCGCGCCCCGCGGTGGCGGCGGTGAAGGTGGCGAGCACGTCGGCGTCGTCGGCCCGCACGCCCTGGGTGAGCACGTAGAGCACCGCCTCCGCCCCGGTCAGCGCCCGGCGGGACACGTCGTCCAGGCCCCCGTCCAGCACGGCCGTCGTGCGCCCGACGAGCTCGTCGTCGGCGCCGGCGAGGCCGGGGGTGTCGACGACGGTGAGCCCGGTGAGCAGCGCCGCGGAGAGCCGCACCTCGAGGTGCGACACCGCGGCCGGGGCCACCCCGAGGCGCGCCGAGACCGCCTCGGTCACCGACCCGTCGGCCTCGAAGGGCAGTGCGCGGGTGGTGCCGTCGCGCAGCACCACCTCCACCCGCTCCACCTCGGCGTGGGTGAAGCGGGTGACCAGGCGGGTGCACTCACCCGCGGCGGTGGGGGCGACCCGCCGGCCGACGAGGGCGTTGACCAGCGTCGACTTGCCCGAGCTGGTGCGCCCGGCCACCGCCACCTGCAGCGGCGCGGCCAGCCGGGCCCGCACCGCGGCCACCCCGTCGGCGGCCGGGCCGGGGGCAGCGGACCGCGCCACCGACGCGCACAGGTCGTCCACGGCGCGGCGCAGGTCGAGCACGGCGGGCCTCCCCCCAGCGGCGACGGCGGCGGCCCGCCGGGTGCGGGCCGCCGCCATCCTCCCCCGCCGCGGGCCTACCCGGGCAGGACCACGTCGTAGGTGCGCGCCCAGTCCTCCATCTGCACGACGCGCTCGGCCTGCGAGCGCGCCCCCGGGGACTCGTCGGTCCCCGCGGCGAGCGCCTGCGCGGCGTCGCGATCCAGCAGCCCGCCGACCCGGGCGGTGGGGTCGTCGAGCACCTGGCCGAGCTGGGCGCTGATCGCCTTGCCGTAGCCCGGGTCCTGGGTGGACGGGTACGGGCTCTTGACGCGCTGGACGACGCTGTCGGGCAGCAGGTCCGCCGTCGCGGCGCGCAGCAGGGACTTCTCCCGGCCGTCGAAGGTCTTGTGCGACCACGGGGTGCCGAAGACGTACTCCACCAGGCGGTGGTCGCAGAACGGCACGCGCACCTCGAGGCCCACGGCCATGCTCATCCGGTCCTTGCGCTCGAGCAGGATGGGCAGGAAGCGGGTGAGGTAGAAGTAGCAGACCTCGCGCATCCGCGCCTCGTGCCCGGTCTCTCCGTCGCGGCGCGGCACCTCGGCCAGGGCCCGGCGGTACTGGTCCTCCAGGTACCCCTCGAGGTCGAGCTCGCGGGCCAGCCCGGCGGAGAACGGACCGCCGCCGGAGACGCCGGCCGTGCCGTGCGAGCGCGCCATGGCCCCGGCCAGCCAGGGGAACGTGTCCGCCCCGACGGCCGCGGGGTCGTGGAAGTCGGAGTAGCCGCCGAACACCTCGTCGGCGGACTCCCCGCTCAGCGCCACGGTGGACCGCTCGCGGACGGCCTTGAACAGCAGGTAGAGCGAGGTGTCCATGTCCCCGATGCCGGGCAGGTCGCGGGCGCGGAGCACGGCGTCGCGGGCGACGGGGTCGAGCAGGTCGTCGTTGCTCAGCACGATGTCGGTGTGGTCGGCCGCGACGTGGCGGGCGACGTCCTGCACGAACTGGGTGTCGGGGGCGTCGCGCAGGCCGTCGGCGCGGAAGTTGTCGGCGTAGCCGGCGAAGTCGACGGAGAACGAGCGCACCGCGCCCTTCCCGTCGGCGGCCAGCCGACGGGCGGCCAGCGCGGTCAGTGCCGAGGAGTCGAGCCCGCCGGAGAGCAGGGTGCACAGCGGCACGTCGGCGACGAGCTGGCGGGCGGCGGTGTCGTCGAGCAGCTCGCGGACGTGGGCGACGGTGGTGGGGACGTCGTCGGTGTGGGGGTGGGCGTCGAGCGCCCAGTACCGCTCCTCGCGCAGCCCGGCCCGCGAGATCCGCACGACGTGGCCCGGCGGCACCTCGCGCATGCCCTCGTAGACGGCGTTGGACGGGTCGTAGCAGAAGCCCAGCAGCCGGCGCAGGCCGTCGACGCCGACGCGCCGGCTCGCCAGCGGGTTGGCCAGGATGGCCTTGGGCTCGGAGCCGAACAGGACGCCGTCCGGGGTCTCGAGGTAGTAGAGCGGCTTGACGCCCAGCCGGTCGCGGACGAGCACGAGCTCCTCGGCCGCGGTGTCCCACAGGGCGTAGGCGAAGATCCCGTTGAGCTCGCGGACGGCGTCGCGCGGGTCGCGCGTACCCCACTCGGCGTGGGCGTGGAGCACCACCTCGGTGTCGCTGGAGGTCTCGAAGCGGTGCCCGGCGGCGGCGAGGCGCTCGCGCAGCTCGCGGAAGTTGTAGGTCTCGCCGGAGTAGACGAGCACGCTGCGCTCACCGCCGTCGGCCTCCGGACGGCCCAGCACCATCGGCTGGTGGCCCAGCGGCAGGTCGATCACCGCGAGCCGGCGGTGGCCCAGCACCGCGTGGGGCGAGGTCCACAGCCCCTCGTCGTCCGGTCCCCGGTCGGCCATGGTCCGCGTCATCGCCCACGCCACCTCGCGGTCGGGACCCGGCCCCGACAGGTCCCGCTCGAAGGACACCCAACCCGCGACTCCGCACACGACTGCCTCCTGGTGATCTTGGTGTTACCTGCTGTAACACGATTTCACCACGCAACGTTCCGCTTAGCAACGCGAAACAAGTACCTGGTCGGGGTCGGCGCAGTAGCATCGAGCGATGACGACGAGTCCGATTCGTCCGGATGCCCACCCGGAGTCCGTCACGGTCATCGAGCGCGAGATCACGCTGCTGCTGCGGCGCACCCTCGAGGAGGTGTGGGCGCAGGGGTACGGCGCGGGCACGGCGGTGACCCGGTACAGCTACCCGCTGCTGGTCCTGCTCGAGCAGTCCGGGCCGCTGCGGCTCGGCGCGCTGGCCGACCGGCTGGGCGTCAGCAAGCCCACGGTCTCCCGCCAGGTCACCCGGCTGCGGGCGGAGTCGCTGGTGCTGGTCGCCGACGACCCCCACGACTCCCGGTCCGGGCTGGTGACGCTGACCGAGCCCGGCCGCGAGCAGGTCCTGGCGGTGCGCAGCCGCCGGATGGCGCCGCTGCGGCAGGTGCTCGACGGCTGGGACGGCGACGAGCGCGAGACCTTCGCCCAGCTGCTCGCCGAGTTCAACCGGGGGCTGGACACCCGACGCGCGGGAAACGCCTGACGGACCGCCCCGGGGTGCGATGATCCCCCGCGTCGGGCCCGCACCGGTGGGCCCCGCGACCCCCCGGGAGGCACCGTGGTCAAGGGTTTCAAGGACTTCATCCTGCGCGGCAACGTCATCGACCTGGCCGTCGCGGTCGTCATCGGCGCGGCCTTCGGGGCCATCGTCACCGCGTTCACCGGCAGCATCATCAAGCCGCTCATCGCCGCGATCGGCGGGGCGGAGAGCCCGGGGCTCGGGTTCACGCTGCGCGCCGGCAACGAGAACACCTTCGTCGACTTCGGGGCCGTCATCACCGCGGCGATCAACTTCCTCATCGTCGCCGCCGTCGTCTACTTCATCCTCGTGCTGCCGATGAACAAGCTCAAGGAGCGCCGCAAGGCCGGCGTCGAGGACGGACCCGCGGAGCCGACCGACGTCGAGCTGCTCATCGAGATCCGGGACCTGCTGGCCCGCAGCGACGCTGCGGGCACCGGCGCCGGCACCACCGCCGGCATCCGGCCGGGCACCATCACCACCGACGACGCGCCCGGCGACACCGGCCGCCACGGGACGGGCCGCTAGCCGGCGGCCCACCCCAGCCGCGCCGCGGCACAGTCGGCCCGGGCCGTGCGCAGCGCCGCCTCGACCCGGTCCCGGCCGGGGCCCACCACGCGCGGCACCGCGGTCGCGTGGGCCTCGAGCTGCTCGCCGAGCCAGCCGAGGTAGGCGTGCCAGTGCTCGGCCGTCCCGGCGAGCCAGCCGCGCCTGCCCCCGTCGCCGGCCCGGCGACCCGCCCTGGCGGTGAGCCGGGCCTGCTCGGAGACGGCCTCGAGCGCCGCCAGCAGCGTCTCGGCCGGGACGGGTGCGTGCGCGTCCCAGCCCGCCGCGCGGTCCAGCGCGCTGCGCTGCTCGGAGCCGACGAGGGCCAGCCCGGTGAGCACCTCGCCCGCGAGCAGCATCCGGTGGTGCACCGTGTCGGGGGTGCCGGCCGGGGCGGGGCTGACGGCCGGGGCGGGACGCCGCCAGGTGTAGGACCTCACCCGGCTGCCCGGGAGGTCCGAGGCACGGCACGGTCACGCAGCGTGTCGACGACCCCGGTCTCAGTCACCCCCCCACCGTAACCCGCGGTGATCAACACCCGCGCGCGGCCGAGGTCGCGATCCGGTCACCGGTCCCGGTCTCCTGGGCGGTTGACCAGGACCTCCCCGGTGGGGCAGGGTCTCCCGATCGGGGCTCCGCGACCGCGGACCCGCCACCGCTACCGTCCGCCTGCCCACCCCCGCCGGCACGACGGCCGGACCATCGGGAGGAGGCGAGCGTCGTGCCCGACTCGACGGCCCTGCCGAGCTCCGCCGTGGTGGTGGACCAGATCGAGACCCTCGGCTACGACGGCCGGGTGTGGGTGGACGTCGAGGCGCTGGTCGCCTCGTTGCGCGGCCGCGCCCACGCCCTGGCCGCAGCGGCCGGCACCGAGCCCGACGCGCTGGAGCGGGCCACCCTGCTCGCCCGCGGCCTCGAGCTCGAGGGACGCGCGGACGCCCTCGCCATCGGGCTGCTCGACGAGGCCGCCCCGCCCGACCACGGCTGAGCGTGCACGGCCCGTGGGGGACCATGGCCCGGTGAGCCTGCCCCCGACCGACCGCCCCCTCGCCCGGGTCGTCAGCTTCCGCTCGCGCCGCGACGCGCTGACCGCCCGGCAGCAGCGGGCGTGGGACACCTGGTGGCCGAGCCGGGGCGCGCACGTCGACGACGTCGTCACCGCGGGCGGGCTCGACACCCGGGCCTGGTTCGGCCGGACCGCCCCGCTCGTCCTCGAGGTCGGCTGCGGGACGGGTGTCGCCACGGCCGCGCTGGCCGAGTCCGAGCCGGGGCTCGACGTGCTCGCGGTGGACGTCTACCGCCCCGGCCTGGCCCAGCTGCTCGCGGCCTGCGACGAGCGCGGCGTCGGCTCGGTGCGGGTGCTGCACGGGGACGCAGTGCCGCTGCTGGCCGAGGGCCTCGCCCCCGGCTCGCTGACGGCCGTGCGCGTCTTCTTCCCCGACCCGTGGCCGAAGCAGCGCCACCACAAGCGCCGGCTGCTCTCCCGCGCCACGCTCGGCCTCGTCGCTTCCCGGCTGCGCCCGGGCGGGGTGCTGCACGTGGCCACCGACGTGGCCGACTACGCGGCCTTCACCCGCGCCGAGGCCGCGGCGGTGCCCGAGCTGGTGGACCACGAGCCGGGGGCGGACGCGCCCGTGCGCCTCGACCGGCCGGAGACCAAGTTCGAGCGCCGCGCCGGGGCGGCGGGCTCGGCCGTCACCGAGATCGTGCTGCGACGCCGGTCCTGACGGGGGGCCACGGGCGCGTCATGGGGGAGGATGGGGCCGTGACGTCCCCCACCGGCTCCCCGTCCGCCCCGCCCCGGGTGCTCCTGGTCTGGGACGCGCCGAACCTGGACATGGGCCTCGGGTCGATCCTCGGCGGGCGGCCGACGTCGGTGCACCGGCCCCGCTTCGACGCCCTCGGCCGGTGGCTGCTGACCCGCACCGACGCCCTCGAGGAGGCCACCGGGGTCAGCCTGGAGCCCGAGGCCACGGTGTTCACCAACGTCGCCAAGGGCGGCGCCGAGCAGGTGCGCCCCTGGGTCGAGGCGCTGCGCAACGTCGGCTTCGCCGTCTTCGCCAAGCCGAAGATCGACGAGGCCTCCGACGTCGACGACGACATGCTCGACCACATCGAGCTGCGCGCGGGCACCCCCGGCCTGGCGTCGGTCATCGTCGCCTCCGCCGACGGGCAGGCCTTCCGCGAGCCCCTCGAGGAGCTCGCCGTCGCCGGCATCCCGGTGCAGGTCATCGGGTTCCGCGAGCACGCCACCTGGGCGCTGACCTCCGACGTGCTCGACTTCGTCGACCTCGAGGACATCCCCGGGGTGTTCCGCGAGCCGCTGCCGCGGATCCACCTCGACAACCTGCCCGACTCCGGCGCCTGGCTGGCCCCCTTCCGGCCGCTCTCGGCGCTGCGCTCGGGGCGCTGAGCCGCCGCGTGTTCGCGAGCTGGGGCGCGCTCGTCCACCGCAGGCGGTGGGTGGTGCTGGTGGTCGTCCTCGTCGCGGCGCTCGGGTCCGGCGCGTGGGGGCTGGGGCTGTTCGACCGGCTCACCCAGGGCGGGTTCGCCGACCCGGCCAGCGCGTCCGCGCAGGCCGACGACCTGGTGCGGGAGACGTTCGGCCGCACCAGCGCCGACGTCATCGCCGTCTACACCGCCCCGGCAGGCACCACGGTGGACGACCCGGCGCTGGCGGCCGCGGTCGGCGACCGGCTGGCCGCGCTGCCCGCCGACGACGTCGCCTCGGCCACCTCCTTCTGGGCCACCGGCGCCCCCACCCTCGTCAACGCCGACCGCACCCGCGCGCTGGCCGTGGTGACCCTGCGCGGGGACACCGACGCGGCGGTGCTGCAGGCCTACGAGCGGGTGGCCGACGACTTCACCGTGGACGCCCAGGTGCCGGGGGCGACGGTGGCGCTGGCCGGGTTCGGCCCGCAGAGCACCGAGCTCAACCAGCGCACCGAGGCCGACCTGGTGCGCGCCGAGACCGTCTCCCTGCCCGTCGTGCTCGTGCTGCTGGTGCTGGTGTTCGGCGGGCTGGTGGCCGCGTCGCTGCCCGTCGTCGTCGGGCTGCTGACGATCCTGTTCTCCCTCGGGGTGCTGCGGCTGGTGTCGCTGGCGGTCGACGTCAACTCGTTCTCCGTCAACGTCGTGACGCTGCTCGGCCTCGGCCTGGCCATCGACTACGGCCTGTTCACCGTCAGCCGCTTCCGGGAGGAGCTGCAGGGTGGCGCCACCACCGCCCACGCGGTGCAGCGGACGGTCGCGACCGCCGGGCGGACGGTGGCGTTCTCCGCGACCCTGCTCGCCGTCGCGCTCTCGGGGCTGCTGCTGTTCCCGCAGGGGTTCCTCAAGTCGCTCGGCTACGGCGGGATGGCCGCGGTCGCGATGGCGGCGATGGTCGCGCTCACCGTGCTGCCGGCGACGCTGGCCGTGCTGGGCCCCCGGGTCGACGCCGCCCGCGTGCCCCGGGCCGGGCTGCGCCCGCACGCCGTGCCCGAGGTCAGCTTCTGGGGCCGCACCGCGGGCGCCGTCATGCGCCGGCCGCTGCTGGTGGCCGTCCCCATCACCGCCGTCCTGGTGCTGCTGGCGCTGCCCTTCGGCGGCGCCCGCTTCGGCGACGCCCAGGAGCGCGCGCTGCCCCCCGCCTCGCAGACCCGGCTGACCACCGAGCTGCTGCGCGCCGAGTTCCCGTCCCTGGTGGCGGACTCGGCCACGCTCGTCGTCACCGGCGGCACCCCGGCCGAGCTCGCCGCGCTCGGGGCCGCGGCCCAGGGGGTGGCCGGGGTGAGCGCCGTGGCCCCCACCCAGCAGGGCACGGCCCCGGACGGTACGGCCGTGACCGTGCTGACCGCGACGCTCGACGCCACCGGCGCCACCCCGCAGGAGGCGGTGCGCAGCCTGCGGGACCTGCCCGCACCGGCCGGGGCGGGGGTGCTGGTGGGCGGCTCGGTCGCCTCCACGATGGACAGCCTGGACGCCGTGGGCTCGACCCTGCCGGCCATGGCGCTGCTGCTGGTGGTGGCGACGCTGGTGCTGGTGTTCCTGGCGTTCGGGTCGGTGCTGCTGCCGATCAAGGCCGTGGTGATGTCCGCGCTGAGCCTGGGCGCCACGTTCGGCCTGCTCACGTGGGTGTTCGTCGACGGGCACGGGGCCGGAGTCCTGGGCATCACGCCCGGCCCGCTCGAGGCTGGCGTCGTCGTGATGATGGTGTCGGTCATCTTCGGCCTGTCCACCGACTACGAGACGTTCCTGCTCTCCCGGATGGTGGAGGCGCGGGCCGCGGGGGTGGACACGCAGCGGGCGATCCGCCGCGGCACCGGGCAGACCGGTGGCGTGATCAGCGCCGCGGCGGTGCTGCTGGCCGTGGTCGCCGGGGCGTTCGCGTTCTCCGACGTGGTGCAGATGCGGTTCATCGGGCTCGGCATGATCGTCGCGCTGGTGCTCGACGCCACCGTGGTGCGGATGCTGCTGGTGCCGACGGTGATGGCCGCGATCGGCGACCGCATCTGGTGGGCCCCGGCCTGGCTGGTGCGGGTGCAGCAGGCCGTCGGGCTCGGCGAGGTCGAGGCCCCAGCGACGGCCCCGGCCGCGCCCGCGGCGGCGCCCCGCCGGCGGCCCACGCCCCGGCCGCGGGTGGAGGTGCCGGGGCTCGAGGAGACCCAGCCCTTCCCCGCCCTGCCGGACCCGCCGGCCCGGCCCGAGCCCGCGACCCCGCGCGGCGGTCCCGCCCCGCGCCCGGACTACTTCCCCCGGCCGACCCCGGCCCCCGCCCGGCCGCCGTGGCGCGGCGAGCCCGCGGCCCCGCCGC
>NZ_BAAGQZ010000001.1:143793-176638 GCF_054783215.1 Rhodococcus aerolatus | reverse complement strand
CGGTGGTGGCCACGGCGCGGGCGTCGTCGGGCCCGCCCACTCCGGCGCCGCTCCACGGGGGCAGCGCCAGCGCGAGGCCGGCCACCTGCCCGGGGTGCTCCGCGGCCCAGGTGAGCCCGACGAGCGCCCCGAGGGAGACGCCCGCCACCAGCACCGGGCCCCGCCGCGCCGCCGCGTCGAGCGCCGCGCGGTAGCCCCGCACCACCCCGCCCGGGGTGGGGTCGACGAAGCGGCCGGCCACCCCGGCGGCGTCGAGCGCGGGACCGAACGCGGCGCGGGCGAAGCGGCCGTCGGACCCGGTCCCCGGGAGCACCACCGCACCCCCCGGCGCCGGCGCGGCGGGCCCTGTCGTGGACGTCACGCGGGTCACTCGAGCATCTCCCTCCCAGGTGTGCCCAACCGGGTCGTGCGGCGCTACTGTGGCGGGGCTCAACCGGACCGTCGCACGACGGCCCGGGTGGCCCGAGGAACACCCACCCCGGTACTCGACGCGCACAGGAGCGCCCCATGGCCAGCACCGCTGCCGGCTACTTCAGTCGCCTCAAGCGACGCCTCACCACCGACGTCACCGACCTCGACGCGGACGAGATGTCCCGGGCCGCGGAGGCCGAGGGCGCGCAGCGGGCGTGCGACTGCTCGCGTGGCGAGGAGGTCACCGTGCTGGGCCGGCTGCGCAGCGTCGAGGTCTGCCCCCGGGCGTCGGCCGCGACGCTGGAGGCCGAGCTGTTCGACGGCACCGACGGGGTGACGCTGGTGTGGATCGGTCGGCGCCGCATCCCCGGCATCGAGCCCGGGCGCACCGTGCGGGTCAAGGGCCGGATGGCCGAGCGCGACGGCCGCAAGGTGCTCTACAACCCGTACTACGAGCTGCAGTCCAGCTCCTGACGGATTCGTCGCGCCCCCCCGGGCCACCTGGCACCCTGGAGCCGTGACCCGAGCCGAGCCGCCCGCGCGAACCCTGCTCGACCAGCTCGGCGGCCTCAGCGGCCTGGCGTTCTCGTCCGTGCCGGTGCTGGTGTTCGTCGTGGCCAACACCCTCGGCGGGCTGACGGTGGCCATCTGGTCGGCCCTCGGGGCCGCGGCGCTGGTCGCGGTGTGGCGGCTCGCGCGCCGGGAGGCGGTGCAGCCGGCGGTCTCGGGCGTCCTCGGCGTCGCCGTCGCCGCGTTCATCGCCCACCGCACGGGCTCGGCCAAGGGCTTCTTCCTCCTCGGCATCTGGACCTCGCTGCTCTACGCCGGGGTCTTCCTCACCTCCGCGGTGGTCCGCCGCCCGCTGGTCGGGGTGATCTGGTCGCTGCTCAACGGCCACGGCCAGGGCTGGCGCGCGCACCCCGGCGCGGTGCGGGCCTACGACGTGGCCACGCTGGGCTGGACCGCGGTGTTCGCCGCCCGCTTCGTCGTGCAGCAGCTGCTCTACGGCGCGGACCAGACCGGCTGGCTCGCCGCGGCCCGGCTGGCCATGGGCTGGCCGCTGACCGCCGTCGCGCTGCTGCTCACCGCGTGGGCGGTGCGGCGGGCCGACGCGGTCATCGCCGCCGCGGCGGCCGCGGGGGAGGAGGTCGACGACGAGGTGTCCGCCCGCGAGGAGGCCGCCGCCCGGCAGGCCACCGCGCACCCCGACCCCGCGCGGGACCACCCCGGGGCCTGACGGCCCGGCTCAGCGGCGCAGCGCCGTCCGGATCTGGTCCTCGGTGTCGGGGGAGGCGACGAACAGCAGCTCGTCGCCCGCCTCGAGGGAGTCGTCGCCCTGCGGGACGATGACGCGGCCGCCGCGCAGGATGGTGACCAGGGCCGCGTCGCGGGGCAGCTCGATCGAGCGCACCGGCGACCCCGCCAGCGGGGTGTCGGCGGGCAGCGTGATCTCGACCAGGTTGGCCTGGCCCTGCCGCAGCGTCATCAGCCGCACCAGGTCGCCCACCGAGACGGCCTCCTCGACCATCGCGGCGAGCATCCGCGGCGTGGACACGGCCACGTCGACGCCCCAGGACTCGGTGAACAGCCACTCGTTGCGGGGGTTGTTCACCCGGGCGACGACGCGCCGCACCGCGAACTCCGTCTTGGCGAGCAGGCTGACCACGAGGTTGGCCTTGTCGTCCCCGGTGGCCGCGATGACGACCTCGCAGCCCTCCAGGCCGGCCTCCTCGAGCGAGGCGAGCTCGCAGGCGTCGGCGTTGACCCACTCCGCCTCGGGCACCGAGCTGCCGTCGATGTTGCTGAGGTCGCGCTCGATGAGCATGACCTCGTGGGCGTTCTCCAGCAGCTCGCGGGCGATGGACCGCCCCACGGCGCCGGCCCCGGCGATGGCGACTCTCAACGGATCTCCCGGTCCTCGGCGGTCCTGCGGCTGGTCACGGCTGGGTCGGTCACGGCGGGGGCGCTCACTCCGGCGGCGGGCGCTCGCCACGGGCGGCGGCCTCGGCGACGGTCCCGGACACGGCGGCGAGGTAGACCTCGTCGTCGGCCTGCACCACGGTGCGCTTGTCGGGCAGCACGCCCACGCCGAAGCGGACGATGAACGCGACCCGCGCCCCCACCGCCTCCTCCAGCTCGGGCACGCGCCGGCCCGCCCACTCCTCGTGCAGGTCGACGAGGAACACCGCCACGGTGCCCGAGGGGTCGCGCCACGCGGTGGACGTGCCGTCGTGCATCAGCGAGCGCAGGAAGCGGTCCGTCGTCCACGGGACGGTGGCCACGGTGGGGATGCCGAGCCGCTCGTAGACCGCGGCCCGCTTGGCGTCGTAGATGCGGGCGACGACCCGCTCCACGCCGAAGTTCTCCCGCGCCACGCGCGCCGCGATGATGTTGGAGTTGTCGCCCGAGGAGACGGCGGCGAAGGCCCCGGCCCGCTCGATGCCGGCCTGCAGCAGCACCTCGCGGTCGAAGCCCATCCCGGTGACCTGGTGCCCGGCGAACTCCGGTCCCAGCCGGCGGAAGGCCGTCGGGTCGCGGTCCACGACGGCCACGTCGTGGCCCAGCCGCTCCAGCCCCGCGGCGAGCGAGGAGCCCACCCGGCCGCATCCCATCACCACGACGTGCACGACAGCTGACCTCCGGGGACCTCGGGGCCGGTCGGTGCCGGCACGGCGCACGCTACCGCCCGCGAGCGGCGCTGCACCCGCCGCGTCGCACCCCGCCGACGCGGCCGGGGCGACGGGCTGCCGCGGGGCCGCTGCGAGCGCCTACGCTCCGTCCTCGTGGCCTCGACCTCGACCGCGCTCAAGCGGCTCCTGCTGGGCAGGCCGTTCCGGAGCGACAGCCTCGGGCACACCCTGCTGCCCAAGCGCATCGCGCTGCCCGTGTTCGCCTCCGACGCCATGTCCTCGGTCGCCTACGCGCCCGAGGAGATCTTCCTGGTCCTCTCCGTCGCCGGGGTCTCGGCCTACGTCTACGCCCCGTGGATCGGCATCGCCGTCGTCGCGGTGATGGTGGTCGTGGTGGCCAGCTACCGGCAGAACGTGCACGCCTACCCGTCCGGCGGCGGCGACTACGAGGTCGCCACCACCAACCTCGGGCCCACGGCCGGGCTGACCGTGGGCAGCGCGCTGATGGTCGACTACGTCCTCACCGTGGCCGTGTCGATCTCCTCCGCGGCGTCCAACATCGGCTCGGCGGTGCCGTTCGTCGGGACCCACAAGGTCCTGTTCGCCGTGGTCGCCATCGTGCTGCTGACCTCGGTGAACCTGCGTGGGATCCGCGAGTCCGGCACGGCGTTCGCGATCCCCACCTACGCCTTCATGGTCGGCATCTTCCTCATGCTGGTCTGGGGCCTGACCCAGGTCTTCGTGCTGGGCCGCGACGTCCGCGCCGAGTCGGCCGGGTTCGAGCTGACCGCGGAGAACGACAGCCTGGCCGGGCTGGCGTTCGTGTTCCTCATCGCCCGCGGCTTCTCCTCGGGCTGTGCCGCGCTGACCGGAGTGGAGGCCATCAGCAACGGGGTGCCCGCCTTCCGCAAGCCGAAGTCGCGCAACGCCGCCACCACCCTGCTGCTGCTGGGCAGCATCGCGGTGACGCTGTTCATGGGGCTGATCGTGCTGGCCCAGGCCACCGGGGTGAAGTCGGCCGACGACCCGGCCACCCAGCTCGTCGGCGCCCCCGCGGGCTACGAGCAGAAGACGCTCATCGCGCAGGTCGCGGAGGCGGTGTTCCGGGG
This sequence comes from Rhodococcus aerolatus, assembly GCF_054783215.1. Classification (NCBI taxonomy): domain Bacteria; kingdom Bacillati; phylum Actinomycetota; class Actinomycetes; order Mycobacteriales; family Nocardiaceae; genus Rhodococcus; species Rhodococcus aerolatus. The sequence goes on along the minus strand of NZ_BAAGQZ010000001.1, from coordinate 172,488 downwards.
CTTCCCGCTCGGCTTCTACTTCATCGCCGTGGTCACCGCCCTGATCCTGGTGCTGGCCGCGAACACGGCGTTCAACGGCTTCCCGGTGCTCGGGTCGATCCTGGCCCAGGACCGTTTTCTGCCGCGGCAGCTGCACACCCGCGGCGACCGGCTCGCCTTCAGCAACGGCATCCTGTTCCTCTCCGGCGGCGCCATCGCCTTCGTCGTCGCGTTCGGCGCCGAGGTCACCCAGCTCATCCAGCTCTACATCGTCGGGGTGTTCGTCTCGTTCACGTTGAGCCAGACGGGGATGGTCCGGCACTGGACCCGGCTGCTGCGCGACGAGACCGACCCGGCGGCGCGCGCCCGGATGGTGCGCTCCCGGGTCATCAACGGCATCGGCCTGGCCATGACCGGCACCGTGCTCGTCATCGTGCTCATCACCAAGTTCCTCGCCGGGGCGTGGATCGCCATCGTCGCGATGGGCCTGATCTTCGGGCTCATGCGCCTGATCCGGCGGCACTACGACGGGGTCAGCGACGAGCTCGCCGCCCACGAGTGGGACGGGGTGCTGCCCAGCCGCAACCACTCCATCGTCCTCGTCTCCAAGATCCACATGCCGACGATGCGGGCGCTGGCTTACGCCCGGGTCACCCGGCCCGACGTGCTCGAGGCGGTGACGGTCAACGTCGACGACGCCGACACCCGGGCGCTGGTCCGGGAGTGGGAGAGCCGCGACATCCCCGTCCCGCTCAAGGTCGTCGAGTCGCCCTACCGCGAGGTGACCAAGCCGGTGCTCGACTACGTCAAGCGGGTGCGCAAGGACTCCCCGCGCGACGTGGTCACCGTGTTCATCCCGGAGTACGTGGTGGGCCACTGGTGGGAGCAGCTGCTGCACAACCAGTCGGCGCTGCGGCTCAAGACCCGGCTGCTGTTCCAGCCCGGCGTCATGGTGACGAGCGTGCCGTGGCAGCTGAGCTCCGCCCAGGGTGCGTCGCGCCACGAGCACCCGACCCAGGCCCCGGGGGCCAGCCGGCGCGGCTTCGTCCCCCTCGGCGGTGCGGGCACGCCCCCGCCGCCCGACCCGGGCACGGTGGCCACGGCACCGCCCGAGCCCACCCCCGGCCCGCGGACGTGACGGGCGGCGGCGCGACCGGCTGGACCGGGCAGCGTCTCGAGCTCGAGCTCGGCCCGCCCGGGCACGGTGGTTTCTGCGTGGCCCGCAGCGAGGGCCGCGTGGTGTTCGTCCGCCACGGCCTGCCCGGCGAGCGCGTCGTCGCCCTGGTCACCGAGGACCGGGGCGGCTCGTTCTGCCGCGCCGACACCGTCGAGGTGCTCACCGCATCCCCGGACCGCGTGGTGCCGCCCTGCCCGCACGCGGGGCCGCTCGCGTGCGGGGGGTGCGACTGGCAGCACGCCACGCTGCCCGCCCAGCGCCTGCTCAAGGCCCAGGTGGTGGCCGAGCAGCTGCGCCGCCTCGGCGGCACCGACCACACCGCGGCCGACGTCGTCGTCGAGGAGGTCCCCGGTGGGGACGCGCGCGGGCTGGGCTGGCGCACCCGGCTGCGCCTGGCGGTGGGGCCCGACGGCCGCACCGGGCTGCACCGGCACCGCAGCCACGTGCTCGAGCCGGTGGAGCACTGCCCGCAGGCCGTGCCCGGGGCCACGGAGGGCCTGGCCGGGCTGGGGGCGGCCCCGGGCACGGAGCTGGCGGTCGCGGTGGACGCCGACGGAACCCGCCACGTGACCGCGCTGACCACCCCGCCGCGGCGCGGGCGCTCCCGCCCGGCTCCTACCCGCAGCCGCGTGCTCGCGGGCGCGGAGCAGGGCGTGCAGCGGGCCGCGGGCCGGGAGTTCGCGGTCCCCGTCACCGGCTTCTGGCAGGGCCACACCGGGGCCGCGCAGCGCTACGCCGAGGTCGTCGCCGAGCTCGCCGCCGCCCCCGTCGGCGGCACCGCGTGGGACCTCTACGGCGGCGTCGGCCTGTTCGCCGCCGTGCTGGCCGAGCAGGTCGGCCCGACGGGGTCGGTGACCACCGTGGAGGGCTCGCGGGCGGCCACCGGCCCGGCCGCCGACGCGCTGGCCGACCTCGGGCAGGTCGACGTCGTGACCAGCCCGGTGGAGCGTGCGCTGCCGGGGCTGCCCACCCCCGTCGACGTCGTGGTGCTCGACCCGCCGCGCAGCGGGGCGGGCCGGGCGGTGCTCGCCGCGACGTGCGCCGCCGGGCCCGAGCGGGTGGTGCTCGTGTCCTGCGACCCGGCCGCGCTGGGCCGCGACGTGGGGCTGCTGCGCGAGGGTGGCTACCGGCTGGTGCGGCTGCGGGCGTTCGACGCGTTCCCGCAGACCCAGCACGTGGAGTGCATCGCGCTGTTCGTCCCCGACGCGGCCTAGGCCGGGGCCGGGCTCGTCCAGCGGACGGGCCCCCGCGGCGGGCACGATCGCAGCGGCGTCACCCGGCCGGGGGCGCACCCCGTCCGTGGAGAGGGACCGACCGTGATCACGCTCGGCATCATCCTGCTGCTGCTCGGCATCTTCCTGACGTTCCACCCGCTGGCGTGGATCGGCCTCGTCGTCGTCCTGGTCGGGGTGGGGCTGGCGCTGCTCGGCCGCTCCGGGCGGCCCGTCCTGGGCCGGGCGCACTGGTACTGACGCACCGCGGCCGGGCGGCCCGGGCCGCGTCCGGGCGGCTCAGTCCGTGGTGAGCGAGGCCAGGTAGCGCCGGGCGACCCCGCGCTGGGCCAGCCGGCCCAGCGGGCCCGCGAGCCGGGCCGCCGCCCACGCCGGCCGGGACCACGCCTGCACCCGGCCCGTCACGGTGCCGTCGGCGCCCAGCGAGACGGTGAAGCGCTCCACCCCCTGCTCCGGGTGGCCGGCCAGGGTGGCGTAGCTGAACCCGGAGGTGCGCTCGCCAGAGACGACCTCGGTGACGCGGCACCCTGCCCACGACCGCAGCGGGCCCACCCCGACGCCGAGCAGGACGGTCGTGCCCTCCTCGTCGGCGCGGCCGTCGGAGCGCACCCGGAAGCCGACCGAGCGCTGCAGGTGCCACGTCGCGACCCGCTCCGCGGCGCGGTGGAACGCGGCCTCGCCGTGACCCACCGGACGGGTGACGTCGAGCACGTGGGCGCGCGGCGGCACGGCCTGCGGGGGCTGGGCGGCGGCACGGGCGAGGCGGTCGGTCACGGTGCCAGGGGAGCACCGCCCCGCGCTGCGCGCGAGTCGGGCCCGGGGCACCCTCACCTAGACTCGGGCACCGGACGAGGTGCCCCGGGGCACCGGCCCGGGCCCTGCCGCACCGGGCGGCGCCGGCAGCGTGACGACGACGAGCGGAGGACCGTGGCGACGACGAGCCTGCTGGCCGGGGTCAGCTCCCCGGCGGACCTGCGCGCGCTGGACGAGGCGGAGACCCTCGCCCTGGCCGCCGAGATCCGTGAGTTCCTCGTGCAGAAGGTCTCGGCGACGGGCGGGCACCTCGGGCCCAACCTCGGGGTGGTCGAGCTCACCCTCGCGGTGCACCGCGTGTTCGACTCGCCCACCGACGCCGTGGTGTTCGACACCGGCCACCAGGCCTACGTCCACAAGATCGTCACCGGCCGCCGCGACCAGTTCGACTCCCTGCGCGCGCAGGGCGGGCTGTCCGGCTACCCCTCGCGCGCGGAGAGCGAGCACGACTGGGTCGAGTCCAGCCACGCCTCCGCGGCGCTGTCCTACTCCGACGGGCTGGCCAAGGCGTTCGCCCTGAACGGCGGGCACCGCCACGTCGTGGCCGTGGTGGGCGACGGCGCGCTCACCGGCGGGATGTGCTGGGAGGCGCTGAACAACATCGCCGCGGGCCGGGACCGTCCCGTGGTCGTGGTGGTCAACGACAACGGCCGCTCCTACTCGCCCACCATCGGCGGGCTCGCCGACCACCTCGCCGCACTGCGGCTGCAGCCCGGCTACGAGCGCGTGCTGGCCACCGGCCGCAAGCACCTGCAGGGCCTCCCCGTCGTCGGCCCGGCCGCCTACTCGGTGCTGCACGGGGTCAAGGCGGGCCTCAAGGACGCCATGGCGCCGCAGGCCATGTTCACCGACCTCGGCATCAAGTACCTGGGCCCGGTCGACGGGCACGACCAGGGCGCGATGGAGGCGGCGCTGCGCCGGGCCAAGGACTTCGGCGGACCGGTGATCGTGCACGCCGTGACCCGCAAGGGGATGGGCTACCCGCCTGCCGAGAACGACGAGGCCGACCAGATGCACGCCACCGGCATCATCGACCCCGTCACCGGTGTGCCGCTGTCCGCCCCCGGGCCGGACTGGACCTCGGTGTTCTCCGCCGAGCTCGTCGCGCAGGGCGCCCGCCGGCCGGAGGTGGTAGCCATCACCGCGGCCATGCCGGGCCCCACGGGCCTGGTGCCGTTCGCCGAGGCGTTCCCGGACCGCTTCTTCGACGTCGGCATCGCCGAGCAGCACGCGCTGGCCTCGGCGGGCGGGCTCGCCCTGGGCGGCATGCACCCCGTCGTCGCGCTGTACGCGACGTTCCTCAACCGCGCGTTCGACCAGCTGCTCATGGACGTGGCCCTGCTGCGCCAGCCGGTGACGCTGGTGCTCGACCGTGCGGGCATCACCGGCTCCGACGGGGCGAGCCACAACGGGATGTGGGACCTGTCGGTGCTCGGCATCGTCCCGGGCATCCGGGTGGCCGCCCCGCGCGACGCCGCCCGGCTGCGCGAGGAGCTCGACGAGGCGCTCGACATCACCGACGGCCCGACCGCGCTGCGCTGGCCCAAGGGCTCGGTCGAGGAGGACGTGACCGAGCTCGAGCGGCTCCCCGGCGGCGTCGACGTGCTGCGCCGCCCCGCCGCGGGGGAGGACCCCGACGTGCTGCTGGTCTCCGTCGGGGCCTTCGCGCCGCTGGCGCTGGCCGTCGCGGACGGCCTGGCCCAGCAGGGCATCGGCGTCACCGTCGTCGACCCCCGGTGGGTGCTGCCCGTGCCGGCCGAGGTGGTCGACCTGGCCCGCGGGCACGGCCTGGTGATCACGCTGGAGGACGGCGGGGTGCACGGCGGCATCGGCTCCTCGGTGTCCGCGGCGCTGCGGGCGGCCGGGGTCGACGTCCCCGCCCGCGACCTGGGCGTGCCCCAGGAGTTCCTCGACCACGGCTCGCGCGGGCAGGTGCTCAGCCGGGTCGGCCTCACCTCCCAGGACCTGGCGCGCAAGGTCACGGGCTGGGTGGCGGGCATGGCCCCCGCCGACGGCTCCGCCGACTCCGCCGACCTCCCCCGCGAGGCCTGACCCGACTCCTCCCCGCCTCGCTCGCCCGTCGCCCCGTCGCGGCAGGCGCACTCTGCGGTGTCGGGGGACGGTCTGGGCCACGGCGGGCGCACTGTCCGGTGTGAGGGACGCCCGTGGGGCCGCGGCGGGCGCACTCTGCGGTGTCGGCGCGTGGTGGCGGCCGCGGCGGGCCGCGCCGGAGTCGTGGCACTGTGGAGGGCGTGCGCATCCTGGTCGTCGAGGACGAAGAACCCCTGGCCGACGCCATCGCCCGCGGTCTGCGCCGCGAGGGCATGGCCGTCGACGTCGCGCTGGACGGGGACAGCGGGCACGAGAAGGCCACCATCACCCGCTACGACGTGGTGGTGCTCGACCGCGACCTTCCCGGCATGTCCGGCGACGAGCTCTGCCGCGAGCTGACCTCGGCCGACGACCTCACCCGCATCCTCATGCTCACGGCGAGCACCACCGTCGACGACCGCGTCGCCGGGCTCTCCCTCGGCGCCGACGACTACCTCACCAAGCCGTTCGCGTTCCCCGAGCTCGTCGCCCGGGTCCGGGCCCTGGCCCGCCGCGCCACCCCGGCCGTCCCCGCCACGCTGCGGGCCGGCGACCTCGTGCTCGACCCGTCGCGGCGCACCGTGGCCCGCGGCCCGGAGCGGGTCGACCTCACCCGCAAGGAGTTCGGCGTCCTGGAGGTGCTCATGTCCGCCGCCGGGGCCGTCGTCAGCAGCGAGGAGCTGCTCGAGCGGGTGTGGGACGAGAACGCGGACCCGTTCACCACGACCGTGCGGGTGACGGTGATGACGCTGCGCAAGAAGCTGGGCGAGCCGCAGGTGGTGGAGACCGTCGTCGGGTCCGGCTACCGCGTGCCCGCGGCCGGCTGAGCGCAGCACCGACCGGAGCAGGGACCCACCCGTGGGCTTGAGGCTGCGGCTCACGCTGCTCACCGGCGTGGTGGCCGCCGCGGTGAGCACGGTCCTGCTCGCGCTGGGCTGGGTCCTGGCCGGCCGGCTCACCACGGTCGCGCCCGGGACCGACGCCGGCACGGGCGTCGTCGTCGACGGGGTGCTCACCAGCGTCGCCGTGCTCACCGACACCGTGCGCGAGCAGGCCCAGGCAGACGTGCTGCGCCGCGGCGTCGTCGCCGTCGTCCTCGTCGTGGCCGCCGCGGTGCTGCTGGCCTGGGTCCTCACCGGGCGCGCGCTGCGCCCGCTGCGCCGCGTCACCGCCACCGCGCGGCGGCTCTCGCAGGAGCACCTCGACGAGCGCATCGACCTCGACGGCCCGCACGACGAGGTGCGCGACCTCGCCGACACCGTCGACGCCATGCTCGACCGGCTGCAGGCCGCGTTCGCGGTGCAGCAGCGCTTCGTCGCCGACGCCAGCCACGAGCTGCGCACCCCGCTGGCAATCATGCGCACCGAGGTCGACGTCACCCTCGCCGACCCGCACGCCGACGTCGCCGAGCTGCGCCGGATGGGGGAGGTGCTGCGCAGCGCGACCGACCGCGCCGAGGCCATGGTCGACGGCCTGCTGGTGGTGGCCCGGACCGCCGCGACCGGCCTGGCCCAGCGGGAGCGCGTGGACGTGGCGGGCCTCGTCGGCCCGGCCCTGGCCGCGGTAGCGGGAGAGGCGCGCGAGCGCGGGCTCGACGTGCGCACGCGGCTGCACCCGCTCGTGGTGGACGGGGACCCGGCCCTGCTCGAGCGCGTCGTCGGCAACCTCGTCGAGAACGCCGTGCGGCACAACGTCCCCGGGGGCTGGGTCGACGTCGCCTGCGGGACGGAGCTGGTGGTCAGCTCCTCGGGTGCGGAGCTCGACCCCGCCGCCGTGCCCGAGCTGTTCGAGCCGTTCCGCCGCGGCGGGCCCGCCCGCACCGCGCACCGCGGCTCCGGCCTCGGGCTCGCGGTGGTCGCGGCCGTGGTCACCGCGCACGGGGGCCGGGTCAGCGCGCGCGCCGTGCCCGGGGGCGGCCTGGCCGTGACGGTCTCCCTGCCCGCCGCGGCGGGGTGAGCCCGCGTCCCCCGGAGGGATGACTGTGCTTCGTATACAGGAGGTCCCGACCCGACTAGGCTCCGGTCAGGAGGTGGGGCGGTGACGGACGTCGGCACGGCGGGGTCGGGGCGCCCGCTGGGAACCCTGGGCTCCCAGCACGTCCCGCTCCGCGACCAGGTCCTCACCGCGCTGCGCCAGCGCATCGTGGACGGTGACTACCCACCCGGTGAGCGGCTCACCGAGGACCGCCTGGCCGCGGACTTCGGCGTCTCCCGCAACCCGGTGCGGGAGGCGCTGCGCGTCATGCACGCCGAGGGCTTCGTCGAGCTCGTGCCCCGGCGCGGCGCGTTCGTCGCGCTGCCCGACGTCGGCGCGGTCGCGGACATGTTCGCGGTGCGGGAGCGCCTGGAGACGTTGGCCGCCCGGCTCGCGGCCGAGCGGGCCACCACCGCGGACGTGGCCCGGCTGCGCGGTCTGCTCGACACCGCCCGGGAGGCCACGACCAACGACGACCTCGCGCGGGTGGCCGAGCTGAACTCCGAGCTGCACCTGGAGATCATCGCGATCACCGGCAACCGGTGGCTGGCCTCGATGGCGGGCGCGCTGTACCTGCAGGTGCGCTGGGTTTTCCGCATCGGTGCCGCCGAGCGTGCCCCGCACTCCTGGCAGGAGCACATCCGGCTGGTCGACGCCATCGCCGACGGCGACCCCGACGCCGCGGAGGCCGCGGCCGCCGCGCACGTGCACGCCGCCTCCGAGGCCGCCCTCACCCGCGCCGAGGCCTGAACCCGCTGCGGCGCAGCGCCTCACCGGCCGACGGCGTAGCCCTGCATGCCGCGCGGGTTGGCCCCGGCGCTGAGCAGCCCGGTGGCCGGGTCCCGACCCACCGCGCACATCCGGCCCAGCGTCCACGCCCCCGACGGGCGCACCTCGTGGCCGCGGGCACGCAGACCGTCGACGACGGCCGCGTCGAGGCGGTCCTCGGCCACCAGCACCCCCGGCTCGCTGCCGCGCGGGTAGAACGAGCCCGGGAAGCTGGTGGTGTGCCAGGTGGGGGCGTCGATCGCCTCCTGCAGCGCCTGCCCGCCCACCAGGTGGCGCAGCAGGAACAGCAGCTGCCACTGCTCCTGCTGGTCCCCGCCGGGGGTGCCGCACGCCAGCACCGGGACGCCCTCGCGCAGCACCATCGTCGGGCTCAGCGTGCTGCGGGGGCGCCGGCCCGGCACCAGCGAGGACGCGAGACCCGGCTCGAGCCAGGCCATCTGCAGCCGGCTGCCCAGCGGGAACCCCAGCGCGGGGATGGTGGGCGAGCTCTGCAGCCAGCCACCGCTGGGGGTGGCGGAGACCAGGTTGCCCCACCGGTCGACGACGTCGACGTGGCAGGTGTCGCCGCGGGTCACCCCGTCGGCCTGCACCGTGGGCTCGCCGGTGCTGGGGTCGTCGGGCTCCGGCTCCGGCGGGGCCGCCCCGGTGAGGCGGGACGCCAGCACCGGCTCGCGGCCGTCGGGCCGGCCCGGGCGCAGCTCGCGGGAGGCCTCCGGGCCGACCAGGCGGGCCCGCTCGGCGGCGTAGCCGGGGGAGAGCAGTGTCGCCAGCGGCACGTCGGCCACCCCGTCGCCGCGGCTCTCGCCGTACCAGGCCTCGCGGTCGGCCATCGCGAGCTTGAGCGCCTCGGCGACGGCGTGGGCCCCGTCGACGGTGCCGGGGTCCAGCGCGGCCGGGTCGCCGAGCGCCTCGAGCACGGTCAGGGCCTGCAGCCCCACGGGTCCCTGGCTCCAGGGCCCCACCTTGGCCACCGTGTGCCCGAGGACGTCCGCGGTGGCCGCCGGCTCCCAGGTGGCGGAGAACCCCGCGAGGTCGTCCCCGGTCAGCAGCCCGGGGTGCGCGGCGCCGCTGGAGTCCTGGAAGGACCGCACGGAGAACGCCGCCACCGCCTCGGCCACGAACCCCTCCCGCCAGGCGCGGCGGGCCGCGTCGACCTGCACGGCCCGGTCGGTCCCGGCGGCCTCGCCCTCGGTGACGAGGCGGGACAGCGTGTCCGCGTAGGCGGGGTTGGTGACGAGGCTGCCGGGCGTGGGCGGGCGGCCGTCGCGCAGCCAGTGCTCGGCCGACGTGGGCCAGGCCGTGGCGAACAGCTCGTGGACCCCGGCCACGGTGGCGCACACCCGTTCCAGCACGGGGTGGCCGTGGCGGGCGTAGCCGATGGCCGGCTCGAGCACCTGCGCGAGGGTCATGGTGCCGAGGTCGCGCAGCAGCAGCAGCCAGGCGTCGACCGCCCCGGGGACGCACGCGGCCAGCGGCCCCGAGCCGGGCACCAGGTCCAGCCCCAGCAAGGTCAGGTGCTCGATCGTGGCCGCGGCGGGGGCGGGGCCCTGCCCGGCGAGCACCCGGGGGGTGGGGTCCGCGGCGGTGGCGACGATGGCGGGCACCTCGCCGCCGGGTCCGTTGAGGTGCGGCTCGACGACGTGCAGCACGAACCCCGCGGTGACGGCGGCGTCGAAGGCGTTGCCGCCCCGCTCGAGCTGGCCCATCGCGGCCTGCGAGGCGATCCAGTGGGTGGACGAGACCATGCCCACGGTGCCCTGCAAGGTGGGGCGGGTGGTGAAGCTCATGCGGGCCTCCCGGCCTCGGGGACGGTGGTGGCGCCGGTGTCCCGGACGTCGGGGCCGGTGCCGTAGGCCGAGACCAGCAGGCACGCCGCCCCTCCCGAGTCGAGCGGCACCACGGGCGGGACCTCGGAGCGGCACCGCTCGACCGCGACGGGGCAGCGGGTGTGGAAGCGGCAGCCCGGGGGAGGGGCCATGGCCGAGGGCAGGTCGTCGCCCAGCAGCACCGGGGTGCGGGAGCGCTGCCGCGGCGGGTCGGCGACGGGTGCGGCAGCGAGCAGAGCCTGGGTGTAGGGGTGCGCGGGACGGGTGAAGACCCGCTCGCGGGAGCCGGTCTCGACCAGCCGGCCGAGGTACATGACGGCGATCTCGTCGGCCAGGTACTCCACGGCGGACAGGTCGTGGGTGATGAACAGGCAGGCGAACCCGAGGTCGCGCTGCAGGTCGGCGAGCAGGTTGAGCACCGAGGCCTGCACCGAGACGTCGAGCGCGCTGGTCGGCTCGTCGGCCACCAGCAGGTCCGGGGAGGACACCAGCGCCCGGGCGATGCTGACCCGCTGGCGCTGCCCGCCGGAGAGCTCGTGCGGGTAGCGCTGCGCGACCTCCGCGCGCAGCCCGACCCGGCCCAGCTCCTGCGCCACCCGGGCCTGCCGGTCGCGCCGCGAGGTGCGGCCCGGGGCCAGGCGCAGCGGCTCGGCGACGAGGTCGCCGACGAGCATCCGCGGGTCGAGCGAGCCGCCGGGGTCCTGGAACACGATGGAGACGTCCTGGCGGTGACGGCGCAGCGCACGCCGGGAGAGGTGGGTGACGTCGGTTCCCGCCACCCGCACCGTGCCCGCGGTGGGCTCGACCAGGCGCACCACGGCACGGCCGACGGTGGTCTTGCCCGAGCCGCTCTCCCCCACCAGTGCGGTGACCTGGCCGCGCGGGATGCGCAGGGAGAGGCCGTCGACGGCCCGCACGGGCCCGAAGTGGACGGCCAGGTCCTCGACCTCCAGCGCGGCGGGTGCGGTCGCGGCGGGGTCCGGGTCGCTCACGGTCGGGGCTCCTCGTCGTCGGTCACCGGGTGCCAGCACGCCACCGGGTGCCCCGGCGCGTCGGCCGGGGGCTCCAGCGGGGGCCGCGACCCGGTGCAGGTGGTGTCGGCGGCGGCGCACCGCTCGGCGAACGTGCACGCGTCGGGCTGCTCGGTGAGCACCGGCACCAGGCCGGGGATCTCGGTGAGCCGGTCGCTGCCCGCGTGGCGCCCGGGCGCGGGCGAGGCCGCCAGCAGCCCGGCGGTGTAGTGGTGGCGGGGGTGGGCGAACAGCTCGTCGACCCCGGCGCGCTCGACGACCCGTCCGGCGTACATCACCACCACGCGGTCGGCGACGTCGGCGATGACCCCGAGGTCGTGGGTGATGACCAGGACGGTCGTGCCCAGGCGGTCCCGCAGCTCGCGGAGCACGTCGAGGATGCCGGCCTGCACGGTGACGTCGAGCGCGGTGGTGGGCTCGTCGGCGACCAGCACGGTGGGCTCGCACGCCACCGCCATCGCGATCATCACCCGCTGGCGCATGCCGCCGGAGAGCTGGTGTGGGTACTGGTCCACCCGCACGGCGGCCGAGGGGATCCCGACGAGCTCCAGGAGCTCCACGGCCCGGGCCCGCGCCTGCTTCCGGGACGCCCCGGTGTGGACCTGCAGCACCTCGCCGATCTGCCGCCCCACGGTGAGCACGGGGTTCAGCGAGCTCATCGGCTCCTGGAAGATGTAGGCGATGTCCTTGCCGCGCACCCCGCGCAGGGTCCTGCCGGGCGCGCCGACGAGCTCGGTTCCGCGCAGCCGGACCGAGCCCTGCACCCGGGCGCTGCGGGGCAGCAGGCCCGCCAGGCTCATGGCGGTGACCGACTTGCCGCAGCCGGACTCGCCCACCACGCCGACGACCTCGCCCGCGCCGAGCGTGAGGTCGACCCCGTCGACCGCGGACAGCGGGCCGTTCTCGGTGTCGAAGGTGACCGAGAGGCCCCGGACCTCCAGCACGGGGTTCTCGACCGCGGAACGCACCCGCTCCTGCCCGGCGTGTCCCGCCGACGTGGCGGACGTGGCCGGGCTCACCGGCGCGTCCCCCTCGGGTCGAGCGCGTCGCGCAGGCTGTCGCCGAACACGTTGAACGCCAGGGCGAGCACCATGATGGTGACGCCCGGCAGGATCGCCGCCCACGGCGCGCGCGCGGCGAACTGCTGGGCGCTCGCCAGCATGGTGCCCAGGCTGGGGTCGGGCGGCTGGATGCCCAGGCCCAGGAAGCTCAGCACCGCCTCGCCGAGGATGGCCACGGGGATGGCCACGGTGGCCTGCACCAGCACCACCGAGGTCGCGTTGGGCAGCACGTGGCGGGTGAGCACCCACAGGTCGCCCGCGCCGTCGACCACGGCCGCGGCGACGAAGTCCAGCGAGCCGAGCCGCAGCGTGTCCGCCCGGACCACGCGGATGATGCCGGGGATCTGCGAGATGCCGATGGCGATGGCGGCGTTGCCGAGGCTGGCCCCGCGGATGGCGGCCAGGCCGACGGCGAGGATGAGGAACGGGAACGCCAGCATCAGGTCGGTCAGCCGGGAGATCAGCCCGTCGACGGCCTTGAAGTAGCCGGCCACGAGGCCGAGCGGGACCCCGATGCCGAGGGCGACGACGACCGCGAGCAGGCCCACCTCGAGCGAGGCGCGGGTGCCGAGGATGATGCGGGAGAGCACGTCCCGGCCCAGGTCGTCGGTGCCGAACAGGTGCCCGGGGGTGCCCGGCGGGGACAGCGTGGCCGCGAAGTCGGTCTGCTCCGGGGGGTAGGGCGCGAGCCACGGTGCCGCCACGGCGACGACGACGGCGAGCAGCAGCACCACGGCGCTGGTGACCGCGAGCGGGCTGCGCCGCAGCCGGCGCAGCACCCGTCCGCGTCCCACCCGGCGGGCGGGGCCCGCGGCCACGGGCTCGTCGGGCCCGGCCGGCGCGGCCACCCGGGGGGTCTCCTTCTCGAGCGGCACGGTCACACCGGCGCCCCTTCCACCCGGATGCGGGGATCGATGACGGAGTACAGCAGGTCGACGAGGAAGTTGATGACGATGTAGGCCGCGGCAGTCACCAGCACCACCGCCTGGATGACGGGGTAGTCGCGCTGGAACACCGCGTCGATGGTCATCTTCCCGAAGCCCGGCAGGCCGAAGATCTGCTCGGTGACCACCGCGCCGGAGATGAGCCCGCCGAGCTGCACCCCGACGATCGTCACCACCACGATCAGGCTGTTGCGCAGGGCGTGCCGGCCGATGACGGCCGAGGGGGACAGCCCCTTCGCGGTGGCGGTGCGCACGTAGTCCGTGCCCAGGGAGTCCAGCATGGACGACCGGGTCTGGCGCATGATGATCGCCGCCAGGCCCGTGCCGAGGATGACCGCGGGCAGGACCAGGTGGTACAGGTTGTCCACCGGGTCCTCGCCCAGCGGCACGAAGCCCGAGGCCGGGAAGATCCCGGTCGCGACGGACAGGTACAGGATCGCGACGAGGCCCAGCCAGAAGTGCGGCACCGACAGCCCGACCAGCGCGACGCCGTTGGCGACCCACTCGGAGAACCGGCCGCGCCGCACCGCGGCGAGCGTGCCCGCGCCGACGCCGAGCAGGGTGGCCAGCACGATGGCCAGCACCGAGAGCTCGATCGTCACCGGCAGCGCGGTGGCGAGCATGTCGCTCACCGGGACCCCGGTGCGGATCGAGACCCCCAGGTCGCCCCGCACGGCGCGGCCGACGAACGTCGCGAACTGCACCCAGACGGGGCGGTCCAGGCCGTACTCGGTGCGCAGCGCGGCCAGCGCCTCGGGCGACCGGTCCTCCCCGGCGAGCGCGAGCACGGGGTCACCGGGCAGCGCGCGCACGCCGAGGAAGACCACCACGGTCGCGAGCACCAGGGTCAGCAGGGACTGCCACGCCCGGGTCCAGAGGTAGCCGGCCACGCCGCCCCCTACTTCGCGAGCCCGGCGAAGGCGACGCGGATGACGCCGTCCGGGAACACCTGCACGCCCTTGGCCGTCGGGCCGACCCCGGTGAGGTTCGACTGGCGGTAGAGGTAGACGATCGGGTCGTCGGTGTGCAGCAGGTCGGTGACCTGGCCGTAGAGCCGCGCCCGCTCGGCCGGGTCCTGCGACTGCCGGGCCTGGGTCAGCAGGGCGTCCATCTGCGGGCTGCTGTAGCCGGCCACGTTCTGGCTGCCGCCGGTGCCCACGAAGTTGGTGGTGTTCGCGTCCGGGTCGACCCGGCCCGACCACCCCAGCTGCAGGGCCTGGAAGTCGCCCCGGTCCTGCTGGTCGAGCAGCGAGGCGTACTCCACGGGCTGGATGGTCAGGTCGAACCCGCCGTCCTTGACCATGGCCTGCAGCGCCTGGGCCAGCCGCAGGCTGTCGGGGTTGTTCGAGGTGATCATCGAGACCGGCACGGGCGTGGTGACCCCCGCGTCGGCGAGGAGCTGCTTGGCCTTGGCCGGGTCGTGCGGCGGGCAGGCCTGCGCGGCGTCGGAGCTGAGCTCGGTCGACGGGGCGATGGGGGAGCAGGCCGGGGAGTTCAGCCCGTTGAAGACCACCTTGACCAGCGCCTCGCGGTCGACGGCGAGCTCGAAGGCCTGGCGCACCCGCGGGTCCTGGCCGGTGGGGTAGGGCACGGGCCCGACGGGGTTGCCGACGCCGTTGGCGTTGCCCACGTTGAACGTCACGCCCTGGTAGCCGAGCGAGGTCGACTGCAGCACGGTCAGCGACGGGTCGGCGCGCAGCTGGTCGACGTCCTGCGCGGAGACCGAGTCGGCCACCTGCACGTCCCCGGAGCGCAGGTTGGCCGCGCGGATGTTGGCGTCGGTGATGATGCGGTAGGAGATCGAGTCCAGGTGGACCTTCGCCGCGTCGTAGTAGTTCGGGTCCTTGACCAGGTCGATCGAGTTCTGCGGCACGCGGTCGGCGAGCTTGAAGGGTCCGACGCAGGACGGCGCGGTGGCGAAGTCGGCCCCCAGCGCGGCCGTCGTCGCGGGGTTGAGCACCATGCCTGCCCGGTCGGCCAGCGCCGCGGTGAGCGGGGCGAAGGGCTGGGAGAGGGTCACGACGACGGTGGTCGGGTCCGGCGCCGTGACGCCGGTGACGGGTCCGAGCTCGCTCTTGCGGCCGGAGCCGGGGAGGGTGAGGTTGCGGTCGAACGTGGCCTTGACCGCGGCGGCGTCCATGGGGGTGCCGTCGGAGAACTTGGCGTCGCTGCGCACCGGGATCGTCACCGTGAGGCCGTCGGGCGAGGTGGTGGGCAGCGCGGTGGCGAGCTGCGGCACGATCGTCGAGCTCTGGTCGACGTCGTAGAGCTTCTCGCACATCGCGTGGAACACGTAGCGCGAGTACAGGCTCCGCGACAGCGTGGGGTCGAGCTTGTCCGGATCGGCGGAGAGCGCCATGACCAGCCGGCCACCCTGCTGCACCTGGTCGGCGGAGACGGGCTCGCCGTAGGAGGCGGTGGCCGAGGCGGCCCCGCCGGCGTCGGTGCCCGCGGGGGTCACCGAGGAGCAGGCGGCGGCGGTGGCGGCGAGCAGGGCGGTCGCAGCCGCGCCCACCACGACGGGGCGGGGGCGTCCGGGACGTGCGGTCATGGGGTCTCCAGGCGTGGGGCGTCGGGCGAGACGTAAAACGTATGTTGTATACGAGGAACGGCACAAGGGGTGGATCATCTGGAAACACAGCCGCAACAGCCGTGGCCCGGGCGCGCGGTCAGCGGGCCCGCCGGGCCGGGCCTTCGAGCACCGACCACGAGAAGTCCGTCGGCGCGGGCGCTCCCAGCACGACGACCACCCGCAGCACGTCGCTCCCGGAGTTGCGCAGGTCGTGCGGCACGCCGGCGGGGGCCCGCAGCGCGTCCCCCGGACCCAGCTGGTGGACCGCGTCGCCGAGCCGCACCGTGGCCGTGCCCGCGCAGACGAGGTAGAGCTCCTCCAGCGGTCGCTCGTCGCCGTGGGCGTGCACCCCCTCCGAGGCGCCCGGGTCGAGCTCCCACTGCTGCACCGCCACCGGCAGCGCGCACGTGTCGACGAAGGGCCACCGCACCCGGACCTCGCCGTCCCCGCCGTGCAGCCGGTGGGCGACCCAGCCGGCGTCGCCGGGGGAGACCTCGCCGCTCACGCGTCCCGCCAGCCGTCGTGGTGGCTGAGGTCCTCGGCGCCGGCCAGCTCCGCCGCCTC
The DNA here is from genome assembly GCF_054783215.1 of Rhodococcus aerolatus. NCBI lineage: Bacteria > Bacillati > Actinomycetota > Actinomycetes > Mycobacteriales > Nocardiaceae > Rhodococcus > Rhodococcus aerolatus. The sequence continues at coordinate 156,435 of NZ_BAAGQZ010000001.1, read as the reverse complement.
GCCCAGGTAGCCCAGGGCGGACGAGCCGTCGGCGAGGCGCACCGGACCCCACCGCAGCGGCGGGCCGACCTCCCCGGCCAGCTCGCCGAGGCCCTGCGCGGGCACCTCCCACTCCTCGACGGCGAACCCGCGGGCGGGGCCGTCGCCGGGGACCAGGGCGGGGCGGGGCACGCCGTCGGGGACGCGCAGCATGCGGTACCCGCCCGCGGTGCGGGTGCGCCGCAGCAGCCGCCCGCCGCGGGAGACCAGCAGCCGGTTGAGCGGCAGCCCGGACAGGTGCGCCCCGGCCACGACCACGGTGGGGCCGTGGGGCACCTCGGGCACGAGCTCGCCGCACCACACCGACGCCAGGTCCAGCAGCGGCCCGTCGGCGAACGCGGGGGCCACCAGCTGCACCCCGAACGGCGGGCCGTCGTCGCGGGACCCGGCGGGCACGGCGACGGCGCAGAGGTCGAGCAGGTTCGCGAAGTTGGTGTAGGTGCCCAGGCGGGTGTTGGGGCCCACCGGGTCCGCCGCCACCTCGGCCAGCGTGGGGTGGCCCGGCGCCACGGGCAGCAGCAGCGCGTCCACCCGGTCCCACGTCGGCCGGGTCCGCGCCCGCAGCGCGGCCAGCCGGTCCTGCGCGCGGAAGGCGTCGGCGGCGAGCAGGTCCCGCCCGCCCCGGACGATGTCGGCGACGGTGGGGTCGAGCGCGGCCTCGTCGACCGCGCCGCCGAGCAGGTGGCCGACGGCGACCCAGCGCTCGGCGACCCAGGGCCCGCCGTAGAGCAGGGTGGCGGCCTCGAGGAACGGGGCGAGGTCGACGGGCACGAGGTGCAGGCCCACGGCGCGGGCCCGGGCCAGCGCGGCCTCCCAGGCGCCGCGGGCGGCGTCGTCGAGGTCGATCGGGCCGGCGGGCACACCGACGGTGGTCATGCGGCGCGCGACCCCCGGCGGGAGCGCGACGGGGGCGGAGCGCGAGTACGGGTCCGCGGGGTCGGGGCCCGCCAGGACGGCCAGCGCGGCCCGGGCCTCGGCCACCGTGCGCGTCATGGTGGTGACGCAGTCCAGCGAGCGGCACGCCGGGAGCACCCCGGTCGTCGGCACCAGGCCCCGGGTGGGCTTGACCCCGACGAGACCGTGGAACGCCGCCGGCACCCGGCCGGAGCCGGCGGTGTCGGTGCCCAGCGCGAGCGGCACCACCCCGGAGGCGACCGCCACGGCGCTGCCGCTGCTCGACCCACCGCTGACGTGCTCCGGGTGGCCGTGGCACGCCGGGGCCCCGAACGGGCTGCGGGTGCCCACGAGCCCGGTCGCGAACTGGTCCAGGTTGGTCTTGGCCACGGGGACGGCCCCGGCCGCGACGAGCCGGGCGACGGCGGTCGCGTGGGCGGCGGCGGGGGTGTCCAGCGCGGGGCAGGCCGCGGTGCTGGGCAGCCCGGCCACGTCGATGTTGTCCTTGACGGCGAACGGGATCCCGGCCAGCGGGCCGTCACCGTGGCGGGCGTCGGGGGCGGTGGCGAGGAACACCGGGAGGCCGACCTCCCGGGCCCGGGCCAGGGCCCGCTCCGCGGCCGTGCCTGCTGGTGCCCCTGCCGCCGTCGCTGCCGTCGTGCCCGTCTCCTCCGTCGTCGTCACCGCTGTCCCCACCGCTCCCGCTCCGCGTCGAACGCGGCACCACGCCGCGCCCGGAAGGTCTCGATCTCCGCGCCGTGCTCGGTGAGCAGGGCGCGCTCCTCCGCGAGGGAGAAGGTGGCGGGCTCGTGGTGCAGCCCGGTGCGTCCGGAGTGGACCCCGGCCCGCAGCTCGGCCAGCTCGTCGGCCGAGACGGGGACGAAGCGCAGCCGGTCGAACGGGCGCAGCAGCCACGGCAGCTCGTCCGCCCCGGGCAGCAGCCGCCACACCGGCACCGTGCGGCCGACCAGCTGGTAGCCCCCGGGCCCCTCCATGCCGTACACGCACAGGTAGACGCCGCCGATGCCGACCGCGTTCTGCGGGGTCCACGTCCGTGCCGGGTCGTACTTCGTCGTCACCAGCCGGTGGCGCGGGTCGATCGGGACCGCCACGGGCGCACCGAGGTACACGTCCCCCAGCCCCAGCACGAGGTACGTGGCGGCGGTGAGGACGTCGAACACGGCGTCGCGGCCGCGCAGGTCGTTGATGCGCCGGATGAACTCCACGTTGTCCGGGCACCACGGCGCGTCGGGCCGCACGGAGCGGGTGTAGCGGGCCATCGCCTCGTGGGCGAGCGGGTGGTCCAGGCAGACCGGCAGGGTCACCTCGCGCACGTCGAGGGTGACCTCGGCCGGGTCGGGCACCGCGAGGGCGAGCTCGGCCAGCAGCGCGCCGAGGTCGGCCGGGTCCAGCCGGGCGGGGTCGACCTCCACCAGCAGCGAGCGCACGCCCTCCACCATCTCGGTGATGCCGCCCGTGCCGACGGCCGCCGTGGTGCCGTCGGGGTCCGGCGTGCCGGGCACGCGCTCGCGCACCGCGGCGGCGAGCAGGTGCACCCACACCCGCACGGCCAGGTCGAGCACCGCAGGCCCGGCCTCGACGAGCACGTGCCGGTCACCCGCCCGGCGCACCACGAGGTCCGGCCGGTGCCCCGCGCCGGGCAGCTCGACGAGGGCGGCGGGGCGGTCGGTCGGGCCGGGGTCGGGGACGGCGCCCGGGTCGGTCCCGGTGGGGACCTCGCCGCGCAGCCGCGCCTCGGGCAGCGCGGTCGCGGCGGCGCGGGGGTCGGCCGCGAGCCTCGCGCGCTCGGCCGCGGCCGCCGCCGCCCGTGCGGGGGTCACCGGCACCAGGCGCACGGTGTCCCCGGGTCGCAGCTGGGCCAGGGCCCAGCGGTCGGCGGTGACGACCACGCACGGCACGACGAACCCGCCCAGGCTCGGCCCGTCCGGTCCGACGACGACGGGCGTGTCCCCGGAGAGCATGATGCCGCCGACCGGGTAGGCGCTGTCGTGGATGTTCGACGGGTGCAGGCCGGCCTCGCCGCCGTCGGTGCGGGCCCAGCCGGGGCGGGGCCCGACCAGCCGGACCCCGGTGCGGTCGGCGCGGTGGTCCACCGTCCAGGTCGCGGCGAGCAGGTCGGCCATGCCGGTCTCGGTGAGGTGCTCGGGTGCGCCGTGGGGGCCGAGCACCACGCGGAGCTCCCGGGCCGAGGTGAGGCGGGGCAGCAGCAGGTCGACGTCGAGCGGCGGGCCCAGGTTCTCGCGGCGGCCCAGCGCCAGGACGTCGCCCGCGGCCAGCGCCCGGCCCTCGTGCCCGCCGAGCTCGCCGAGCAGGAAGGTGGCGCGGCTGCCCAGCACGGGGGGCACGTCGAGCCCGCCGAGGACGTGGACGTAGCCGCGCATGCCCGGTGCGCCCACGGGTCCCACGCGCAGCACCCCGCCGGCGGGCACGGTGGTCACGACGCCCGGGCGCACCGGGCGGCCGTCGACGGTGGCCCCGGTCAGCGCCCCGGTGAGGCAGACCAGGGTGCGGGTGTCGAACACCAGCTCCGGGCCGGTCACCACGCACTCGAGGCAGGCGGCGCCCGGCTCGTTGCCCAGGGCGAGCGCACCGAGGGCGGCCGACAGGTCGTCCCAGGCCCCGGAGGGCGGCAGGCCGACGTGCCAGAACCCGGTGCGGCCGGGCGCGTCCTGCACCGTGGTCTGCAGCCCGGGGGAGCGGACGGTGACGGTGCCGGACCCGACCACCGCACCCGCCGCGGCCGCGGCCACGGCCGTCACGCCGGCTCCCGGACGACGACGCGGACCGGGGTGGGGTCCCAGCCGTTGCACGGGTTGTTCAGCTGCGGGCAGTTGCTGATGAGGACGACCACGTCGCGCGCCGCCGTCATCGTCACGAGTCGGCCCGGGGCGGAGAGCCCGTCGGCGAAGGTCAGCCCGCCCTCGGGGGTGAGCGGGACGTTCATGAAGAAGTTGATGTTGTGGGTGAGCAGCCGGGCGGTGATGCCGACCTCGGCCCCGGTGCGCAGGAACGTCTCCCGGCACGCGTGCTGGTGGCGGGTGTGCTCGCCGTAGCGGATGACGTTGGACTCCTGCGAGCACGCCCCGCCGAGGGTGTCGTGGCGGCCGACGGTGTCCTCAGTGATGGTGGCCAGCACGTCGAGGTCGACCGACAGCAGCTGCGAGCCGGTGGTCAGGTAGGCGGCGGCCTGCTCGCGCAGGGTGTCCACGGCGCTGTAGCGGTTGGTCAGGTCGTGGGCGTCGTAGAGCAGGGTGTCCGCGGCCTGGTTGCCGTGCAGGTCCACGATGGACAGCGACGAGCCGGCCGGGACGAGGTGGACGAACCCGTCCCCGGAGTCGACGTCGGCCTCGAGGACCAGGCGCCCGCTCACGCCAGCACCCGCTGCGCCTCGAGCAGCGCCCGGGCGCTCTCCTCGCGGAAGTCCCGGGGGCCGTCGTCGGGTGCGGCGGTGGCGCCGACCTCGACCCGGACGTCCGCGGGGGCCCAGGTGGGGTCCATCGGGTGCGGGGCGGTGGAGAGCACGGCCAGCAGCGGCACCTCGGCGCGCAGCACCACTGCGTCGCCGGCGCGGGAGTGCCCGGGGGTGAACGAGAGCGCCCCGTCCGCCGCGACGGCGACCCGGCTGAACAGGTTGACGCAGGCGTGCAGGTCGGCCCGGTCGCGGCCGTGCTTGCGCAGCTCGGAGAGCAGGCCGGTGCGGGCGGAGAGCCGGCGGGCGTTGCGGTCGGCCTGGTAGGAGGTGGCGGGGAACCGGGCCAGGTGGGCCTCGGTGGAGTGCCCGCACACCGCGTCGTGCCAGTCCAGGGTGGACGCGGTGACCGAGGCCAGGCCGACGCCGCGGTCGCTCATGAGCACCATCGGGGCGTGCACCCGGGCGCTCATCTGCGCCTTGAGGGTGTCGGGCAGGTTCATCCGGTCGGTCTCGTGGTCGGCGCGCAGCAGCAGCAGGCTGACGTTCGCGCCGTCCCCGAGCGCGGTCAGCCGCAGCTCGCGGCCGGGCCGCACGCGGACCGACCAGGCGGCGCCGCCGGGCACGACGTGGGTCTGGGTGGGGGTCACGGTGTCCTCCTGGAGGGAGGGTCCCGGGTGCGCGGCACGCGGCCCGGGGCCTGGTGTGGCCTCCCGGGCTTTTCCCCCGCCGTGGAACGGGCATGGAGCACGGTGCCCGCCTGCATCTCTCGGACCAGGCCCTCCCTCGCGGGAGGCGGAACCCTAGACGCGCCCTGCCTCGTCAGCAGGTCGTGGACCACTCCACCGTCACGGTGTTACCGGGCCCTGCCCCCGAGGTGACGATCGTGTTTCGCCCCCGGACCCGCAGGTAGCGGGCTACCTGCGCGCCGGCGGGCGGCGCGAGCAGCAGGTAGCCCGCTACGTGCGGGGGGAGCGGGGGGTCAGGCGGGGACGGACGCCACGCCGGCGGGCAGGAAGCGGTGCCCCGTGACGGCCTCGGAGACCCCGGTGCGGTCGAGGTAGGGGGTGATGCCACCGTTCCAGAAGCCGAACCCGCCGCCGAGCAGCAGGCACAGGTCGATGTCCTGCGGCCCGGCCACGACCCCCTCGTCGAGCATGATCGCGATCTCCTCGGCCAGCGCGCGGCGGGCCCGGTCGAGCACCTGCTCGGCCGTGGACGGGGAGTCGCCCTGCGGCCAGGCGGCGGCCACCTCCGGGTCGACGCTGGGGGTGCCGTCCGCGCCCCACGTCCACACCCCGGGCTTGCGCGCGTCGACGAGAGCGCGGAACCCGGCCGAGTCGGAGAACCGCTCCGGGTAGGCGCCGTGCAGGGTCTCCGCGGTGTGCAGCGCGACGGCCGGGCCCACGAGCTGCAGCAAGGTGAACGGGCTCATCGGCATGCCCAGCTCGGCCACCGCCCCGTCCGCGACGTCGAACGGGGTGCCCTCGTCGACGCAGGCGATGACCTCGCCGAGGGCCCGGGTGACGAGCCGGTTGAACACGAACGCCGGCTTGTCCGCGGCGAGCACGCACGACTTCTTCAGCGCCCGCCCGGTGGCGAACGCGGTGGCCAGGGTGGCGTCGTCGGTCCGCTCGCCGCGCACCACCTCCAGCAGCGGCAGCACTGCGACGGGGTTGAAGAAGTGGAAGCCGACGACCCGCTCGGGATGGGCGAGGTCGGCGGCCATCTCGGTGATGGACAGCGACGAGGTGTTGGTGGCCAGCAGGCACTCCGGGCCGACGTGCTCCTCGAGCTGGGCGAGCACCGTCTTCTTGACGCCCATCTCCTCGAACACGGCCTCGATGACGGAGTCCGCACCCGCGAAGGCCGCCTTGTCCAGCGAGCCGGTGACCAGGGCGGTGAGCCGGTTGGCCTTGTCCGGCGAGATCCGGCCCTTGCCCTGGAGCTTGGCGATCTCCTCGTGCACCCAGCCGACGCCCTTGTCGAGGCGGTCCTGGTCGAGCTCGGTGAGGATCACCGGCACCTCGAGGCGACGGACGAGCAGCAGGGCGAGCTGGCTGGCCATGAGCCCGGCGCCGACGACGCCGACGGTGGTGACCTTCCGCGCGAGGGCCTTGTCCGGCGCGCCGGCGGGACGCTTGGCCCGCTTCTGCACCAGGTCGAAGCTGTAGAGCCCGGCGCGGAGCTCGTCGGCCATCAGCAGGTCGGCCAGCGCCTCGTCCTCGGCCGCGAACGCGGCGTCGAGCGAGGCCGGGTCGGTCAGGTCGACCTCCCGCGCCCGCTCCAGCAGGTCGAGCGCCCGCACCGGGCCGGGGGCGAAGCCGTGGGTGCGGCCCTCGACGACGGCGCGGCCACGGGCGATCGCGTCGTCCCACGCCTGCCCGCGGTCGATCTCGGGACGCTCGGGGACCACGGTGCCGTCGAGCACCTGCGCCATCCAGGCGAAGGACCGCTCGAGGAAGTCCGCCGAGTCCAGCACCACGTCGACCAGGCCCAGCCGGGCGGCGGCGGTGGGGGACAGGGTCTTGTTCTGGTTCAGCGCGTTCTCCAGCACCACCTGCACGGCGGTCGAGGCGCCGAGCAGGTTCGGCAGCAGCTGCGTGCCGCCCCAGCCGGGGACCAGGCCCAGGAAGCACTCGGGCAGCGCCAGCGCCGCGGCGTTCGCGGCCACGGTGCGGTAGTGGCTGTGCAGCGCCACCTCCACCCCACCGCCGAGGGCGGCGCCGTTGACGAAGGCGAACGTGGGCACGCTCGACTCCCGCAGCCGCCGCAGCACCCGGTGGCCCAGCCGGCCGATCTCCAGGGCCTGCTCGCGGGTGGTGATCGACGGGACCCCGGACAGGTCCGCGCCGACGGCGAAGATGAACGGCTTGCCGGTGACCGCGACGGCGACGGGGTCGGCCGCGAAGGCCGCGTCGAGGGCGGCGTCCAGGCTCTCCAGCCCCGCGGGCCCGAAGGTGGACGGCTTGGTGTGGTCGAACCCGTTGTCCAGCGTCACCAGGGCGACGGGACCGTCGACGCCGGGCACGCGCAGCACCCGGGTGCGGGCGTGGGTGACGACCTCGGCGTCGAAGGCGGTGGTGGTGTCCTCGGTGGTGGTCACTGCTGCTCCCCCTGGGTGGCCGCGGTCGGGTCGTAGGACGGGTTCTCCCAGATCACGGTGCCGCCCATGCCGATCCCGATGCACATGGTGGTGATGCCGTAGCGGACGTCGGGCCGGGCGGCGAAGTGGCGGCTGAGCTGGGTCATGAGGCGGACCCCGGAGCTGGCCAGCGGGTGACCGCAGGCGATGGCGCCGCCCCACGGGTTGACCCGGGGGTCGTCGTCGGCGATGCCGAAGTGGTCGAGGAAGGCCAGCACCTGCACCGCGAAGGCCTCGTTGACCTCGAACAGGCCGATCTCGTCGATGGTGAGACCGGCTCGGGCGAGCGCCTTCTCGGTCGCAGGGACCGGGCCGATGCCCATGACGGCCGGGTCGACCCCGGCGAAGGCGTAGCCGACCAGTCGCATGCCGACGGGCAGCCCGAGCTCGGCGGCGGTGTCCTCGCCGGCGAGCAGGCACGCGGTGGCGCCGTCGTTGAGCCCGGCGGCGTTGCCGGCGGTGACGCGGCCGTGCGGGCGGAACGGGGTCCCCAGCCCGGCCAGGGACTCCATCGTGGTGCCCGGCCGGGGCGGCTCGTCCGCGGTGGCCAGGCCCCAGCCCTGCTCCACCGAGCGGGTGGCCACGGGCACCAGGGTGGACTCGATGTCGCCGCGCTGCGCCGCCGCCTCGAAGCGCTGCTGGCTGAGCACCGCGTAGGCGTCGGTACGCTCCTTGGTGAGGTGGGGGTAGCGGTCGTGCACGTTCTCCGCGGTGTTGCCCATGACCAGCGCGGAGGGGTCGACGAGCTTGTCGGCGAGGAAGCGCGGGTTGGGGTCGACGCCCTCGCCCATGGGGTGGCGGCCCATGTGCTCGACCCCGCCGGCGACGACGACGTCGTAGGCGCCGAACGCGATCCCGGCCGCGGTGGTGGTGACGGCGGTCATCGCGCCCGCGCACATCCGGTCGATGGCGAACCCGGGCACCGACTGCGGCAGCCCGGCGAGCAGGGAGGCGGTGCGGCCGATGGTCAGGCCCTGGTCCCCGGTCTGGGTGGTCGCGGCGATGGCGACCTCGTCCACGCGCTCCGGGGGCAGCTCGGGGTGGCGGCGCAGCAGCTCGCGGATGGCCTTGACCACGAGGTCGTCGGCGCGGGTCTCGGCGTACACGCCCTTCGGGCCGGCCTTGCCGAACGGGGTGCGGACCCCGTCGACGAAGACGACCGAGCGGACGGCGGCGGGGCGCGCGTCGGCGGGGACGGACGTGTCGGGGGCTGGGGTGGCGGGTGCAGCCACGGGGGTCCTCCTGCAGGGCTCGGGACGCACACCTGCCGGCGTGCGCGCCGAACCCTAGCCGGGGGCTACTGGCCGGTAACTTGTGGCCCGGCCGGAGCCGGGCGGGCCGCCAGCGCGGCGGTCAGCCCGTCGAGCAGCAGCTCGCGCTGCCACGCCCGGGCCCCGCCCGCCGCCAGCGCCGCGTCGACCTCGGCCGTGGTCGGGGGCCCGCCGTCGGGACCCGCCGGGGGCTCCCAGCACAGCCGGCGCAGCAAGTCGGGCAGCAGCAGGTTCTCCACCGGCACCCGGTGCGCCTCGCTCGCCGCGGCCAGCACCGCCCGCGCCGCGGTCAACCGGGCGTGCGCGTCGGGGTCGCGGTCGGACCAGCGGTTCACCGGGGGCGGCCCGTCGTGCCGGGGCGAGGCGGGGGGCAGCTCGGCCTCGGGCAGGGTGCGGGCGCGCTCGAGGGCACCGAACCAGGTCTGCGCCTGGCGGCGCTGCGCGCGCCCGGAGAAGATCCGCAGCGAGGTCAGCGCCGCGACGTCCGGCGGGTCCTGCGCGGCGGCGTCGGCGATGGCGGCGTCCGGCAGCACCCGGCCGGGGGAGATGTCACGCTGCGCGGCGACCCGGTCGCGCTGCTCCCACAGCTCCCGGACGGCGGCCAGCTGGCGGGGCCGGCGCAGCTTGTGGATGCCGGACGTCCGGCGCCACCGGTCCGGCTTCGGCGCGGGCGGCGGGGCGAGGCGGACGTGCTCGAACTCCTGCGCGGCCCACTCCGTCTTGCCCTGCGCGGCCAGCTCGGCGGCGAGCGCGTCGCGCAGCTCGACGAGCACCTCCACGTCCAGCGCGGCGTAGGTGAGCCAGTCGGCCGGAAGCGGCCGCGTCGACCAGTCGGCGGCACCGTGGCCCTTGACCAGGCCGAGGCCCAGGACGCGCTCCACGATCGGGCCCAGGCCCACCCGCTCGAACCCGGCCAGCCGACCGGCCAGCTCGGTGTCGAACAGCGAGCGGGGGTGCAGGCCGAGCTCGGCCAGGCAGGGCAGGTCCTGGCTCGCGGCGTGCAGCACCCACTCCGGGCCGTCGAGCGCGGCGGCGAGCGGGGCCATGGCGTCGGCGGTGGGGATGGGGTCGACGAGGAACGTGCCCGCCCCGGCGCGCCGCAGCTGCACGAGGTAGGCCCGCCCCGAGTACCGGAAGCCCGACGCGCGCTCCGCGTCCAGCGCGACCGGCCCGGTGCCCGCCGCGATCGCGGCGGCCGCGGCGGCGAGCCCCTCGGCGGTGGTGACGACCTCGGGCACCCCGTCCGCGGGCACGAGCAGCGGCGTGACGGCGGCCTGCCCGGCCGCGTCCCCGCTGGCGTCCGCAGGCGTGTCCCCGGTCGTGTCCGCCGTCAGGTCCCCGGTGGCGTCCCCGGGGGTGGGCTGCCCGGGCCCGGGCGCTGTGGTGGGAGGCACCGGCGAGACCCTACGCACCCGGACCCCGCCCGGTGCCCGCCTCACCCGATGAGCCCCGCCCGCAGCGCGAGCAGCACCATCTCGGCGCGGTCGCCGGTGCCGAGCTTGCCCGCCACCCGGGCGAGGTGCGCCTTGACCGTCAGCGGGGACACCCCGATGCGTCGGGCGACCTCGCGGTTGCCCGCCCCGCCGGCGACGAGCGCGAGCACCGCACGCTCCCGGCCGGTGAGCACCGCCGAGCAGGGCTCATCGCCCCGGCGGCGCAGCGGGGTGGCGTCCGGGAGCCGGTCGGCGGTGGTCACCAGCACCCCCTGCGCCCCCGCCGCGAGGGCCCGGAGTGCGGCCGCGGTGCCGTCCGGCGGGACCAGGACGAGGACCACCTCCCACCCGGCGCGGCGCAGCGTGGCGACGAGCCCGTCGGTCAGGGGGTCGGGCAGCGACAGGTCGACCAGGGCGAGCGCGCCCGGCCCGTGCAGCCGGGTGCACAGCGCCGCCTCACCCGCGCTGGCCGCCTCGATCACGGTGGCCCCGTGGTGCCGGGCGGTCGTGTCGACGCGCACCGCCGGGTCGTGGCTGACCACGAGCACCGTGGTGGGGCCCGGCGTGCGCGTCGCGGTGCTCGGCCGACCCACCGCGGCGGGTCAGCCCGGGTGGCGCACGAGCGGTGCGGTGCCCGCCGGGGCCAGCCCGGCGGCGTGCGCGAGGGCCGCGCAGAAGGCGCGGGCGTGGGCGTCGAGGTGGGCGTCGGCGGCCGTCCACGACGCCCGCAGCTCCACCTGGTGGGTCCGGGTCGGGCCGGCGATGTCGCCGAAGCGCACCGACGAGGTCGTGGTGACCGTCCCGCCCAGCGCGGTGTGCCTGGCGCCGTGCTCGCCGAGGGCGTCGACCAGCCAGCTCCACCCCACGTCGGGCAGCAGCGGGTCGGCGGCCAGGTCGGCGTCGAGGTCGGCCTGCACGTAGGCCACGAGCCGCAGCGTGCCGCCCCACGCCTCGTGGCCGTCGGGGTCGTGCAGCAGGATGAGCCGACCCGTCGCGCCGGCCTCGTCCCCGTCGCCGACCTCCGCGCCCAGCGCGTAGCTCCAGGGCGCCAGCTGCTGCGGGGGACGGATGGGGCCCAGCGCGATCTCGTCGCGGACCCGCACCGCGGCCAGCTCGGCCACCGCGGTCCGGAAGTCCGCGGGGGCGCCCGCGCGGGGTGCCGTGCCGGCCGGGGAGGTGCTCACCCGCGGGACGCTAGCGCCGGCGGCCCCGGCCGGGCCGCAGGCGCGCCGCGGGGACACCCCCCGGCGACCGGCGCGTGGCAGCATTGCCGCTGCCATGACCTCACCTGCGCCCGCCGCCCCGTCCCCCGCCCGTCGGTCGCTGCCCGACGCCCCGCTGCTGGCCGCGATGGGAGGTGGGACGCCCAGCCGCACCCCGGTGTGGTTCATGCGCCAGGCGGGCCGCTCCCTGCCCGAGTACCGCGAGGTGCGCCGCGGCACCGGGATGCTCGAGGCCTGCTTCACCCCCGAGCTGGTCTGCGAGATCACCCTGCAGCCGGTGCGCCGCCACGGCGTCGACGCGGCCATCCTGTTCTCCGACATCGTCGTCCCGCTCAAGGCCGCGGGGGTCGACCTGGACATCGTCGCCGGCACCGGCCCGGTCATCGCCGCGCCGGTGCGCACGGCCGCCGACCTGGCCGCGCTGCCCGAGCTGGCCCCCGAGCACGTCGCCCCCGTCGCGGAGGCCGTGGGCCTGCTCGTCGCCGAGCTCGGCGACGTCCCGCTCATCGGCTTCGCCGGCGCCCCCTTCACCCTGGCCTCCTACCTCGTGGAGGGCGGGCCGAGCCGCAACCACGAGCGGACCAAGGCCCTCATGCACTCCGACCCGCAGCTGTGGCACGCCCTGCTGGCCCGGCTGGCCGAGAGCACGGCGCTGTTCCTGCACGAGCAGGTGCGGGCCGGGGTCGACGCCGTGCAGCTGTTCGACTCCTGGGCCGGCGCGCTCTCCCTGGCCGAGTACCGCGAGTTCGTCGCCCCGCACTCCGCCCGGGTGCTGGAGTCGCTGGCCGAGGTGGGCGTGCCGCGCGTGCACTTCGGCGTCGGCACCGGCGAGCTGCTCGGCGCGATGGCGGAGGTCGGAGCGGACGTCGTCGGGGTCGACTGGCGGGTGCCGCTCGACGTCGCCGCCACCCGCGTGCCCCCGGGCACCGTGCTGCAGGGCAACCTCGACCCGGCCGTCCTGTTCGCCGGCCCCGCCGCGGTGGAGCGGGAGACCCGCCGCGTCCTCGCCGAGGCCGCCACCGCCCGCGAGCTGGGGTCCGGGGGCCACGTGTTCAACCTCGGCCACGGGGTGCTGCCCGACACCGACCCCGACGTGCTCACCCGCCTGGTGGAGCTCGTCCACGGCTCGTGAGCCCAGCGGACCCCGGCCCGGCGGGCCCGGGGGCCGCGCCGGGGCGGATCGCCGTCGTCGGCGGCGGTGTCGCGG
>NZ_BAAGQZ010000001.1:98828-143759 GCF_054783215.1 Rhodococcus aerolatus | reverse complement strand
TCTCGCGGCGCTGGCCGCCGCGCACGGGCTGCGGGCGCTGCTCGGCCTCGCCGCCGACGTGGTGCTGCTGGAGTCCCGCGACCACCTCGGGGGCGTGCTGCGCACCGTGGAGGTGGGCGGCCGGCCGCTCGACGTCGGCGCCGAGGCGTTCCTGGCGCGGCGCCCCGAGGTCCTCGACCTCGTGGCCGAGCTGGGCCTGGCCGACCGCCTCGTGCACCCGTCGAGGGCGGTGGCCGCCGTCGTCGCCGGTGCCCGGCTGCACCCGCTGCCGCGGCGGACCGTGATGGGCGTGCCCGCGGCCACCGCCGCGGTGGCCGAGCTGCTCAGCCCCGCCGGCCGGGCGCGCGCCGCCGCGCCGGGCCGCGTCACCTGGTCGCCGGGGTCCGACACCACCGTGGCCCGGCTCGTCGGCGGCGCCCTGGGCGAGGAGGTCGTCGCGCGCTCGGTCGACCCCCTGCTCGGCGGGGTCTACTCCGGCTCCGCGGCGTCGCTGGGGGTGCGGGCCGCGGTGCCGGCGCTCGCCGCGGCGCTGGACCGGGCCGGGGCCGCGACCGGGCGCGACGAGCTGGACCTGCTCGCCGCCGCCACCGACGCACTGCCGGGCTCCCCGGTGCCGGGCCCGGTGTTCGGGGCGGTCGCCGGCGGGTACCGGGTGCTGCTCGACGCCCTGCGCACCGCGGCCGCGGCCGAGGTGCGGCTGCGGACCACGGTCACCGACCTGGCCCGCACCGCGTCCGGCTGGCGGCTGAGCACCACCGACGCGGCCGGGACCACTGCGCCCCTCGAGGTCGACGCCGTCGTCCTGGCCGTCCCCGCCCCCGCGCTGCGCCGGCTGCTGGCCGGGCCGGTGCCCGCGGCCGCGGCGGAGGCGGCCGGGGTCGAGCTCGGCTCCAGCGTCGTCGTGGCCCTGGCCTACCGCGCGGCCGACGTCGACGACGTGCTGCCGGCCACCTCCGGGGCCCTGGTGGCGACGGGGGAGACCCTGCACGCCAAGGCCTTCACGCACTCCAGCCGCAAGTGGCCGCACCTGGCCGACGGGTCGACGGTGCTGCTGCGCGCCTCGCTGGGCCGCTTCGGCGACACCGCCGCGCTGGCGCGCGACGACGCCGAGCTGGTCCGGCTGGTGCGCGAGGACCTGGCCGGGCTGCACGGCCTGCGGGCGGCCCCGGTCGACGCCGTGGTCGCGCGGTGGGGCGGCGGGCTGCCGCAGTACGCCCCCGGCCACCTCGAGCGGGTGGGCCGGCTGCTGGCGGCGGTGGCAGCCCAGCCGGGGCTGGCCGTGGCCGGGTCGCTGCTGCACGGGGTGGGGGTGCCCGCGGTGGTGGGCTCCGCCCGGGCCGCCGCCGAGCGGGTGGCCGGCCCCGTCCCGGCACGGCCGACGGGGTGAGCAGCGCCTCCCCGCGGGCCCGGTCGGACGGGTGCCCCGGTGGCAGGATGGGGGCATGCGCCACGACTACGCCGCCCTGAACTCGATGGTCCGGTACACGATGTTCTCGGTGTTCCGCGTCCGGCCGGGCGCGCTCGGCGAGGACCGCACCGCTGCCGCCGCGGAGGCGCAGGCCTACCTCGAGTCGCTGGAGAACAAGGGCGTCGTCGTCCGCGGGGTGTACGACGTGGCCGGGCTGCGGGCCGACGCGGACTACCTCGTGTGGACCCACGCCGAGGACGTCGAGCCGCTGCAGGCCGCGTACTCCGGGTTGCGCCGCGACACCGCCCTGGGGCGGGCCAGCGAGCCGGTGTGGAGCCAGGTGGGCCTGCACCGCCCCGCGGAGTTCAACAAGAGCCACGTGCCCGCGTTCGTCGCCGGGGAGGAGCCGGGCGCCTACCTGTGCCTGTACCCGTTCGTCCGGTCGATCGACTGGTACCTGCTGCCCGACTCCGAGCGCCGCCAGATGCTGGCCGACCACGGCAAGGCCGCCCGCGGGTACGCCGACGTCCGGGCCAACACCGTGCCCGCCTTCGCGCTGGGCGACTACGAGTGGCTGCTGGCCTTCGAGGCCCCCGAGCTGCACCGCATCGTCGACCTCATGCGCGACCTGCGGGCCACCGAGGCGCGCCGCCACGTCCGCGAGGAGGTGCCGTTCTACACCGGGCCCCGCGTGGCCGTCGGCGACCTGCTCACCCGCCTGCCCTGAGCCCACCCGTCCCTAGCCGACCCGTCCCCGCGGACGCGAGCGCCCCCGACCGGACCGGTCGGGGGCGCTGGTGCGTCGCGGTCAGGAGCCGGTCGGCTCCAGGCGCATCGAGATGGAGCAGCCGCGATAGCGCTGGTCACGGCGTCGTCCTGCCGCTGCGCCGTGTCGCCTGATTGACCGACACGCCGTCTCGCTTTGGTCACTCCAGGTGCGCACCTTTACCTTTTGGGTGATGATCCCCCTTCGGCTCAAGGGGGAGCGGAGGACGGGGTGCAGCGTGGGGGGCAGGGTCCGGGCAAGTACGAGGTCGTCGCGGTGGGAGTCGTCACCCACCTCGACGAGCACCTGCGCTGGATGCGCCGGGCCGGCCGGGTGGAGACCACCGTGGCCGCCCGGGCGGCGTGCCTGCTGCGGCTGAGCGAGCACCTGGGCCACGACCCAGCCACGGCCACCGAGGCCGAGCTCGAGGCGTGGCAGGACACGCTGCCGCGGCACCGCATCCGGAACAGCACGGCGATGATCCGGCCCTACTTCCGGTGGCTGCACCAGAAGGGCTACCGACCCGACGACCCGGCCGCGCTGCTGGTGACCCCGCGGGCGAAGCCGGGCATCCCGCGGCCGATCACCATGGCCGACCTGACGCGGGCCCTGGAGACCGCGCCGCCGCGGGTGCTGCCGTGGCTGCTGCTGGCGGCGTGGTCCGGCCTGCGTGCGAAGGAGGTGGCCGCGCTGCGGGCGGAGGACTTCGTGCACCACGACGGCCGCACGTTCATCCGGCTGACGGTGACGAAGGGCGGCCGGCCCCGCACCTCGGTGGTGCCCGGGTGGGTGTGGGCGGTGCTCGCCCCGATGCTGCCCGCGTCGGGGCCGTGCTGGCGCCGCGAGCGCGGCACGGGCCCGGTCACCGCGCAGCACGTCTCCCAGCTCGCGAACAACCACCTGCGCGCGCAGCGGATCCCCAGCACCTTCCACGCGCTGCGGCACTGGGCCGGGACGGAGGCGCTGGAGGCGTCGGGCAACCTGCGCCTGGTGCAGGAGCTGCTGGGCCACCAGGACCCGACGAGCACGCAGGTCTACACCGCGGTGCGCCCGATCCGGCTGCACGACCTGGCGGAGTCGCTGCCCCGCCCGCCGGGGTCGCGGCGCCTCACCGTGGTGCGCGAGTCAGCCTGATCTTGCCGTTCCCCTGACAGGCCCCCACCCCGCGCGCCACAATCCGCCCACCAGCGACGAAGGGAATGACGATGACGCAGCAGCCGGGCCAGGGGTGGGGCGGACCACAGGGGGCGGGCGGGTACGGACCGCCGCCGCAGCAGCCGCCGAAGAAGCCGAAGCGCTGGCCCTGGATCGCCGGGGGTGTGGTGCTGCTGCTGATCGTGGTGGGCGCGATGGGTGGACGCGGCGGCGACTCGACCTCGACCGCGGCGCCGGCCACGAGCACCACGACCGCCGCAGCTGCGCCGACCACCACCACGGCCGCACCCACCACGACGACCAGCGTGCTGCCCTCGGTCACCGTGCCGCCGGCGGCGCCGGCCACCTCGGCCGAGCCGGTGCGGGCGTCGATGCCCGACGTGGTGTGCATGAACCTGCAGGCCGCGCAGGACCTGATCCAGACGCTCGGCATCTTCGTCTCGCTCAGCGAGGACGGGACCGGCGCCGGGCGGCAGCAGGTGCTGGACAGGAACTGGGTCGTGACGGCTCAGCGCCCCGCGCCCGGTGAGCTGTTCGGCGAGGGCGAGGCCGTGCTCACCGCGGTGAAGATTGGCGAGCCGAGCCCGTGCTGACCCGACCGGGCCAACGTCTATCCCGGGGTTGATACCTGTCTACCCCGGGCTGCACACTTGGGTCATGACGATCACACAGACCACCCGCCCCGACGCCTACGCCATCGCGTGCCGCGACCTCGACGACGCAGCGCAGGCCGCGGCTGAGGCCGGCTACACGGCCGAGAGCGTCGACGCGCTCACCGCCGCCGAGGACCTGGTCATCGCCCTGCAGGCAGCGCAGGCCGCCGCCTGATGGCCGACACCGACGAGCTGCTCGCCGCGGTGCTCACCGCCACCCGCGACCTCGAGGCCGCGCAGCAGCAGGCCACGCGCACCGTGGCCGTGCACGCCGACGACCGTGCCGCTGCCGTCCGGGCCGCCCTGGTCGGCGGGGTATCGATCCCCGACCTCATGGCCGCCACCGGCCTGTCCCGCTCCCGCATCTACCAGATCAAGGACCGCACCTGATGGCCAAGGACGAGGACCCCACCGTTGAGTACGACCGCTCGACCGGGCGGATGAAGGTCAACAAGCCGGGCTGGTACGAGGTCAACTTCGCCACCCCTGACCGGCCGCCCATGTTCGGCTCCGGGCCGATCCCGCCCGGGCTGTGGTCCTTCGAGATCGCCGACGAGCCGGTCGCTTTGCCTGCGTGCCCGCACTGCGGCAAGCGGCTGGACGAGCCGATCGAGCCGTGACCCGCCTGCGCACCGCCGCCCTCGTCGTCGCCGCCGTGCTCGGCGCCCTCATCACCCTCGGTGCGGTGATGAACGTAGCCGCCGGCCAGCCGCACGCGGGCAACGCCGTGCTGGTCGGCCTGGCGCTGGTGACCCTGGGTCCGGGGCTGCGGGTGGCGCGCAACCGCCGGCGGCTGGCCGAGCACCGCGCGCTCGCGGCCCGGGCGGACGCGGCGTACCGCGGGGCCTGAACGCACGGAAGCCCCCGCCGCAGCCGGGTGGCTGGGCGGGGGCCGTGTCGTGCAGGTTGGATCAGGTGGAGGGGGCGGACGCGAGCCGCTTGCCGGTGAGCCAGGCGGTGACGACCCGCTGCCAGAGCTGCGATCCGGTGGTGGCGGGGGCCCCGTCGGCGGCCTCGGCGGTGTCGGCGGTGGTGGTGGGGTGGATGCCGTCGGACTTGACGAGCCCGGCCCCCAGGTCGGTGCGGGCCCGGAACGCTTCGATGACGGGGAGGTAGGCGACGCCCCGCTTGGCGGCCCACCCGCGGATCGCGAGGCAGCGCAGCAGGTGGGCGTTGATGTTGGACCCCGGGGCCTTCTCCGGGTTCTGCGACCCGACGACCACGCCCGCGGTCGGCCAGGTCGCGGCGACCAGGGCGAGGAAGGCGTCGAGCTTGGCCAGGTACTGGGTGGGGGTCTGGGCGCCGTAGTTGTGCACCGAGGAGATCATCACCAGGTCGGGGGTGGCGGGGCACTGCGCGGCGAGCCGGGTCGACTGGTAGTCGAGGGTGGTGCCGGACACCGAGCCGTTGTACATGGTGACGCTGAGCGCGGGCCCGCTGGTGCCGGTGACGGTGACGGTGAGGGGTCCGAGGGTCAGACCGCCGGCGTTCGGGCTGGCGCTGACCCCGTCGGCGGTGGCGGCGGACAGGGCGTCGGCGTCGGCCTGCGGCATGGTCATGGTGAGCACGCTGTTGCCCGCGTTGCCCAGGGAGAACGTCACCGTGGTGCCCGCCACGGCGATGCTCGGGGCCCACGCCTGCGACCCGCTGTTGGCGGGGATGGGGTTGGCCGCGCCGGTGACACTGGTGGAGGTGCCGGCGATGGTGCGGGTGATGCCCCAGGTGACGGCGCCGGTGGTCGCCACGTTGAGGTAGCCGTAGATGGTGTTCGAGTTGTCGAGGTTCTTCACGTAGAGCCGGTTGATCGCGGTGGCCGGCTGGGCGGCGGTGGAGATGGTGCCCGCCCCGAAGGCCACGGTGCGGTCCCCGGGCACCCCGCTGTCGAGGGTCACCTTGCCCAGGGTGGTGTCGGAGGTGCGGGTGATGACCCCGCCGCCCACCGTCCAGTCCCCGGCGGCGTTGGCGTCGCCACCCCACACCGCGCCGCCCGAGGACGTGGACCCCTTGAGGTCCCCGCTGCGGTTGAAGTTGTCCGACGCCTTGACCCCCGACGATGCCCCGCCGGTCCCGGCCTGCACGGTCGTCGCCGCGGACAGGGCCTGAGCGGTGTCGTCCCACACCGAGTAGACGACCTGCGCGTCCGGGCTGGCCGCGGCCAGCTTGCCAAGAGCCAGGCGCGGCCACTCGATGCTCTCGTTGCCGGTGGAGTCCCCGGCCACGTAGATGACGGCGGTACCCGTCTTCCCGTCCAGCTTCGCGGCCAGCGCCTCCCCCTGGTCGAACCGGGTGCCGGGGGCGTAGGGCAGCGACTTCCAGGCGGTGGCGCCGTCCCCGAACTTGATCCGACCGGTGTCGGTCTCGCGGCCGATCTCCCCCGCGGCGAGCACCGGGTTGCTGGTGGCGGCCTGCGCGGCGGTGCCGCGGCGGGTCTGGATGGTGGTGCTCACAGGGGACCTCCGTCGAGGGTGGCGGGCGGGGTGGTGTCGAAGTCGCCGCCGTCGACGACGCCGACGGACGAGCCACCGCCACCGGCGGCGGGGAACGGCTGACCGTTGAGGGTGGGGGTGCCGGTGAAGGCGGGGGAGTCCAGCGGTGCCTTCGTGTCCAGGCCTGCGGACTCCAGTGCGGCGGCCACCTGCTCGGCGCTGAACAGCTTCACGGTGGCGACGTCGACCACCTCGGCGGCCAGCTCCTTCAGCCGCACCGACCCCGACGCCGGCAGCTCCACCCGCTTGCCGAACGACGGCCCGTCGTCGATGTAGACGTAGACCTCGACCAGGCCCGGCTCGAGCCCGTCGATCGCGAAGGCGCCCTGGCGGAACTGGCGGGTGATCGGCGCCGGCACGATGCGTGCCCCACCCGCGGCGGACTCCCGCTCGGCGGAGGCCTGCAGCACCACCTTGCCGGAGAGGCCGGCCCCGCCCACGTCCCACCAGGTCTCGGTCAGCGTCGTCACGTCAGGCCCCCTGGTACTCGACGGTGATGCGGGTGCCGTGCGCGCGGGCGACGACGTCGACCTGGCCACCCTGGTTCTGCCAGGCCATCAGCTCGATGTAGTCGCCCGCGCTGAGCGGGATCAGCCGCCACGAGGCCACGTTCGTGATGTTGTAGAAGTCGCCGGCCGCGCCGGTGTTGGCCGCCGCGACGTGACCCCCGGCGTAGTTCAGCGCCGATGCCGACGACCCGTTGACCCGCAGCCCGATCCCGCGGCTGTTGTTGACCGCCTGCTCCCACCCCAGGGTCGCGTTGATCGCGTACTTGCCGGTGCGGGTGATGTAGATGCGCGAGGGGTTCGACGTCGACGACCAGCTGAAGCCGGGGTAGCCGGCCTCGGACTGCCACGGGATGGCGACTGCGGTGTCGGTCGGGACGGTGCCGGAGCTCGTGCCCAGCGCGTTCGCGACCGGGGTGCCGGTCATGTCGGAGGTGCGCTCCCACGCGTTGGCGATCGGGTCCTGCGCGAACCACTTCGTGCCGTTGTGCCGCAGCGACGAGCCCGCCACCGGGGTGATCGAGCCGTCGTAGTCCGGGGCTGCGGCGATCGCAGCGGCCGGACCACCCGGGCCGGTGAGGTCGTTGCTGTCCACCCACGCCGTGCCCGACCAGGCCCACAGCACCCCGCCGACCCAGTACGCCTTGCC
The DNA here is from genome assembly GCF_054783215.1 of Rhodococcus aerolatus. Taxonomy (NCBI): domain Bacteria; kingdom Bacillati; phylum Actinomycetota; class Actinomycetes; order Mycobacteriales; family Nocardiaceae; genus Rhodococcus; species Rhodococcus aerolatus. Next base: position 136,136 of record NZ_BAAGQZ010000001.1, on the reverse strand, counting down.
GCGGTCGGCCGCGGTGTCGGTGAGCACCGGCAGCTGAGTGCTGCTCGCCTTCTTGCCCAGGATGGTGGCGGCCGGCCCCGCCGGGCCACGGTCGCCCGGGTCGCCCTGGGTGGTGGGGAAGCCGAAGCCGCCCTTGCCATCGACGATCTCGGCGACCCACACGTCCTGGCCGTCGGCACCGCGCACGGGCAGCGTGTGGAAGCGGACCTGCGCCAGGATCTCCTGGTAGGTCACGGGGGTGCTCACGTGTCAGTCCTCCTGGCGCGCGCGGGAGTCGGTCAGGTCGGTGTCGGGCAGGATCCCGGTGGCCTTGCCCGACTGCACCCGGATGAGGGTCTGCAGCATCCGCACGAACGCGAGGAGCACCGACCCGTAGAGGACGAGCCGGATTTCCTCCCGGAGCGGGTAGTTCACCCCCAGGAACACCGACGCCGCGGCCTGCACCAGCACGGCGTCCAGGGCGACGGACAGGTACAGCAGGGACCGCCCGGCGAGCAGGGTGCGCCACCTCGAGCGGGTCACGTACAGCACCACGAAGATCGTCAGCGGAACCACGCTGAGCAGCAGCAGCGCGTTCCCGACGTCGAGTGCGAGCTGGCTCGGCAGGAAGCCGAGGTTGTCGTCGGGCGCGGGGGGTCCGTGGCGCACGTCAGTTCTCCGTCTCTCGGTCCTTGAGCCGCATGCTCGCGGTCAACATCTCGCCGAAGTGGTTCCGGTCGTGGAGCTCGTTCAGCTCGCTGGACACCTGGGTCACGACGGACCAGCGGGCGTGGGTCTGCTGCGCTGCGCTCTCAGCCTGAGCGCGCGCCTCCCGGACGGCGGCCGGGTCCTCGGTGACGGCGGGCGGAGCCGGGGGCAGCGGCGTGGGTCGGCCCGCCGCGAACGGCCACCTCACGACGGGCCCTGCTCGCCGATGAGCGCCGACGTCGCTGCGGCGTCGGCGGCGTCGATCGTGGCCTGCTCCCCGGCCGGCCGCGGCAGCGACTGCAGCACGTGCGCCGAGGTGCGCCCCAACGCGACCATCGCGTCGAGCTGCTGCGCCAGGGTGCGGATGGTGACCTGCTGGCCCATGGCCACGTCCCTCCACTCGGTGGCCCGCGCGTCCGCCGTGGCGACCCGGGCGTTGCAGTCCTCGCGGACCTGGTTGACCGTGCTGGACGGGACGAGTTGCCCGGTGACGAACGCCCTGAGCAGCAGCAGCAGGATCACGGCGAGCAGCCCACCGAGGGTGAGGTTGGCCGCCCCGAACTCGGCGATCACTCTGGCCTGGCGTGGCGGCCCGCCGAGTCGACGAGCGACGCGGACCCGGCCGACCCGGCACCCGCCGAGGCGACCGAGGTCAGCAGGGACAGCAGCGTGGCCAGGCCGGCCACGGACAGGGAGTCGAGCCACGACGCGTCGAGCAGGCCCGTGGCCACCGCGAGGGTGGCGAGCAGGGACTGCGCGAACGTCTTGACCGCGCGCTCGGCGGCGTCGGTCCAGAACACCCGGGTGCGCATCAGGCGCCGGCCTTCTTGGTGAGCGCGTCGAGCTTGGCCTCGACCCGCGCGAGCGTGGCGGCATTCTTCTGGCCGATCTGCCGGGCCTCGTAGGCGCGGGCGTCCGCGTTGATCGCGTAGCCGAGCACGGTGTCGGTGGGCCGCTGCGTGGGCTCGTTCTCGCCCAGCAGCTTGTAGTCGACCCGGTTCGCGAGGCGCTGCGTGGCCTCGGTGAGCAGCACGGCCACCGCGTCGACGAGCGAGCGCCAGCCGAGCTGCTTCCACCCGCGGCGCTTCCCGCCGTCTGCCTCGGCCTTGGGGGCGCCCGCGTCGTCCTGGGGGTAGCCGAGCAGCTGGTCGATGATGGTCTCTCCGTTGGTGGCCATGCCGTCGTCCTCCTGGACGCTCGAGGTGGAGACGCCGCGCAGCAGCGCGGACGCCCGGTCGATGAGCACGTCCCAGGGGAAGGACGTGCCGGGGTCGGTGTGGGTGGTCTCCCGCCAGGCCGCGGCCACGTCGATGTGGCCGACGACGCCGGAGGTGCCCGCGGCGCTGTTCAGCTCGGCCACGGTGCGGTGCACCAGCGGGATGCCGTAGGTCCTGGACCAGTCGGCGACGAGCTGCGCGGCCGCGGCCATCTGCGCGGGCCGGGCGAGCCACTGCTCGCGCGACCACGCGGCGCGGCCGGTGAAGCACAGGTGCAGGCCGGCGCTGTTCGCGATGGGGCCGGCGGCCCACGCGGCCGCGGTGTCGGGCACCCCGCGGCAGACGTTGCCGTCCTTGTCGACGATCAGGTGGTATGACGCCTGCACGCTGCTGCCCTGCAGGTAGCGGCCGAGGTTGTCGGCGACGCTGTCGCCCTCCTCGTCGTGGATGACGATGAGGTCCGGCCGGGTGGTTCCGCGGCTGGACTGGTTCGGGGTGGGGCGGTCGGTGAAGGTCACGAGCGGGGTCCCATCGGTCCGAGGAGCTGGTCGAGGATCAGGTCGCCGTAGCCGTCGAGGTCGTCGCCGGTGTCGGTGGGCGCCGCGGCCCACTGGCCGAAGTCGTCGCGCAGGGCCACGTTCACGTCGACGCCGATGCCGCCGACCCGGTCCTTGTCGATGCGCACCTGGTGCAGGTGCGCAGCCGGGTGGTGGCCGTTGATGGACGGGTCGCCGGACCAGTTGTGCTGCATGAACCAGGTGCAGACCTGGTCCTCCAGGGCCCACTCGATGCAGCGCGCGTTCATGTACCCGCCGGTGTCGGGCAGGCCGGCGACGCTGGCCCAGCCCGCCAGGAACGGCGAGGCCATCCGGTTCCACTCGTCCAGGGTCGGGTTGTCGTCGATGGGCGCGAAGATCGGCCGGTGGGCGGGCAGCCCGGCCCCGCCGCCGATGGTCAGGCCGCGTTCGGCGTGCCGGCAGCCGCCGTCGTACCCGGCGTGCCAGTCGGGCGGGTCCTGGTTGCCCGTCTTGCCGTACTGGTAGATCGCGACGACGTCGAGGCCCCGGGCGTGGCAGGCGTCGGCGTAGTCCCGGGTGAGGGGCTTCGCCGCCATCCACTGCGCGTCGCGGCGCCGGTCGGAGACGTAGCAGGCAACCCCACGGTGGCCGGCGGCGAGCACCGCGGCCGGGTCGGGGAAGCCGGCGGAGAAGTCGACGAGGGTGCCGTACTCGGTCACGTGGGCCTCCGGGATCAGTTGCTGACGTTGAGGTTCGACACGACCTGGCCGACCTCCTTGAGCCGGCGGATCAGCTTGGCGATCTGGTTCTCGTCGACCCGGTCGCTGCCGATGTCGTGGCTCAGCCGTGCGCCCTTCGGGCCCCACTCGAGCGTCGTGGCGTCGACGGTCTCGGTGAACCGCTGCCCCCACATCACCGCGGCGACGGTGTCGCCCTCGACGAAGTCCTTGCCGTAGGTGCGGTCGGCCAGGCCGGAGACCACGCCGAACGTGGCGCGCCGCTTCGCCTTCACGTCCTGGTATGCCTGGGCGAGGGCCTGCACCGCGTCGGTGGTCCACGCCGTGGCGCCGCCCGGGGCCAGGATCTCGGACTTGAGGAAGTCGCCGTGCGCGGCGACGGCTTCCTCGTCGGTGAAGCGGTTGAAGCTGCCGATGAGGTTCTTGAGGACGCCGAAGGTGACGGTGCCCAGGTCGCCCAGGTCGATCGGGGTGTCGAAGAGGTCGTTGAGCGCCTTCGCGCTCTTGCCCCCGGTGACGACGGTGCCGGCCCGCTGCGACGCGCGGACCACCTGCGGGTCGATCAGCTCGCCGCGGTCGTGGCGCCACTCGACGACGTCGGACACGTCGCGGCCGATCCGGGTGTCGACCACGATCGTCGGGTCGGTCAGCGTCACCCCGCGGGGCTGGGGCATGCCCGGGGTCCACATCGTCACGTCGACGACGACGCCGGTGTCGGCCAGGGCCTGCTTCCACAGCTCGGCCAGCGGGGTCATGCGGGAGGCGATGACGACGAGCGGGCTGTGGTCCTGCAGCACCCCCGGCGGGCGCAGCATCACCAGCGGCACGGCGCGGCGGAACGGGGTCTCGGCGAAGTTCGCGTCGACGAAGTGGGCGACGGCGTTGCGCGCGGGCAGCGCCACGACGTCGTACGGCGGGATCTGCACCCCGAAGGGCAGGTCGATGTCGAACCACTCGAGCGCCGCGTTGGGCCACCCGAGCCGGGTGCGCAGGTGGGAGTAGTCGTCCTCGAAGGACACCTGCAGTCGGGGTGCGGACTCGGAGCCGCTCTGGGTGCTGTCGGTGACCTGGGCCCAGTAGTCGAACCCTCCGGACTGGATGCGCAGCGGGACGACGTCGCCGTCGTGCTCGAGCAGCCGGCGCGCGGCCGGGGTGTCGAGCGTGGTCGTCAGCTGCCCGGTGCCGGTGTCGTTCTTCCGCCGGACCGCCTTGCCGTCGAGGACCCGGGTGAGCGTGCCGACCTCGTTGTAGTCGTGGTCGAACACGGTCACGACCGGCTTGGGCTGGGGGGCCCGCCCCCGGGGGGTGGGGGCGCTCACGCGGACGGCTCGTAGAAGCGGGGCCGCCAGCGCGCGGTGACCGACCCGCCGCCGCCGGCCGCGTCGCGCCGCACCACGAGGGTCGAGTCCGAGCGCCCGGGCAGCCGCGGCCGCGGTGCGTCGCGCTGAATCCGGGAGCGCAGGCTCGCCCCGGTGCCGTCGAGCATCGTGTGGTCGGCGGTGTCCCACGTCGCGGTCTGGCCGACGGCCAGCTGCGGCAGGCGGGCGAGCTGGTCGCCCACCCCGACCGACACGGCGCACGGGCCGACCAGGTCCCACGACAGGTCGGCCTCGAGCGGGCCGGAGTTGCGCACCACGACGCTGCTGGTGGCCCCGACCGCGGTGGGCACCGGCACGGGCACGGCGACCTGGAAGCCCTCGTAGAACGGGGACGCCGCGCTGTGCACGATGCGGTACTGCTGCTGGCCGCGGTCCTGGGGCTCGCGCTCACCGAGCGGCTTGCGGCCGGCCGCGAGGTGGCACCACAGCCAGCGCCAGCCGCCGGACGAGGACACCACCAGGTACCGCACGGGCAGCTTCGGGTTGCCGATCGAGTTGGCCACGTCGCGGTCGAGGATCTGCCAGTCCCGGCCGACCCGGCGCTCACGGACGTGGTTCGGGTCGCCGACCACCAGGGTGTGCTCGACGTCGAACGCGGAGAACGCGATGCCGTCCCACGTCGAGCCGGACCCGTCGGCCAGGTCCTCGCCGAGCACGGAGAAGTCCGGCATGCGCAGGCCGGGTGCGCCGTCCTTCAGCCACAGCCCCTCGGTGCCGTTGAGCAGGTCCCAGACCTGCCCGTCGTGGCCCTCGAGCCACACGCCGTAGACCCCGGCGTCCACGCGGCTCACCCGAGCCCCGCAGCGCGCAGGCCGTCGTCGATCGCGTCCGAGGTGCGGCGGGCGTTCTCGTGCGGGTCGTAGTGGTACGTCGGCCCGTTGAACTGCTGGCCGATCGCGGTGACCGCGCCGGCGCCGACGAGCTCCCGGTCGGACGGCTGCGGCGACGGGGCCGCGGTGAGGGCCGCGACCCGCTCGAGGGTGGGCAGCGCCCGGTCGAGGATGGGCAGGCCCCGCTCGTAGCCCACGGTCTGCTGCGGGGAAAGGACCCGCTCGGGCTGGATGACCTGCTTCATCATCAGGCCCTTGCCGAAGGCCACGCCGCCCTGGTCGTAGCCGCCCTTGCCGATGCCCCAGTGCGCGAGCACGTCGGCCTCGGTGTTGCCGTAGCGGCCCGAGAAGTAGCGCAGCGCCCCGTTCATGTTGGCCCACGGGTCGCGGCGGTCGTCAGGCAGCGACGGGTCGCGGTTCGCGGCCCACGTCGTGGGGATGATCTGCAGCAGCCCGACACCCGCGGAGTCGCCCGTCCCGTTGACGTCGACGATCTGCTGGGCGATGCCGGGGTTGCCGCCGGACTCGTCGTGGATCTGGCCGAGCATGGCGTTGACGACGGCGTCCGTGGTGGGGAAGCCGTTGCGCGCCAGCGCGGCGATGGCCATGGGGCGCCACCGCTCGACGTCGTCGCCCGGGCCCATGCCGGGCCCGCTCGCGTCCTTCTCGTCGGCCTTGCCCAGGAGCCAGCCGCGGACGCTGTCCTTCATCTTCGTGAAGGCGTCCCGGGGCAGCCGGCCGATCGGGGAGTCGCCGAAGGTCGGGATGGCGTTGCCGATCGGGTCGATGATCCCGTCGAACGCCGAGGCCACCAGGGAGCGCAGCGCGGCCTTGACCGAGCGGCCGACCGAGCCGATCTCGTGGAAGAGCCCGGAGAAGTTCGAGCTCTGGTCGTTGGCCCAGTGCACGTGGTTGCCGTGCTCGGCCATCGTCGAGGCGCCGTAGGTGCCGAAGCCGTCGCCCACGTCCTGGCCGTTCTTGATGTTGCTGCCGCCCAGGTTGATCAGCTCCGTGCTGTTCGGGTACGACGCGGCGATCGCGTTCGACAGGGCGTTGAGCTGCGCCGGCGGGTCGCCGTTGAAGGACAGGTCGATGGCCTGGCCGGTGCCGTGGTAGGGCCCGCCAGGGCGGTAGTCCGACGTCTTCACGACGCCGGGCGCCATCTGCTGGGCGATGTCCCACATCGCCGGCCAGGTGACCTCTCCGCCGCCGGCGAAGGCCGGGATCACCTGCACCAGCACGGGCCCGCCGGTGGCGTACTGGGGCGAGAGCTGGCCCTCGCCGCGGCGCCACGCGGCGCGCTGCGCCTCGACGGCCGCGTGGCCGCCGGCGCCGCGCACCTCCTGGTCGGTGACGACGTGCTCGTTGTTCGACAGCCGCGCGAGGATGCTGTCCGACGTTCCGCTGCCCGGGCCGAAGACCGGACCACCGACCGCCCAGCCCTCGATGCGATCCAGCTCGGGCACGCCGAGCCAGCCGGCCACCTTGTTCCACGCGGCGCGGATGCCGTCGTTGTAGACGGTGTTCACGACGAAGGCGACGGGGTCGTGCGTGATCGCGACGAGCTTCCCCCACTGCTCGCGGATCCAGTCGATCGCGCTCTGGAAGGCGCGACCGACGGCGTCGACCGCGCCCATCAGCCCGTTGAAGATGCCCTGCACGTCGGCCACCCGGGCGGAGATCCAGTCAGCGATGAACTGGAAGACCTGCTGCACGATGCTGCCGGCCTGCTGGATGGCCGGGATCAGGGCCGTGATCATGAGCGAGATCCACGGCGTGATCATGTTGATCACGTTGGTGATGAGCGGGACCAGGGCCACGAGCACCTGCATCAGCGGCGGGATCATGTCCGCGGCCAGCTGAGCGATCACCGGCAGCAGCGGCAGGAACGCCGCGAGCAGCTGCAGCACCGCGCCGATCAGGGGCGGCAGCAGCGGCGCCAGGGCGTTGATCGCGGTGATCACAGCACCCGCGATGATCATGCCGACCTGGCCGATGATGGGGGCGAGCTGCTGGAAGACCGTTACCAGCGGCGGCAGCAGCGGCATCAGCGCCGCCGCGAGCGCGGCCACGATCTGCGACACCGCGGGCAGCAGCGCGATGATCGCGGTGGCGAGGCCCTGGGCGAGCACGGCCGCGACCTGGGCGACGAGGGGGACCAGCGGCAGCAGAGCCTGGATCAGGCCGAGCCCGGCCTCGACGAGCGGGCCGATGGCCGGGGCCAGCGCCACCACGGCCTGCGCGAGCGCGCCACCGAGCTCGGCGGCCACCTGGGTGAGCAGCGGCATCAGCGAGACCAGCACCGGCGCGAGCGCCTGCACCGCGATCAGCAGCACGTCGGCGAGCACCTGGCCGACGACCGAGATCACCGGGGCGAGTGACTGGATGACCGGGGTGAGCTGGGCGAAGACGAGGCCGAGGGTCGACAGGATCGCCGACGCGGCCGGCGCCAGGGAGGTCGCGAGCTGGGTCAGGACGGGCACGACCTGGCCGAGGAAGATGCCGGCGAACTGGCCGATCAGCGGCACGATCGCGCGGACCGCCTCGCCGATGCCAGCGAAGGCCGAGCTCAGCGCGGACTGTCCGTCGGCCGACTTGAAGAAGGCGGCGACCTCGCCGGTCACCGCGGCGATGGTGTTGAGGAACCCGCCGCCGACCTCCTGCCCGGCGGAGAAGACCGAGCCGATGATCGACCCGACGTTGCCCAGGATCTGACCGAGGGTGCGGAGCATGTCGATGCCCTGCTGGATGATCTCGTTCAGCCGGCCGGACTCGCGGGCCTTGGCGACCATGTCGGCGAAGCCCTGGGCCGCACCGCCCGCGCCGGCGGTCAGGCCGGGCAGGAAGTCCGACCCGACGGCCGCGATGTCGATGAACGCGCCCACGAGCGGGGCCAGGACGTTCTGCAGGTTGGCGAACGCGCCGACGCTGCCGTCGGTGATCGTCGTGATGTCGGCGATGCGCCCGCTGGTGGTGAGCAGGTCGAGCACGGAGTAGACGGCGTTGCCCGCCTCCCGCGCCACGCCGGCGAACCCGTTGCCCAGGATCGGCAGGTAGATGCTGCCGACCTCGCCGAGCTTCGGCCCCATCGAGTCGAACAGCTCGTCCTGCACCGAGGCCTTGAGCGCCTGGATCTGAGGGTCCAGGGCGCGGATCGCGCCGATGGCCTCCTGCGCGTTGGGGCTGAGCTTGCCCACGGCCTCGGCGTACTTCTCCGGGTCGGACCAGTTTGCGAAGACGTCGCTGACCCCGGACAGCCCGATCTTGAGCCCGCCGAGGGCGAGCGCCCCGGCGGCCCCCGCGGCGGGCAGCAGCAGCAGCGCGCCCGCCGCCTCGGACGCGGCGGCCACCACGGCGACCAGGCCGCCGACCGCGGCCTGCGCACCGAGCGCGCCGAAGGCGGCCCCGGACAGGGTGCCCAGCATCTTCAGCCCGGCGGCGACCTTGTCCTGGTGCAGGTCGATCTGCACGTCGATGGTGCGGTCCCGGGTGAGCGCCTTGAGCGCCAGCGACGCCGTCGAGGTGTCGGCATCGACGTCCACGCCGGCGTGCTTCGCGGCGAGCCGGCGCAGCCAGGTGTCGACCTTCGCGTCGGCCTGGGTGGTGTCGACCTGCAGCGAGCCCTGCTCGGCGGTGCTGACGCGCTGCTCGGCGGTGCGGACGCTGCGGCGCTTCGACCGCACGTCGTTCTCGGCCTGGGCCCGGGCCCGGTCGGCGGCGGCCACCTTCAGCGACGCGGCCGCGCTGTCGCGCTTGGCCTTCGCGACCCGCTCCTCGGCGGCGGCCATCCGGGCGGCGTCGACGTTCGCCCGCGAGCGCAGCTGGGCCAGGGCGGCCTCGGCCACGGTCACCCTGCCCGCGGCGTCGGCCTCTCTGCGGCGCGCATCGGACACGCGGTCCGACGCCTTGATCGACGCGGCTCGGCTGCGGTTCAGCTTGTCCTCGGCCTGCTGCAGCTGGCGCTTCGCCTTGTCGACCTCGGCCTGGTCGACGACCAGCTTCATCCGCTGCTGGATCGGCGGGTTGCCCTGCGTCTTCGCCTTCACCTGGGCGTAGAAGCCGGCCATCGCCGGCAGGACGTTGAGGAAGACGGACCCGGAGCTGGCGCCGGCCACGGTCTACCTCCTTCGTCTCAGGTGGGGTCGAGCAGCACCGCGCCCCGCACGGCCTCGACGCTGGGGAGGCGCGGGCCGGACGGGGGGCGGTAGCGGTCGCCGAGGAGCTGGCCGGCGAGGGTGTCGTGCTGGGCCAGCTGCTCGGCGGTGCGGACGGTGTCGGCCGCGGTACGGGGCCGCAGGCCGGGCTTGGGCGGGGTGCCACCCTTGCCCTTGAACTTGGGGCTGGCGCCCCACACGGCGTGCTCGACGCCGCGGAGCACGTCGACCACCTGCTGCAGCAGCGACACCTCGGCGGTCCAGCCCTCCAGCGCCGGTGCCTTCGACGGCGGCGGCAGCCGCTTCTCCCGGCGGGCCAGGGCGATCTCGGTGGCCAGGTCGACGTCGAGCGCGCGGGCTGCGGCGTAGTGGCTGCCCGGGGGCAGCCGGTCGGCCAGGCGCAGCAGCTTCGCCCACGGGTGGCGGGCGGGGTCCCGCACCCAGTCGTGTAGGTCGAGCCCGCGCTCGGCGAGGTCGAACTCGAGGCCGGGGCCGTAGCGGTTCAGGTCGTCCACCACCGCGGTGATCCCGGCGGGTGGGCGGTGCAGCACGGCGAAGTGGCGGGCGACCTCGTCGGCCAGGTCGGTCATCGCCGCGGCGGGCATCTCGTCGAGCAGGTCGAGCAGGTCGTCGTAGGCGTCGCCGGTGAGCAGGTCGAGCACGGCCTGCGGGGAGTCGTCGTCGTCGAGGCCGCAGACGTCGTCGCTGGCCGGCACCTCGACGACGACCCGGTGCTCGCCCAGCTCCACGACGAACGGCCCCGCCGCCTCCTCGAGCAGCAGCTCGAAGAAGGGGACGGGGCCGTCGTCGGGATCGGTCAGCCGCGACCCTTCGCGCGGCGGCGCTCGGCCCGGTTGCCCTCGGAGTTCATGAAGCGCTCGAGGTGGAAGTGGGTGCCGATCGCCTCGAGGATCTCGCTGGGCGCCTCGGGCGGCAGCGGGTCCAGGTAGGGCTTGATCACCGCGTAGTCGCTGCCGAGCAGCAGCGACAGGGCCCGCTCGATGTCGGTGCCCGTGCGGGCGATAGCCATCATCACGCCCGAGTCGGGCTGGTAGACGGTGACCTCCGGGGACTCCTCACCGGCCGGGCCGATGGTGAAGACCAGCGGCTCGATCTCGGTGGCGCGCTGGGTGCCGAAGCGGCGGACGTCGCCCATCAGGCGCCGGCCCCCGTGCCGCCGGTGGACGCGGACGAACCGCCGGTCGACTTCTTCGACTGGTCCTTCACGCGGTAGCCGCCGCCGACCAGGAGCTCGTTCTCCTCGTGGGCGGAGGTGGGCTCGTACTCGACGCCCTTCGGCGACACCAGCGTGCGGGGCTTGAACTTCTCGGCCATGGCCGGGCTCCTACTCTCCCGCGCTCGCGCGCGGATCGGTCTCACGGGTCAGGGGTGGGGGACGATCAGGCCGAGAGGGCGGGGAAGCCGGCCTCCTCGAGCAGGGCCTTCCAGCCCGGGCCGCCGAAGAAGTGGCGCACCGAGACCTTGGCCGTGGTGTCGACCCGGCTGTTCACGGTGTAGCCCCAGTTCAGGTAGCCGTCCGAGCCGCCGAGGGACTGGTCCTGCGGGTCGGAGGTCTGGCCGCAGTAGATGAGCCGGGCGACGTAGATGGTGTCCGCGCCGATGCCGTCCTGGCCGATGCACAGGTAGCGCTGCTGGCGCAGGCGCGCCGACGCGGGCTGGTCGAACGCGATCTCCCCGGTCTGCGCGGTCGGGGTGACCCCGCCGAGGTCGACGTTGAGGTAGTTCTCGATGTTGACCTTGTTCGTCTCCATCCCCTTGAACGTCAGGTTGAAGACGTCGCTGGTGATGTCGCTGCGCACCGGGTCGCGGTAGCCGACGGCGTTGAGGTCGCTGGTCTCCATCGCCCGGGCCCAGGCGACGGCGTCGTCCTTGTCGAGCAGGCCGGCGTCGTAGAAGCCGGTCGGCAGCTCGGACAGCGTGGCGCCCGCGCCCTCGGTGATCTGGGTGGGCGGGGTGACGGTCATCGGGGCGGCGAAGACCGAGCAGTCGAGCGGCTTCAGCACGAGGTCGCGCTGCTGCTTGAAGACCTCGAGCTCGGCGATGCGACTGGGCATGGTGTGTTCCTCTCCGGGGGGTGGGGTCGTCGTCAGCGCGAGCCGCGGGGGCGGCGCAGGCCGAGCTGGTAGAAGGCGGCCGCTCGCCGCCGGTCGGGGTTGTCGTAGGGCAGGGCCTCGGGCGGCACGTCGGTGACGCAGGAGTCGATGACGGCGCGGCCGCCGTCGGGCAGCTCCACCACCTGGCCGGGCAGCACGAGCATCAGCTGGCGCACCTGCTCGCTGAGCCGGTGCACGGTGTCGCGGTCCGGGCCGTAGAAGTCGAGCTGCACCCGGGGGTAGTCGGTGATCCGGTCGTCCTCGCCGCCGACGCGGGCCACGACGATGCCGGTGCCCTCGGCGTGCTCGGTGTCGACGAACTGGCCGGTCTGCTCGCCGAGGTAGGTGATGAGCACCATCTCGACGTCGGGCCACGGCGGGGCCGGCGTGACGGCCATCAGCCGCGCTTCACCGCGGCGCGGGCGAAGCGCATGATGTGCGCCCCGCGCTGCTTGCGGGTTCCGAACTCGATGGGCACAGGCGCGTTCGGCCGGCGCTCGCCCGGGCGGCCGGGGAAGGCCACGATCTCGTAGCCCAACACGCCGCGGGGGGTGCGGCGCTGGCCGACCCGAACGTGCGAGGCGAAGTCGCCGCTGCGGCGGACGGCCGCACCCCGGAAGGCGCGGGCCCCGACGACGGCGCGGCGGTGCAGCTCGCGCTGCACCGCGGACGACTCCGCGATGCGCTTCTTGTCCGCCGGGGACATGTAGACGGAGTTGCGACCTCGGGGCATCGGTCAGCCCTCCCACTTCGTCAGGACACCGATGACGCGGCGCGGGCGTCCGGTGCGGTCGATGACCAGCTGCAGGTCCCCCTCGGCGTGCAGGCGCAGGCCAGCCACCAGCACCAGGTTCGCGCTGGCGGTGGGGAAGTCGGGCGGGGCGGTGAAGTTCCACCGCGACGTGGTGATCTCCCCGCCGTCGAGCTGCTCCTTCGACGACACCGGCTGCAGCGAGCACCGCCGGAACGTCCCCCCGGGCGTCTCGGTGTAGGTGCCGTGCAGGCCGCGGGTGCGGGTGACGACCTGGGCGGTGAGGCTGCCTGACATCAGCAGGGCCACGCCGGGGCCGGGGGGAACGAGCCCAGCGGTCGGCCCGCCTGGCCGTAGGTGCGTGCCGCCAGGGCGAGGATCTCGGCGCGCCGCGCCCACGACGGTCGCATGGTGTCGGCCTCGGTCGAGTCCTCGTCGAGCCCCTGCGGGTTCGAGTAGGACATCGCGGCCAGCTCGAGGCACCAGCCGGCCAGGTTGTCGGGGGTCGGGTCGGGCCACTCGCCGACCCAGCCGGTGGCCGACCTCAGCTCACCCTGCGCGTGCCTGATCACGAGCACCGCGGCCGCCGGGTCGACGGTCACGCGGAGCCAGCTGCTCAGGTCCGTGGCGGTGATGAGGTCGGCCACCGGGTCAGGCCTTGAACCGCTCGACGAGATCGGCCTTGGTCAGCGCCTCGGCCTCCTCGGTCGGCACGCCCTGCGACTCGGCGTAGGCCACCCACGCGGCCTTGGCCTCGTTCACCCCGGGGCGTCCGTCGGCGCCACCACCGGCCGGGTCGTCGCCGTCGGACGCCGCGCCGTCGGCGGTGAGCTGCTCGCGCACCGCGTCGGGCAGCGCGGCGAGCGCGGCCTCGTACTGCGCCCGGGCGGCCTCGGCCGCGGCGCGCTCCCGCGAGCCCGGCTCGACGACGGCGCCGGCCTTGAGCAGCCGCTTCGCCTCGACCTCGGTCAGGTCGACCAGGTCGCCCCGGACGTGGCGCACGAAGTTCAGCGGCTCGCCGTGCTTGGAGATGATCTCGTCCCACCGCTGGGCGACGAGCTCGTAGCGCGTGGTGCCTGCCATCAGGACCGCACCCCCGTGATCCAGCAGGCGGCCTTGGGCTGGTCGAGGCCCTGGGTGCGCTTGCGGGTGACGTCGGACCGCCACGACTCGGTCGGGCCACCGTTGGGCCCGTTGCCCTCCGGGTAGAGCCCGGTGGCGGTCAGGCCGCGGGTGTCGCTGTAGAAGCCGACGGTGCCGCGCTCGACGACGAGCACGCGGTCCTGCGGCCAGTACCGCGAGGTCAGCGAGGCCAGGCCCATGACGTCGCGCGGCATGGTGCCCGTGTAGGCCAGCGACTCCGCGGCGAGGGTGTCCTTGTAGACCGACAGGAAGTTGTCGTTGTCGATCAGCACCGGGGCCAGGGAGCTGGGCGAGACCAGCGTGTCGGCCATGAAGCCGAAGACGTCGTCCTCGCTGGTGGCCGTGGCGGGGGTGGCCGAGCCGACCTCCTCCATCGCGTTGGCGATGTCGTGGCGCGGGTTGCCGGAGGCGGTGTCCCATGCCGCGGACGCGGCGATGGTCGGGATGGCCGGGTCCAGCAGGAGGGTCTGCAGGACGCGCTCGTCGGCCCGGCGGAACGTGTTGGTCAGCTGGGTGATCTGGGTGTTCACCGCGCCGATCGCGTTCTCGTCGATCATCTCCTTCGAGACCCGCACGCCGAGGCCGCGCTTGGTGGCCATGACGATCCGGGGCAGGCCGAGCTGGCCGGCCCCGACCGGGATCTCGGAGAACTCGGCGACGTTCTCGACCTCGCGGGTGAGGTAGAGCGGCGTGGACTCGTGGAACTGGACGAGGCCGTTCGGGTTCGCGCCGGCGTCGCGGAGGATCGCCTCCGACAGGAAGGTGTTCACCAGGAGCTCGTAGACCCTGGTGGGGATCATCAGGGGGTTGCCGACGAGGTCGGCGACCGTGGTGCGGGGGCCGTCGCCCACGCTGACGAGGGGGGTGGTCATGCGCTTGGTTCCTCTCTCAGGGGTGGGTGGTCAGACCGTGCGCATGAGGGCGACGGTGTTCGCGGCCGTGACGCCCGCGGGCTCGGCGCAGCGGCCGACGATCGTGCGCGCGTCCGGGGTGGTGCCGGCCGGACCGACCTTCCCGGCGCCGGTGGACACGAGCGCGTCACCGAACGCCGCGGTGGCGGAGTAGGTGACGGGCACCTCGATGCCGCCGTAGGCGACGCCCACGGTGTGGGGCGCCGCCACCGCGGTGACGGTCGGGAACCCGCCGACGACGGTGGGCTGACCGAAGGCCGCGTCGGGGGAGACCCCGTCGGTGACGGCGACGCCGAGCACCTTGAGCGAGCCGGCGGCGGCGACGCCGACACGACCGCCGGTGCGCGCCTCGACGAGCTGCCCGCCGGCGATCGGCTCGGTCGGGGTGTAGGAGCGGGGCCCGGTCTTCGTGACCTGGGGGATGCCAGCCATGATCAGACCTTCCAGTTCTTGTAGGCGTCGGAGGCGCGGACGTCGTCCGCGGTGGGCTCGGCCGGCTCGGTGCCGGCGTGGCCGATCTCGTTGGTGGGCACCAGGCCCGGCGTGAGCGACGCGAGGTCGTCGGCCGCACCCGGGTCCTTCGCGAGCTTGTTCAGCCAGGCGTCGGTGCTCGCCGGGCGGATGCGCCCGTCGCGGACGGCGGCGTGGACCAGCGCCTCGCGGCCGGCCTTGTCCTGGCGGGCCAGCGCGGTGACCCCGGCCTCGGCCTTGGTGCGCAGCTCGGCGAGGACGTCGGCGTCGATGGCGACCGCGTTCTCGGGCAGCGCCGCGGCACTGGCCCCGGTCTCGCCCTCGTTGCTGGCCTGCTCGTTGAGGGCCTCGACGATCGCGTCGGTGATGGTCTGGGCGTCGGAGTCCGAGGGGATGCCCAGGGCCTCCGTGATCGTGGTGATCTGCTCCGGCGTGAACTCCACGGCGGCGCTCCCTTCTGCCGCCGCGGCGGCCGGTGGCCCGCCGGCGGCGGATGCCGCGGCGGGGGTCTTGGTGGTGCTCCGGCCGGCAGCGACCGGGGCGGGTGCGGCCGCGCGGCCCGCGTGGGCGAACAGCGCGGCGACGGTCTGCTCGTGGCGGGCGGGGTCGCCGAGGGAGTCCCAGAGGTCCCAGAACCCGAAGCCGCCGCCGCCGGGGACCACCTGCTGTCCCTGCGCCGAGCCGTTGTCCGAGCTCGACGCGACCCGGTCGGCGAGGCCCGCGGCGACGGCCTCGTCGGCGGTGTACCAGGCCTCGGTCTGCATGACGGCCCGCCAGTCGGCAGCGGTCCCGCCGGCGCGGGCTGCGTACGTGGACGCGATCGAGTCGCTCATGCTGTCGAGCATCTCGGCGGCCTTGCGCATCTCGGCGGCGTCGCCCTCGCTGAACGCCCACGCCTCGTGGATCATCAGCTGCGCGCCGACGCTCATCACGACCTCGTCGCCGGCCATGGCGATGACGCTGGCCGCGGAGGCTGCGATCCCGTCGACCCACACCGTGATGTCGGCCCGGTGCTGACGCAGCACGTTGGCGATGGCGACGCCCTCGAACGCGCTGCCGCCGGGGGAGTTCAGGTGCAGGTCGATGTGGTCGACCTCGAGGCCGGCGACGTCGCGGACGAAGGCGTCGGCGTCGACGCCCATGAACCCGCCGATCACGTCGTAGACGTAGACGTCGGCCGAGGTGCGGGTGTTCTGGGTCGGGCCTTGCTCGCCCACCACCTCGTCGCGGACGTCGCCGAGGTGGAACCACTCCCGCCGGGGGTCGCCGGCGACCAGGTTGGCCACGGGGCGCGCCACTCCGGGCGGGCTCTTGATCGGCCTCACGGGGCCCCTCTCGTCGGTGGTCACGCCGCGCCGGGCTGGTCGGCCGGGGCGGGCTGCTCGGTCTGCTGCGGGTCGGGGCCGGTGCGCGGCGGGAGTCCGTGCGTCTGGCGCAGGAACGCCTCCATCGCCGGGTCGGCGGTGACGGCGCCGGAGTCGAGCAGTGCGCGGATGGCCTCGGCCGTGGCGTCGCGTCGGCTGCCGATCTCGTCGAACACGATCTGCGGGGCCGGCTCGTCGGGGCCGTAGTTCCAGTCGACGAGGTCCTCGATGACGTGCGCCTGGGCGACGTCCGCGATCTGTGTGGCCAGGGTCTGCAGGCTCATCACGAAGAAGTCGGCGAACGTGGTGCCCAGCGCGTAGCTGCCGGTCTTGTCCCCGAGGTTCAGGAAGTGGGCGAGCACCGCCCGCCCGATCGACTCGTCGTGGTACCGGATCGCCTTGTCGGCGTCGGGCAGCTGACCCTCGATGCCGAGCAGCCGCAGGCTCGCCCCGTTCGGCAGCGCGGCGCCGGCGTTGTCCCCGGCGCGCACCGTGGTCGCGATCCGCTTGCCGGCCTCGCGGTCGTCCGGACCCGCGCCCGGCTGGTCGGTGTAGACGGGGATGCCCATTCCGTTGCGGTCCAGCGTCTGCGCCTGGATGCGGATCAGGCGGTCCTTGATCAGCCAGTGCTTGTAGGCCGGTCGCAGCAGCGACGACCCCAGCCAGTCGCCCGCCTCCTGGTCGAGCACGTAGGCCACCAGCCGGTCGACCGGGATGGGGTCCTGGCCAACGTGGTCCCCGGGCCGGACCGGGGCCGCGTGCTGGGTGATCGAGACCAGCCCGCCGTCGCGGGCGACGTCCATCTTCGCGATCGTGCGGGGGTGGCGGGGGGCGAGCTTGCGCAGGTGCCACAGCCGGTCGGCCTCGCTGAACCGGGCCACCTGCTCGAACATCATGTGCCCGAAGGACAGGCACAGCAGCGCGTTGCTGACGTGCGACGACCAGGAGAAGCGGTCCCGGCGGCGCAGCGGCAGGCGCTGGTCGGCGCCCTCGACGGGCAGGCCGAGGTCGCCGGCCACCAGGTCGACCACCTCGGGGCGAGCATCCCCGGCGCGCAGGCGCCAGGACGTACGACGCACCGGCAGCGACACGGCCCGCAGCACCGACGTGATCTGTGCGTCCTGGCGACGCATCCGGTCGTAGACGGTCACGCTGTTCGGCCACCGCAGCTCGGGCGTCTCCGTGGCCAGCGGGCTGGCCCAGTAGCCCAGGCCGGGGTTGGCCCAGCCGATCTCGGCGGACGGAGGGGCCGGCAGCGCTGAGGTCATCGTGCGGTGCTCCCCTCTCGTCTGGTCAGAACCCGGCCGTGGCCAGGTCGGTCTCGGTGCGCCGGGTCGGCACCTGGGCGGTGGTCAGCGACTCGGGCGGTGGGCCGGGCTTGTCGTCGGGCGAGCGGGTCATCCGCAGCAGGCCCCAGCGGGCGAGCACCGCGGCCACGAGGACGTGGATGTCGCCGGAGCCACGGCGGTCCAGCGCCACCCCGCCCATCAGGTCGCGCGTGGTGGCCGCGGCCACGGCGTCGGTGAGCACCGCGGTCGTGCCGGGCTTCGGCTCGCGGTGCGCCAGGCGCCCCTCGTCGACGTCGTCGAGGAACCCGCCGGTCGCGATCACGACGTCGCCGGTGTCGGTGGTCAGCGGCTCGAGGCCGGCGGCGATGAGGTCGTCGAGCAGCGTCGCGGCGTGCGAGCGGCGGTCGAGCACGACGGCCACGGGCTCCCAACGGCGGACCAGCTCGACCATGCGCGAGACGACCCAGCTCGTGCCGGGCCGGTCCTCGATCACCTCGAGCAGGACCCGGCCGTCCGGGGTGCGGCAGGCCATCGAGATCGCGGCGCGCCGGCGGTCCGGGGTGACGTCGATCGCGAAGCACACCGGGTCGGTGGCCAGCGCCGCCGTGTCCTGCAGCGCGGCCCAGGTCGCGGGAGCCACCAGGTGCTCGGCCTCCTCCTCGCGCGGCCAGTCGCCGACGCCCAGGCGCTCGACCGCGAAGCCGCGCCGCGACAGGGTGTCCCGCTCGTCGCGGACGAACTCCCACGAGATGCGCCCACCGAGCGACGGGTTGGCCAGCGGCCAGAGCGACTCGTCGTCAACGTCGACGTCCTCGGGCCTGCCCGACTCCGGCTCCGGCACCGACCACTCGAGGTACGTCTGTCGGTCGCCCTTGCCGGCCAGCGCGCTGCGCCGCACCTTCGCCAGCACCAAGCCGTCCGGGTGGACCGTCCGGTCGACCGGGGTGGAGACGTACCAGAGCTGGGCGTTCGGGCTTGTCGCCATCGTCGAGACGAGAGCGTTCATCATCCCGTCCTGCAGGTAGGCCGCCTCGTCGAGCACGACCAGGTCGCCGTCGAGACCACGCCCGCCCTGGGTGGAGCGGGAGCGGAACCGCAGCTGCTGGCCCGTGGCGAGCGTGATGCCCTCGACGCCCTTGCTGATGTCGATGCCGTTGTTGCGGCTGGCCTTGAGCTTCCGGGCCAGCGACGGCGTGTTGACGATCAGACCGGTCGTGAAGTTGAACGCGTCCTGCGCGGTGTCGAACCGGTGGGCCGAGTGCTGGATGCGCTGCTCGCCGAACAGGTACAGCCCGGCGAGCTCGCGGGCGCAGAGCACCGCCGTCTTCCCGTTGCGCCGGCCGACGATCAGCCCCACCCGGAACGCGGACCACCGGCCGTCCGGCCGCTCGCCGAGCGAGCACCGCAGCGCGTACTGCTGCCACGGGTCGAGGTGCAGGCCGGCCGACGCGGCCAGCGCGATCGCGTCGTCGCCCGAGGCGTGACTGCTAGCCGGGGCGTACTGCGCGATCCGCGGCGGCACCACGCCGGGCGGCACGGGCAGCGGCGATGTCGTCAACCTGCGGGACCTCCTGGGTCGGCGTCTCCTCGGGCGCCGGCTCGGGAGCGGGTGTGGCGGCCGGCGTCACGAGCAGCTGGTCGAGCAGGCGAGCGAGCTGCGCGGAGCAGAGGCGGGACTCGGCCATGGCCTGGGGGGCGGTCATGGTGCCGGTGCGGTTGCCGCGGCCGCGGTGCCCGACGACGGCGTCGAGGTCGTCGAGCCGGTCGGCCTGGCGCGCGGCCTCGCCGGCGAGCACGGCCCGGGCGACGCTCACGTCGTCGTCGCCCACCAGCTCGGCCCACAGCGCGCGGCCCCGGGCGCGCAGCCCGGCAGGTCGGGTGGTGCTCACGGGCCTCCTGGCGGCCGCGCTGGGCCGCTGCTCGGGGCCGCTGGTGCGCCAGAGGGAGAAATCCTGACGGCCGCGGCGCGGTCAGCCCCCCACCCCCTCCGGATAACGGAGGGGGTGGGGTCGGACGGGGTGGGCCACCGCGGGCGCCGAGGCGACCGGGGCGGGCCTGGTGCGGGGCCGCCGGGGTGGGGCGGCGGAGCGCGCGGTGGCGGCGGCTGCGGGGCGCTCAGGGCCCGCCCGGTCGGGGGGTCACCAGTCGCGCGAGGTGGCGGTGGGCCGGCTCACCTCGGGGGCGCCGGCGCGGCGGGCGGCCTGGGCCGAGGCGCCGGCCCCGAGGTTGCACCGGGCGTGCTCGAGCCGGTCGGCCACGGCGCCCGGGTCGTCGGCCAGGTCCGTGCTGTGCCCGGCCTGCAGGACCTGGCCGTGGTGCATCGGCAGCCCGCAGCGGGGGCAGGGCTCGCCGTCGACGAGTGCGGCCAGCAGCTCGCGGCGGCGGCGCTGGTGCGCCGCGCCGTACCCGCGCTGGGTGGTGGTGCGGGTGTCGCCGGTGCGCCGGCCCTGACGCCGTTGGGTGGGCCGGGCCGTGCGGGTGGGTCGGACGTGGACGCGGCGCCCGTCGTCGGGTGGCGGTCCGCCGTTGGCGTACCACTCCTGCGCGACGCGCAGCATCTGCGCGGGTCGCTCGGCTCGGCACCGTGCGAGCACAACGTCGCGGCCGGGGTCGACGGTGTGCACCTGGGCGCCGCGGCGGCGGTAGCTGTCGAGCCTGCTGGCGCTGGGGGTGGAGTGGATCAGGTAGACGTCGCAGGCGGTAAGCCGGAACGCCGCCTCGATCGCGGCGTCGCGGGCTGCGTGGGTGACGCGGCGGACGGTGCCGGGGTGGCTGTGCGGGTGGCGGTCCGGGTCGGGCGCGGACAGCGCGAGGGCGAGCAGGTCGAAGTCGATGACGACGTCGGTGGGCTGGGCGTGCTGGCGGACCCAGGTGCTCTTGCCCGCTGCGGGCGGTCCGATCACGACGTGGATCACGAGAGGCCGAAGGGTGGAGTGGACACACCTGTCTTCGTGCGCCGATAGCGTTGCACGCAGGTCAGCGGCCCGTCAATCACGGACCGCCACCCTGCGTGTCGCGTTCCTCGAGCGGGTCCGCAGCCGCGGCGTGTGGGGCGTGCGCTTGGCCAGCCCGATGACGTCGCCCACGCGGAACAGCGGGGTGTCGGTGCGGGCGATCCACACGCCGAGGTCCTGGCCGTCGCGGCGCCAGCCGGCGGGCTGCAGCTGGCCGCGGGAGCGCCACGAGCGCCAGGTGCCGTCGGGAACCCGCTGGCCGGTGTAGGTCTCGATGAAGCCCAGGGCCTCTTCGCGCGTGGCGAGCTTGTCGGCTACCTGCTGGAGCAGGAACGCGTCGAGGTCGCGGGTGTCGTACTCGGCGCGGCAGGCCCAGCAGGTGGCGGTGGGGCTCCGGTGGTCGGGGCGGTGGGGGTCGCGCTCGACCCACAGGTCGGTGCCGCAGGCCTTGCACGGTCCGGCGTAGACGACGTCGCGGCGGTCCATGGCCATGCGGGCGCCGGCGATGGCGTCGGTGATGCCGTCGTGCAGCTCGAGCGCGGCGGGGTGGGAGCGCAGGGCGGTGAGGTGTCGGCCGAGCAGGAGAGCGCACATCTCGGCGGCGGTGACGGGCAGCATGCTCAGCTCGGCGGGGTGGGTGAGCACCTCGACGAGCCGGGCTGGCCCGATGCCGTGCCGCGGTGGCATTTCTCGGGTGGTGCGCGTGGCGCGGGCGGCCTGGGCCTCGGCCCGCAGACCGCGGAGGCTGGTGGCGTCGAGGTGGGCGTGGCCGCTGCCGAGCAGCGCGCGGGTGGCGCCGAGCAGCTCGGCGTCGAGGGCGTCGAGGCGCGCGCGGATGTCGGGTCGGATGGGCAGCGGGGTCTCGCTGCCGCGGCCGCCGACGCGGCCGGAGGTCATGCGGTCGAGGCGGGCCGCGGCGACGGCGAGGTCGGCCACGACCCCGGGCACGGCGGCGAGCTCGCGGCCGAGGCCGGTGGCGCAGCGGGCGCAGAGCGGCAGCGAGTCGGGGGTGGTCTGCCCGCAAGCTGCGCAGGGGGTTCCGCTCACGGGGTGGTGACCTCCTGGGGCCAGGTGACGGCGTCGAGGGACTGGGCGTGCCACGCGCGGACGGGGACCGGCCAGCCCAGGCGCTGGGCACCGATCTGGGCGAGCGCGAGCGCGTCGGCTGCGTCGTGGTTGGGGATGCGCAGGTCGGGCCACAGTGAGCGCATGGCGGCGAGCACGGCGGCCTTGTCGGCGCGGCCGGTGGTGGTGGCCCACTTCGCCCGGGTCTGCGGGGCCACCACGGCGACGGGGACGCCGCGGGCCCAGGCGCCGGCGACGACGCCCCACCAGAGCCCGGCCCGGTCCCACACGCCGGGGGTCTGGACGGCGTAGGCCGGGCCCTCGATGACGACGAGCGTGGTGTCGGTGGTGACGGCGGCGAGGATGCGGGCGGCCTGGTCGGCGATGCGCCGGGAGCGGGTGCGCCACGGGGCGTCTCGGTGGCCGGTGCTGGCGACGAGGCGCACCGCGGCGTGGCCGTCGTCGGTGATGCGCGCCAGGCCGGTGCTGGACAGGCTGCTGTCGATGCCGAGGACGGCGCTCATCGGCGGGCCCCGCAGACGGCGGCCCAGCCGGCGCAGTGCTGCGCCAGGGTGCCGCCGGTGCGCCAGGCCTGGCCGCCGCGCTCGACGGGTCGGTAGTCGCCGGGCTCGCCGGGCCGGGTGTGGCCGTTGGGGTGCTCGTAGCGGACGGCGCGGGCCATGCCCTGGTGGCAGGTGAACGGCTGCCGGATGCTGGCGTCGAGCTGGTCGCCGCCCTGCTGGGCGCGCTCGGGGCTGCCTGGGCGGTAGGCGCAGTCGTGGCACAGGGTCTCGGCGATGGCCATGGGGCCGTGCTCGACCTCGGTGCTGGGCTGCTCGTCGAGCACCGGGTGCCACTGCTCACAGCGCTCGGCGTCGGTGAACGAGCCGCCGGTGCAGCACGGGATCCCATCGGGGCAGCCGAAGCCGCCGGCGTGCATCTGGTGCACCACGTCGAGGCCCCTCACGCGTCGAGCCCCAGCTCGGCCTGGCCGGTCCCGGCGGCCGTCGCGCGGCCGTGCTCGTGGCCGGCGCGGATGCGGACGGCGTGGGCGGCCTGCGACCGCAGCTCCTCGCCGTGGCGGGGGTTGCGACAGGGCTGGCCGGGGCCGCGCTGGCAGTAGGCGCACAGCACCCGCAGCGCGGCCTGGCGGTCGAGCTCCCAGGTCAGGTCGCGGCCGGTGTCGGGCTGGCGGCTCACGCGGTCACCGCGGCTCGGTGGTCGCACCGGGTGACCGTCCCGCCGTCGAGCTCGACCCAGCCGGCCTCGTCGCAGGCCGGGCACCGGGCGATGGCCTGGTCGCGGTCCTGGCGCTGGCGGGCCTTGGCGGCGGCCTGGCGGCCGCGGTCCTCCTCGACGAGCCGGCGGGCGGCGGCGCAGGCGGCGCAGGCCGGGACCCGCTCGGTGGCGGGCACCTCGCGGTGCGTCGAGCACCGCGGGTTGGCCGGGTCGATCATGGGGCGGGGCGTCGTCTCGCGCGCGGGACTGTCACCTTCGCTCCCAACCTGACCCAGAGGAGCAGGGAGAGGGGAGAAGTGAGTAGGGAGTAGGGAGTAGGGAGTAGGGCTTGGGTCAGCCCTAGGGTCGTCGGACCCCTTCGGTTCACCCTCAACGGAAGGGTCAACGGGTGGGTCACTCGGTGGGTCATCCGTAGGGTCAACGGAAGGGTCGGACGTAGGGTCACCGGAACCCTGCTCGGAGGGTCGATCGAGGAGTGCCGCGGCGTCCTTCGACCCCCAGCCCTTGAGGTCCGGCTGCTCGGTGTGGAGCCTGCGCAGCTCGTGCACGAGGGCGCGACGGATGGGCCGGGAGACCACGGCGCGGGCGGCCCTGGCCATGCTGGTGGCCATGTTCGGCTGCCGCATGAGGCCGTCGCGGCGGACGAACGAGCGCAGCAGCACCTCCTCGCTGTCCTCGTCGACGACCACGAAGCGTGACGACTGCAGCTCCGCGGCGGCGGCCTCGACGTGCTGGGGGGTCCATCCGCGGGAGCGCTTGGCGATGCGCCGCGGCCGCCAGTCGGCGACCCCGCAGTAGGTCAGGTCCTCGGAGGTGAGCAGCACGAAGTAGAGGTGCTGGGCGTTGGGGCTGAGCGCGACGAAGTCGTCGTCGTCCCAGATCGAGAGGTAGACGCGGGCGTGGTCACGGCCTGCCATGCGGGGCCTCCTGGTGGTCGTCGGGGTTGGCCAGCTCGAGCAGGACGTCGGCGTGGCAGGGCTGGTCGAGCGGGCACCAGCAGGCGAGATCGGCACCGCGCAGCAGGGTGAGGTTCAGGCCGCGAGTCCACGAGTGCTCGTCCCAGCCGTGCTCCTCGTCGCACGTCAGCTCGCGGCGGTACAGGTCGACCTGTTCGGCCGGGGTCGAAGCGCGCTCAGGCTCGCCGGCGAGGTGGAACCGCAGCGTGGTCGCGCTGTAGGGGTTGCCCCAGCGCGTGGGCCGGCCGACGTAGACCGCGCCCTCGGGCATGCGCCAGCCCTTCGTACGGCGCCGCTGGATGCGCTGCGGGGCGCTCACCGCTCGCTCCCGCTGACGGCCACGACGGCGGCGATGAGGGCGCGGCCCGCCTGGTACCGCACCCGGCGCAGCATCCGGCGGGTCAGGTGGCGTGCGTCGGCGGCGATGGTGGGGGTGCGCGGGTCTCTCACAACGGGGCACCGGGGACGATGCCGTACCCGAAGAGCGCGATGATCGATCACCACGATCGCGACCGTGAGGGAAACCAGCGCCAGGTCGTCGGGGTCCGGGCCGTTCACGTCGTGGGCCCGGTGTCGGCGCGGTCCAGGGCGGCGAGCCGTCGAATGGTTCGGTCCCACCGGGGACCGCGGTACGGGTAGAACCGCACCGCCGCCAGTAGATCGTCTCGCTCCTGCTCGGTGAGCCGGTCGCGCAGGGGCAGGGTGAGGTCCACCCGGTCCGCTGCGCTGACGGTGACCGTGGGGTCCGGGGCGGGGGCGAACAGCACGTCCGACGGGGCGCCAGGGTTGGGGCATCCGATTTGCGAGCACGTGACGTACCCGCCCTCACCGACGAACAGCCCCCGTTTACCGCAAGCGGGGCAGAAGCCCGCGACCCACGGTCGGCCTGTGCCGACACCGTGCTGCACCTCGCTCATCACGCCTCGCCTCCGATGGGTTCCTCTGCCTGCCACTCGGCCCGCTGCTCCCGCAGCGCCTCGTCCCGCGACCCGGTCACCTGACGGCGGCTCACGGTTGGTCTCGATTCACGCCGTTGTGGTCCTCAATTGCGTCGGTAATGACGGCGACTTGCGGGTCAACGGGTCGGCCCAGGTGTTCCTCGCAGCGCCCGGAGAACATCTGGCCCTTGGGTGAGGTGCGGTGGATTGCGTGACCCGTACCGCGGCCCCGATTGCAACCGTCGTAGTTGCAGGCATAGGGGTCCTTGCTCATCGGTCCACTCCCTCTCGTCGCTCAGCGACCAGCCGGTCGGCCGCCTCGTCCCGCAGCGCCTCGTCCCGCGCCTCCTGCTCCCGGGTGTACCGGTCCGTGTCCGTCTCGCAGCCGTCGTGGTCCTCGCACACCCGCAGCTCGCAGGCCGGGTCGTCGTGCGGGCACTGGGGGCTATGGCCCTCGTCGTGGTCGCGGTAGTCGACGGCGTCGCACGGCTCGCCGCAGTCGGTGCAGCGGTAGACCTCCACCAGGCGCGGCGCTCCTGCTACCTGCCATGCCCAGTCATAGGACTCCCAGTTCCGCTCTGCGGCCTCGTCCTTGAGCTGGTCCCACAGGCGGTCGCCCGGGTCGTCCAGGTCGGTGCTCACGATGCGCTCCTCTCGTCGGTGGGGCCGACCTCGTGGAAGCGGACGACGCCGTCGGGGTCGGGGGTGGACGGCCGGAGCAGCGCCGCGATGAGCGCGTCCTCGGACAGGCGGTGGCCGTGCTCGAGCACGGCGCTCTCGGGGATGCCCAGGGCGCGGGCCACGGCGGCGACGTCGGCGAGGTCGAGGGGCCGTGGCCGGCCCCCGTCGCGGCGGGTCACGCGCCCACCGCCGCGAGGTCGAAGAGCGCGAGCTCGACGGGTTCGGGTGACGCTGCGGTGGCGACGGTCTCAGCCGGGCGCAGCATCATGCAGCCACCGGGCGCCGGGGTGCGGACGACACCGAGCAGGTAGCCGAGCATCGCCTGCTGCCCGGTCCGCCAGCGGGTGTACCGCTCGTGCCGGACCTGCCAGCGCGCCTGGTGCGCGGCCATCTCCTTGACGCTGCCCCAGTAGGGGTACGGGTCGTCGAATCCCTCACGGTTGATCTGACGGCCGTCGTCGCGGATCGCCGTCAGCGCCACGCGCATGTCCAACGGCAGGGTGATCCGGCGCAGCTCGGTCCACGTCACCGAGGCGAGGGGCTCGGCGTCGCGGGTGAAGCGACCCACCGTGATGCGCTTGGGGCCGAGCTGCCACATCGTGTGACCCCAGTCCCATGGGGTGCTGTAGACCCAGGTGCCCCCGGCCTGTGTGCTCTTCCACGCAGGGATGCCGTGGTCCGGTTCGAGCAGGCAGTCGACGAGTGACCACCCGCCGATCCCGGCGAGCAGCACCCGCTGGTCCGGCGCGAGCCCGCTCACGACGCAGCCGCCACGAGACGGCGGTGACGCGCGCACAGCTCCTGCGGGGAGAGCCTGCCGCACGGCTCGCCGCGCCGGGTGCCTGAGCGTGGGCCGGTGAGGATCGCGCGGCACGGGATGCGCTCGACCGGCCGCGGCGCCTTGCCCTCGCGGCGGCGGGACTCCCGCCGCTGGCAGTCCTGCGAGCAGAAGCGCCGGCGCATGTGCCGCGCGTGGGGGTCGTGGTGGATGACCACGTCGCAGTCCCGCGAGGCGCACACGGTGTCGTCGAGCGGCGCGGTCGGTGCGGGGGTGGTGGTGCGCGCCGCCCCCGGCGCAGGGGGGTTCGTCGAGGGCGGCGCGACCGTCGCGGCCTGGGGGGTGGCCGCGGCCCGCTCCGGCGTCTTCTTCACCGGGGCGGGCAGCTGGGGGACGAGGCCGTGCTCGTCGCGGTGGTGCTGGCGCATGCGGGCGTGGGTGGCGACGCTGGGCCCCTCGATGTGCAGGGAGCACGCGCGGCACTTCAACGCCATCTCGCTGCCGACGATCCTGATCCCGTCGAACGAGGCGAGGCGGCCCATGACCGGCTCGCCGGCCGGCACCTCGGGAACCTGCTCGCGGGCGGGGGTGGACTGCTCGCCCGCTGGTCGGCGGGTGGTCGTGGTGTTCACGCGCCCACCGACCGGGCCGTGTCGCGCTGCTGGCGGGCCTCGTCGCGCTCGGCCTTGAGGCTGAGGATCGTCGAGCGGACCGCGTGCACCGCGCCGGTGGCGAGTTCCTGGTGGCGGCGGCTGATCTCCCGCTCGCGCTCGGCGCCGGCCTGGCCGTGGGCGGCGACGAGGTTGCCGGCCATCGAGTGCAGCATCTGCGCCTGGGCGTGCAGCACGGCCGCGCTGATCGCGTCCCCCTCGGGCACGGTGGCGAGCTGCGACGCGATGGGGCAGTGGTCGTCGAGGCACCGCTCGGTGCGCCACAGCGCGGCGCCCTCGTGGTCGCGGCCCAGCTCCGGGTCGATGCCCGTCACAGCCCCGTCACCTCGGCCAGGTCGATGCCGAGGGTGTCGGCCCACTCGTCGGTGCCGACGCGCATGCGCACGACGTGGGGCAGCGCGAAGGCGGCCGCGGCTGCGAGGGTGGCGTGCACGTTCGCTGCGGCGAGAAGGTGCACGACCACGTCGCTCGCCACGAGCCCGCTCGCGGCCTGGTCGAGCAGAGCCTCGGCCTGGGCGAGTTGGTCCTCGGCCTGGCGGAAGTGCTGCGGGCCGTTCACTCGTCGGCCCCGGTGGAGAACGGGTCGGCCACCCCGGAGGTGGGGCGCTGCAGCGGGGTGCCGGGCTCGATGTAGTCGGCGTCGCCGGGCTGCGGGGTCGAGGTGTCGGGGTCGGCCCAGTCGCCGGCCTTGCTGCCGTCCTCGTTGAACAGGGCTGGGTCCTGTGGCTCGGCGGGCTCGGGGCCCTGGCCCTCCCAGACCTTCTCGACCTCCATCTTGGCGACGAGACGGACCTCGCCGTCCTTCATCCGCTGGCGCTCGACGGCGACGCAGGTGGCGGTGACGGAGAAAGTGCGGCGGTCGTCGAGGCCGGGCAGGTCGTCCTGGTCCATGGCCATGCCGCGGAACGTGATCCGTCCGCCGTCGTCGATCAGGGGCTCGGTCTGGCTGCTCATCGGGTCTCCTCGGTGAGGTCGTCGGCGAAGGGGTCGTCGTTGGTGGGGGTGACGCGCAGGGTCGGCATGCAGCCGTAGGACGACGCGGCCGTGGAGGCGGCGGCGAGCCGACCGAGGAACGCGCGCTCGGCGTCGGAGGCCTCGATGGCCAGGTGGGTCTGGTCGTCGCAGCCACTGAGGACCACGTACGTCACGGCCACGGCTCAGCCCTCCTGGCCGGGCTCGGGCGGCAGCTCGCCGTCGCCGCGCATCGCGGTGACGGACTCGACGAGCACGCCTTCGTTCTGCAGGTCCTCGAGCGTGTCGATCACCAGGGCGCCCTCGTCGCGGGTGAGGTCGCTCGACGAGGCGAGGGGGCGGCCGACGATGCGGGAGGTCACGTCGAGCCGACCCGTGCGGTCGTCGCCGTCGAGGCCCGCGGCTCGGAAGAGGGCGTGCATCTTGCGGCCCTGCCCCTGGGTGAGCGCGGGGGCGGGCTCGGGCGCCGGCTCGGCGGCCGGGGCCGACTCGGCCGCGCCGGCCTCGGCCCGGGGCGCCACGTTCTCGGCCGCCTCGATGATGGTGCGGGGGCGGACCCGCTCCGCCTTGGCCGTCGTCACCTGCGGCACGCCGTTCTCGGTGCTCGCCAGGCGCAGCTCCTCGACCGAGTGGTCCATGCCCATGAGCGCGTCGCGGGCGATGCGGCGGCAGACGTCGCTGGCGGCCCGGGCGTAGAGCATCGACTCGGGCTGCTTCTGGTAGTTGGCGTTCGAGGTGAACCCGGCCCGCTTGGCCCGCTCGATCGTCCACGTCGAGGTGTAGACCCGGTCGGACCCGCCGCGCTGGCCGCTGACAACGACCTTCTCGGGGCCCTCCTCGTCGACCCACACCTCGTGGCCGGCGGCCAGGACGATCGCCACCATGGCCGCGGCGTACAGCGCGGGCTTCCCGGAGATGACGTAGATGGACTGCAGCGCGGTGGTCGGGTCGAAGCCCACCCGGGCGCCCATGAGGATCGCGACCGCGCCCTCGTCGGGCTTGCCGCGGAACTCCTTCGGGACGAACGAGGTGTTGCACATGATCGTCGCCAGGCGGTGCGCCGCCTCGAGGTCGGCGAGCGAGTCCTGGATGAGGTTGGGCACGGGCAGGGCTGGGGCGGTGTCCTCGCGGACGGCGATCTCGGTCATGCGGTCGGCTCCTCGGATGGTGTTGCGGTGTAGGTCTTCACGGCGGCGGCGTTGGCCACCAGCTTCGGGGGGTGCTCGCCGTTGGGCTGCCGGGTCGCGATCGGCTGGCCGTCCCGCACGGCGCGGCGGGCGCGGCCGAGCGCGTCGAGCACCAGCGCGCCGGCGTGCCGGGCCTCGGTCTCGGCGGCCTTGAGCCCCACCCGGGCGGCGAGGTAGCGGTCGGCCAGCTCGTCGCCCACCTCGACGTCCTCGTCGTCGATCTCAGGGTGGACGGCCCGCATGGCCAGGTAGGTGCTCTCGTCGCCATCTAGCTCGGGGCGACGGTGCTCTGCCAGGTCGTCGAGGAACGCACGGCACGCGCGCTCCAGCGCAGCCCCGACCGCGGGGTCGTACTCGACGAGGTACTCACGGAACTCCAGGCGGGGCAGCAGCACCGCGACCCAGCACCAGCGCGCGCCGGTCACGTGCATCTGGTGCTGCACCTGGGTCGCGTACCCGATCGGCACGTCCTCCAGGCCGCGGCCCCACTCGTCGTCGGCCGCGGCGGACTTGATCTCCAGGAGCGCGGTGGTGCCGTCGGCCTGGCGCACGAGGCGGTCCGGGCTGGCCGCGAGCCACGGGTGCTCGCGGTGGTACCAGGTGCCGGTGCGCTCGACCACGGCGTCGGGGTGCTGGTCGGCCCACCAGTCCGCGATGGCTCCCTCGAGGAAGTGACCGCGCGCCATGACGTCGGTCTGTTCGACCTCGGGCAGGTCGCCGTGCATCCGCAGCCACAGGTCGACGCGCGACTGGTACGGGCTGAGCCGCACCACGGACGCGACCTTGCTGGCCGTCATCACGGCCATCCACTCCGGCGACCCCGGGGTGAGCAGCGGGCCGGGGCGGCCGGTGAGCCCGTCAGCACGCGCCGGCGCTGCGCCGACCTCGGCCAGGTGGGGGCCGGCCCATGCCTCGACGTCGCGGCGGGCCAGCAGCTTGCGGCGGCCGCGGCGCTCAGCCCGCGGGGCGGTCTCCCCGGCCCGTGCGCGGCGGCGGCGGAGCGTTCGCTCTGAGCAGCCCATCCACCGGGCCGTCTCGGCGAGCGTCATCGTCTCGTGCTCGCTCATCGCAGCGGCTCCCAGCGGACCGTCGTCCCAGTCCACTCCGCGTGGCAGGTCGAGCACCGGCACCAGGTGGCCACGAGGAAGGCGATCCGGTGCTCAGCGGCATGAGTCGCGCAGAGCAGCTCGGCATCACCGCAGGGCCCCACGAGTGCCCACACAGCGGGCCGCTCGCAGGTGCTGCTCGGAATGCCCAGGCCAGGAGCAGCGGTGCTGCCGTCGCACCCTGGTCGGGTGCCGTCGTCGAGCACGGCCTGGTCGTGCTCAGGAGTCAGGGTGTCGCTCATCGCTGCCCCCCGTCGTGCGTGTACCGCGACGCGCAGGCCGCGCAGCACGGGGCGTCGGCGGTGCCCGTCAGGCACTGCGCCCGCGACATCCCGCACGACGAGCACGCGCTGGTGATGCGCACGCCGCCGGCCGCGGCCCGGTGCCCCTTCTCGGCGCCGTGCACCAGGGCCCAGACGATCGCGACCGCGGCGAACCAGACGCCGCCGGCGAGCACGGCCTGCGTGGTGGTCAGCACCGGACACCTCGCACGGCAGTGCGCGGTGGGTCCGGCGGCCACTCGGCGAGCACCTCGTCGTCGAGCTCGTCGACGGCGAGCGGGTCCAGCACGGGGGCGCTCACCGGTTCACCGACTCTCGCAGCGCGCTGGCCTCAGCGTTGTAGTCGTTGGCCAGGTCGGCCTGCAGCCGGGCCAGCTCGGTATTGCCCGCCCGGTGCGCCTCGGCCGCACCGGCTCGCGCCGTGGCGGCACGGCGGTCGAGGTCGTCGGCGCGGCTGCGCACCCGCATGTCCGGGTAGATCAGGTGACGGCCGAGGTAGCCGAGCAGCAGCACCGGCCAGAACCAGCAGACACAGAGACCCAGGGCGGCGGACAGCACGCGGTCCTCGACCTCGGGCTCGAAGGCGCTCTGCTCCACGGTGCGCCGGGCGACGAACACCAGGGTCACCAGGCAGCCGGCGACGTACAGCATGACGATCAGCCAGCCGCTCATCCGAGCACCGCCCAGCGGGCCAGCCACAGCAGCGCCGAGACACCGGCCGCGACGGGGCGCCACAGCAGCGCGCCGGTGACGGCGACGCCGAGGACCAGGAGCACCGGCGACGGCCACCACGCGTCGGGCTCGGCGGCGCGGTGACCGCACGGCTCACCGTGCAGCGGCTCGTCGTCGAGGTCGTCCTCGTCGAGCCACGTCGGCGCGCTCACTGGTCGGCCCCGCCGACGAACCGGACCCACGCACGGCCCTCGTGCACCCGCGCCTCGAACCAGCCCTTGGGGGTGAAGAACCCGTTGTCGCCGTCGTTGATGGAGCGGGACAGGTGGTCGGCGGAGTCGGGGGTGATGGCCCGCGGGTACAGCCCCCACCGCCCGGCCTCGGTGCGGCACGCCTCGGCGAAGTCGGGGATGTTCCCGGCGCGGGAGTTGGGCAGGGCGTCGACGAAGACGTAGTGCGGCTCGGTCATGGCTGGCTCCTGAACGGGGTGACGGTGGAGGGGGTCTCGCGGGCGGCCTCGCGCTCGGCGCGGGCGGCGGTGGCCGCGAGGTTGGCCGCGGCCTGGGCGGCGCCCTGGCGGGCAACGACGGGGCTGGTGCCGGCGCGGTCGTCGACGCACTCCGGCGACGAGCACCAGGCGATGCGGGCCCAGGTCTCGCGCCGCGGCGGCGGCTCGCCCGTGGGCGACCAGTCGTCGGGGAAGGTCGGCAGCTGGGTGAAGCCGAGCCACGTCGGGGTGCCGCCGCAGGCGATGCACTCCTGCCAGCCGAGGGCGTCGTGGTCGGCGTCGAGGAAGCCGGTCGGCGCGGTCATGACAGCCGTCCCGCGGCGCGGAGCAGCTGCACGCAGGACTCGAGCTGGCCCCACCGGTCGTCGGTCGGATGCACGTGGCTCAGGTGCCGGCGCGCGGTGGCGATCAGTTCGAGCGGGGTGGCCCGCTCCGGGGACTCGGTGAAGTCGCGCAGCCAGTGCAGCGCGGCGTCCGGCGTGAGGATGGCCTGCCGGCTCATGACGCCACCCGCTCGGCCAGCGCGTTCACCGGGGCCAGCAGCGCGGAGAGCGACAGGTCCTGCGGCAGCATCGCGGCCAGGGCCACGAGGGCGTCGGTGAGCGCGTCCCGGTCGAGGGTGTCCAGCCAGGTGCGGACCACGGCCGGGTCGTCGTCCCACACCCGCTGGCTGATGAGCAGGGCCCGCTCGGCGGCGTGGTCGCAGCGGCGCAGGTGCTCGGCGGTGGGCGGCGCGACGGGGGCCGGCGCCGCGAGGTGCCGGACGGTGGCCCGGGCGTAGGTGTCGTCGTGGCTCATCGCGCACCGCCGTCAGCGACCTCGTGCCACGCCTCTGCGTGGTCCTTGAGGATAAGGACGCGGTCGTTCTGCACGCCGGCGATGCCGACGGACATCGAGCCCAACCCGCCGGTGCCCGTCGACAGGACGATGACCAGCGAGCCGGGCAACTTCTCCCACCGCTCGACGCCGACGGTGAGCATGATCTGCATGACGTGGTCGAGCCCGTAGGCCGTGCCAAGCCGGTCGCTGGGGTAGACCGGCCGACCGTCCGCGTCGCGCTTGCACTCGTCGAGACAGTGCCCGCCGACGCTGACGCCGCCGCCCGGGTACTCGCAGACGAGGCTGGCGGTCAGGATGCCGTGGTCCTCCCAGCCCAGACGGGTGGACTTGATCGTCATCAGCTGCCCGGCGTAGTCGGCGCCGTTGTGGCTGACCGTGATCCGCGGGCTCATCGCGCACCCCGCACGTCGAGCCCGACCGGCCTGTACCCGCGCAGCGGGTTGCGCTGCGGCTCGTGCGCGGTGCACAGCCCCGACGCGTTCACGGTCTCCGTGCTGCAGGTGACGAGCACACCGTCGTCGTCGAGCTCGACGAACGAGCAGCGGCGCACCGGCAGCGAGGTATGCCGGGCGCACGCCTCGAAGTGGCCGTCGACGGACGGCTGGCCGCAGCGGTGGGTGGTGCCGGGGTCGCGGGCCAGGCAGGCCTCGAACATCTGCAGCAGCCACTTCGGGGCGGGCGGCGTCGGGCGGCTCACTTCGACCGCCGGCGGTTGATGCGGCGGGACGCGCGGGCCACGCGGTTGCGGGCGCGGCGCTCGGCCACCGTGACGGGGTCGACGGTGCCGCCGTAGACCTGCCGGGCCTGCAGCCCCGCCAGGATCATCCGCTCGTAGGCGGTGGGGGGACGGACGGCCGCGGGGCGGCTGAGGTCGTCCTGCTGCTGGGTAGCATCGGGATCGCGCATCGGTTCTCTCCTCGGTAGGTAGGGCTGATGTGCCGCCCCTCGCCCTGGCCGGCGGGGGGCTTCTTCGTGGGTCAGGACGGGCGACGGCGCGCGGCGAGGTCAGCCGGCGACGGGTGGAAAGCGACGCGTGCGGCGGGCGCGGTGTTCGCGACGCCGGGCTGCTCGGGGCTCAGCACTGGACCGCCCGCCGCAAAGCGCGCGGCTCGCACGGCGGTCTCGGTCAGCACGTCGCGCTCGGGTGCGACCCAGCCGTCGCGCGACATCGACGCCAACCGCCTCAACGCGTCGGCCAGGCGCTCGGCGTGGCGGGGGGTTAGCTCGACGGTGGCGCCGCCGACGGTCAGCGTCACCGCGGCCCAGCCGGGGCGGGCCGGGGTCGTCGCGGTGGCGGGCAGCTCCGGGGCCTGGGGGCCGAGGGCGACGGTGACCCGGGGGCTGGTGCCGGGCAGGTGGGCGGTCATGCCGTGGCTCCGAGCAGGTCGCCCGTGGTGCGCACACCCGAGCGGCGGATCGCCGACACGATCTGCGCCGCACCCTCGTCGAAGGTGCTGGCGCTAGCGGTGGCCTGGGCGGCGTTGCGGTACCGCTCGGTGGTGGCGGCCTGCCAGTCGTCGACCGTCCAGTGGCGCAGCGACTTGTCCCGGCCGTCGCCGAGCGCGAACGCCTGGTCGAGCTTGGGGTCCGCGGTGCCCAGGATCGTCTCGCCGTTGATGGCGTCGAGCAGGTCGCCCATGGTCCGGCGCATCGACGAGCGCCGGCGGTCCCGCTCCGGCTTGACGACGCGGTCGAACAGGTTGCGTCCCTGGGTCACCAGGTCGTCCTGCACGGGGGTGATGCGGCCGGTCTCCACGTCGTCGCAGTAGCGCTGGGCCACCTGGTCGCGGACCTTGTGGGGCTCCGTGCCGTCGGACCCCGACTCGGCCACGGCCTCGTCGTAGCGGTCGAGGAACCACTGGGCGTCAGTCATCGAGGGTCGTCCTCCACTCGGCCAGGAAGCTGATGAACGCCGCGGCTGCGGCGAGGTTCTCGGGGGTGAACTCGCGCGCGTACTGCGGCGGGCTGAGCCGGTCCCAGCGGAACTCGGCCATCAGGTTGGGCAGGTCGGCGTGGTCGCCGTAGCCGCCGATGATCTGCAGCCCGCGGGCGATGCCGGAGTAGAGGTCGGTCATGGCCGCCTCGTGGTCAGCGGCCCGCTTCGCCTCGGCGGTGGTGTCGGCCCGGCGGCGGGTCGCGTCGGGGTCCTCGACCACCTCGCCGTCAAGAACCGGCGCAGGGTCCTCGCCCTTCTCAGCAGGGGCGTCGGTACTGCCGACCCCCTTCGGCTCGGGCCGGCGGTAGGACTTCCCGTCCGTGCCGGTGGTGCGCGGCGGCGCGGGCTGGTTCAGCTCGGCCAGGTCGTCGGCCGTGATGAGGTCTGTGACGTGCGGCGGGGCGGTCCGCTCGGTGGCAGGTGCGTCAGATGACGCACCTGCCAAGTCGCGCCGCACCGTGGGCTCGCTCTGGCCCGTCGCCGAGGCTATGGCCCGCAGGCTCATGCCCTGGTCTCGTAGCGACGACACCACCTCGCGCCGCTCCTCGCGGGGGAGCCGGATGCGCGACCCGCCGAACTCGTTCTCGCAGTAGTCGTCCCACGAGTCGTAGCCGAGCGCGGTCCAGACGCGCCCCTGGTACGCCGCGACGATGAGGTCCCACGCGCCCTTGATCGTGATGCGGATCGAGGCGGTGATCTCGCGCGCCTGCACCTCGGTGAGGCTGGCGACGCCGGCGGTCGTGGCGGCGCTCACGCGGGCTGCTCGGTCGTGGCGGTGGCGCTCAGGTTGTCGATGGACTCGACGGAGAAGCGGTGGTGGCCGCCCGGCGTGGTGAGTGCGGGGACGAGCTGCCCGGTCAGGACCCACCGGCGGACGGTCGAGGCGTCGACCGCCAGGCGGTCGGCCACCTGCCGGGTGGTGAGGAGGGGGGACTGGTGCATGCCGTGAAGACTCGCATCATGCGTGAGTCGCGTCAAGCGTGAATTACAAGCGTGTCGTCACCAGGTTGTGTCTATGCACGCCTTGCGCGGGATGCGCGATACGGCGCAAGATGTGCGACATGACGACGCAGACAGAGGGCCGGTGGGTCCCGACCACCGAGACGTTCGGGGCCCGCCTCGCGCTGGTACGCCACCGGATGGGCTGGAACGCGAAGGAGGCCGCGCTCGCGTGCGGCATCAGCCAGGGCTCGTGGCGCGAGTGGGAGCTGAAGGGCCGGCTGCCCCGCGGGTTCGCGGCGACCGCAGCCGCGATCGCCGAGCGCACGGGCGTCGACGACTACTGGCTGATGACCGGACGAACGAACCCCCGCCCGGACGGTGGTCCGGACGGGGGCTCTACGGAGCGTGACGACGCTACCGGCGCGGCTGCAACGACAGAGCGATGGAGTTGATGCAGTACCGCTGGTCGGTCGGGGTGGGGTAGCCCTCGCCCTCGAAGACGTGGCCCAGGTGGCTGTGGCAGCTGGCGCACAGCACCTCGACCCGCTTCATGAACATCGAGCGGTCCTCCCTGAGGATGACCGCGTCGGTGTCGGACGGGGAGAAGAAGGACGGCCACCCGCAGTGCGACTCGAACTTGTGGTCGCTGCGGAAGATCTCGGCGCCGCACGCGCGGCACGAGTACACGCCCTCGGTGGTGGTGTCGGTGTACTCGCCGACCCCGGGACGCTCCGTGCCCGCCTGGCGCAGCACGGCGTACTCCTGCGGGGTGAGCTTCTGGCGCCACTCGTCGTCGGAGAGGACGACCTTCGGGGTGGCACCGGTGACAGGGGAGGAGGCCATGGCTCCAGGCTAACCCCGCGCGCCGGGGTGCCGCCGGGACGACGGGTACGCCCTCAGAAGAGCGTGGTCACCACGAGGCCGAGCGCGTTCCACACCGTGAACACCACGCCGAGCAGCATGAGCGACACCAGCGCCACCGCCACCAGCCGGGGCAGGCCCGAGGAGCGGTTCGCGGAGTCGGCGAAGTCCCCGACCGCCGCCAGGTAGCCCTCGACTGTGTAGCCGGAGCGCTGCTGCTCCACGCGGTCGAGGTGGCGGGCGAAGGCCTGCGCCTCGGGGTCGTCGCGGTCGAGCCCGACGAGGTCGTCGGCGAAGCGGTCGCGCTCCCCGCTGCGGACGCCCCGCACCCACGGACCGTCCGGCTCGTCGTGGTGGGTGGGGCTCACGACGACGACGGTAGCGCGGACCGGGCCCGGCGCGCCGCGCTCAGGGCGGGCAGACGGTGTCGCGGGCGGGCAGCGCCGCCGAGCCCAGGTAGGTCGTGACCGCGGCGCGCGCGCAGCCGGAGCCGACGAGGACCGGGTGCCCGGTGCCCTGCCACTGCAGCGTGCCGGTGGCGGCCCCCGCCTGGGTGAGCACCCCGGCGGTGCGGACGGCGTCCTGCGGTCCCGCCGTCGGGTCGGCGGCGGGGGAGAGGACCAGCACCGGCGGCAGCGCGGACAGCCCGGTCACCCCGGGCGGGGTGGACGGGGTGGGCCAGGCCAGGCACTGGGCGAGCAGCCCGGCGGCCGAGGCCCCGAACACGGGGTGATCGGTGCGCCAGCGGTCCACGAGCTGGCCCACCTGCTCGGGCGTGGGCCGCAGCGCCGCGTCGGAGCAGCGGGCGGCGAAGGCGCCGTCCAGCCCGGCCGGGTCGAGCAGGTCCAGCACCGGCCCGCCGTCCCCCGCGGCGGCCGACGCGAGCGCGCCGAGCAGCCGGTCGGTGGCCGCGGTGCCCGGCACGGCCAGCCCGGCTCGCAGCCCGGCGAGCAGGGCGCCCGAGGTCAGGGCCCGCCCCCCGGCGGCGGGGATGCCGCCCCCGGCGCGGGCTCGCGCCAGCAGCTCGGTCACCGCAGCCCGCAGGTCGGCCCCCAGCGGGCAGCCGGTGGCGACGCACCGCGCGGCGGCGGCGTCCAGGGCGGTCTCCGCGCCGGCGGCCGCGGCGTCCGCGCGGGCGACGGCGTCGGCGCCGGGG
>NZ_BAAGQZ010000001.1:19333-98796 GCF_054783215.1 Rhodococcus aerolatus | reverse complement strand
GGTCGACCGGGGTGTCGAGCACCAGCCGCGACACCGAGCCCGGGTGGGTCACGGCGTAGCGGACCGCGGTGCGGGCCCCGTCGCCGGCGCCGAGCAGCGACAGCCGGGTGACGCCCCAGCGCTCGCGCAGCGCCTCGAGGTCGTCGGCGGCCCGGTCGGTGGACAGCGACAGCTCGGCGGGGGTCAGCACGTCGGTGCAGGCCTGCGTGGCGTCGCGCCCGGCGCCCAGCACGGTGTCCACGCTCGTCCCGGGGCGGTCGGGGTCGACGTCGAGCAGGTCGGCCCGCTGCCGCGCGGTGAGGCAGTCCAGCGGGGTGGAGGTGCCGGTGCCGCGACGGTCGAGCGCGACCACGGGGTGGGCGGCGAGCAGGTCCGCACCCCCGTCCGTGGCCAGCCGGGCGAGGGTGGTGGTGGACGGGGCGTCGCTGCCCGTGGTGAGCACGACGGGGGCGGCGTCGGCCGGGGTCGTGGCCAGCCGCGCCCGCAGCAGGCCCAGCTCGAGCTGGCCCGTCGTGGCGGGGTCCAGCGGCACCCGCAGCGTGGCGCACTCCAGCGCCAGGCCCGCCGGTCCGGGGCCCAGGCCGAGGGTGGCGCGGGTGCGGGCGGCGCAGTCGGTCCACGCCAGGTCGGTGTCAGGCACCTCCGCCGCCGGCGGTGGGGCCGGCGTGCTCGAGCCCGGGTCGGTGGCGTCGGCGGGGGGCAGCCGGTCGTCGACCACGGCCACCGGTGGGCGCTGCGACGGGCCGGCGCTGCAGCCGGCGGCGAGCACCACGGCCACCCCGAGCGCGCCCGCGAGCCGCGCGACCGTCCTCCCCACCACGGGGCCACCCTGGCAGAGGGCCGGTGACGCCGCCGTGATGGCCGCCGGGGCGGTGGGGAGGTCCCGCCCGTGACGGGGGCCACGGGGACGGCACCGGCCCCGGCCCGCCGATACCCTCCCGGCATGCCCGACCGCCTCGTCGACCGCCGGCCCGAGATCGACCCCTCCGAGCTGGTCGCGGGGATGGTCCCGCCCGGGCGCTTCGGCGACGTGCGGTTCGAGACCTACATCCCCGACCCCGACGAGCCCAGCCAGGCCGAGGCCGTCGCGGCCGGCCGACGGTTCGTCGAGGGCGTCAACTCCTCCCGCGGCCGCCGCAAGGGACTCTTCGGCCGCAAGGAGGCCGCGACGGGCACGGGGCTGTACTTCGACGGCGGGTTCGGCGTGGGCAAGACCCACCTGCTCGCCTCGGTGTGGCACGCGGTCGACGGGGAGAAGGCCT
Organism: Rhodococcus aerolatus; assembly: GCF_054783215.1. Classification (NCBI taxonomy): domain Bacteria; kingdom Bacillati; phylum Actinomycetota; class Actinomycetes; order Mycobacteriales; family Nocardiaceae; genus Rhodococcus; species Rhodococcus aerolatus. Next base: position 97,534 of record NZ_BAAGQZ010000001.1, on the reverse strand, counting down.
ACGGCACGTTCGTCGAGCTGACCAACCTGGTCGGGGCGCTCGGGTTCGCGACCGCGGTGCAGCGGCTGTCGGACCACAAGCTGCTGGCCATCGACGAGTTCGAGCTGGACGACCCGGGCGACACGATGCTGGTCTCCCGGCTGCTGCAGGAGCTGACCGACGCGGGGGTGAGCGTGGCGGCGACGTCGAACACGCTGCCCGACAAGCTCGGTGAGGGCCGGTTCGCCGCCGAGGACTTCCTCCGCGAGATCACCGCCGTCGCCGACAAGTTCGAGGTGTGCCGCGTCGACGGCCCCGACTACCGCCACCGCGACCTGCCCGACGCGCCCCCGCCGCTCGCCGAGGACGCCCTGCTCGAGCGGGCAGCGGCCACCCCGGGGGCCACGCTGGACGACTTCGACGCGCTGTGCCGCCACCTGGCCACGCTGCACCCCTCGCGCTACGGGGCCCTGGTCCGCGGCGTGTCCGCGGTGCACCTGCGCGACGTGACGGCGCTGGCCGACCAGGGGGTGGCGCTGCGTTTCGTGGCCCTGGCCGACCGGCTCTACGACGTCGACATCCCGGTGGCCGTCTCCGGGGTGGCGCTGGACGCCGTGTTCACCGAGGAGATGCTCGCCGGGGGGTACCGCAAGAAGTACCTGCGCGCGATCTCCCGGCTCGTGGCCCTGTCCCGCCTGGAGCCCGCCTCGTCCTGACGGACCTGCCGGGGTGCGCTTGACCGGTCCCGGAGGATCGACGCCATGGGCCACCTCGAGGCGGGCGGGCTGCGCCACGTGCTGCCCGACGGACGCGAGCTCTACCGCGACGTCGGGCTGAAGGTCGGTGAGGGCGCCGTCGTCGCGCTCGTCGGGGCCAACGGGGTCGGCAAGTCGACGCTGCTGCGCACCCTCGCCGGGGAGCTGGCGCCCGAGGCCGGCTCGGTCCGCGTCGTCGGCGGGCTCGCCGTCATGCCGCAGCTCATCGGCTCGGCCACCGACGGCCGCACCGTGGCCGACCTGCTGCTCGACGTCAGCCCGCCGCCGGTGCGCGCCGCGGCCGCGGAGCTGGCGGCGGCGGAGCTGGCCATGATGGACACCGACGACGAGCCCACCCAGATGCGGTACGCCCACGCGCTCTCGGAGTGGGCCGAGGCCGGCGGGTACGAGGCCGAGGTCGGCTGGGACGTGGTGTGCACCGCCGCGCTGGGCGCCACGTTCGAGCGGGCCCGCTTCCGCGACCTCACCACGCTGTCCGGGGGCGAGCAGAAGCGGCTCGCGCTGGAGGCCCTGCTGCGCGGGCAGGCCCAGGTGCTGCTGCTCGACGAGCCCGACAACTACCTCGACGTCCCCGGCAAGCGCTGGCTCGAGGAGCAGCTCGCGGCCACCGGCAAGGCCGTGCTGCTGGTCAGCCACGACCGGGCCCTGCTGGCCGCCGCGGCCACGGCCGTGGTCACCGTCGAGGCCGGCACCGCCTGGACCCACGCCGGCAGCTTCACCACCTGGCCGCAGGCGCGGGAGGCGCGGTGGGAGAAGGTGGCCGAGCTGCGCCGGCGCTGGGCCGAGGAGCACGAGCGGCTGCGCCAGCTGGTGCTGACCCTGCGGGCGCAGGCCGCGAGCAGCCCGGACATGGCCAGCCGCTACCACGCGATGCAGACCCGTTTCGCGACGTTCGAGGCCCAGGGCCCCCCGGCGGAGCTGCCGCGCACCCAACGGCTCGCGCCGCGGCTGACCGGGGCGCGCACCGCGCTGCGCGCCGTCACCTGCACCGACCTGGAGCTCACCGGGCTGATGGCGCCGTTCAGCACCGAGGTCTTCCTCGGCGACCGGGTGGCCGTGCTGGGCTCGAACGGCTCCGGCAAGAGCCACTTCCTGCGGCTGCTGGCCGGGCTGCCCCACGACGGCGCGCCCGGTGCGGTGCCCGCCGTCGCGCACACCGGCACGGCCCGGCTGGGCTCGCGGGTGGTCCCGGGGATGTTCGCCCAGACCCACGCCCACCCCGAGCTGGTGGGGCGCACCCTGCTCGACGTGCTGTGGCACGGCGAGGGCGGGCGGGCCGGGATGGGGCGTTCCGCCGCGTCGTCGGCGCTGGACCGCTACGGGCTCGTCGAGCAGGCCGAGCAGACCTTCGAGACGCTCTCGGGCGGGCAGCAGGCCCGGCTGCAGGTGCTGCTGCTGGAGCTGGGCGGGGCCACCCTGCTGCTGCTCGACGAGCCGACGGACAACCTCGACCTCGTCTCGACCTCGTCTCGGCCGAGGCGCTGCAGGCCGCGCTGACGACGTTCGAGGGCACCGTGCTGGCGGTCACCCACGACCGCTGGTTCGCGGAGAGCTTCGACCGCTTCCTCGTCTTCCGCGCCGACGGGCAGGTGGTGGCCACCGACGCGCCGGTGTGGGACGAGGCCCGGGTGGCCCGCGCCCGGTAGCGGTCAGGCCAGCACGTCGCCCAGCGCCGCCACGGCCAGGTCCACCTCGGCCTCGGTGACCACCAGCGGCGGGGCCAGGCGCAGCGTGGCGCCGTGGGTCTCCTTGCACAGCACGCCGCGCTCCAGCAGCCGCTCGGCGACGGCGCGGCCGGTGCCCCCCGCGAGGTCGACGCCGGCCCAGAGGCCGCGGCCGCGCACCGCCGTCACCCCGTGCCCGACGAGCCCCGCCAGACCGGTGTGCAGCCGCGCCCCGAGCTCGCGGGAGCGCTGCTGGTGCTCCCCGGTGCGCAGCAGGTCCACCACGGCCCGGCCGACGGCACAGGCCAGCGGGTTCCCGCCGAAGGTGGAGCCGTGCTCGCCGGGGCGCAGCACCCCGAGCACGTCGGCCCGCCCGACGACGGCGCTGACGGGCAGGATGCCGCCGCCGAGCGCCTTGCCCAGGGTGTAGAGGTCGGCGCGCACCCCGGCGTGGTCGAGGGCCAGGAGGTCCCCGGTGCGGCCCAGGCCGGACTGGATCTCGTCGGCCACCAGCAGCACCTGGTGGGTGTCGCACAGCTCGCGGACGCGGCGCAGCCAGGCGTCCGGGGGCACCACGACACCGGCCTCGCCCTGGACGGGCTCGATGAGCACCGCCGCGGTCCGCTCGGTGATGGCGGCCTCCAGGGCGAGGGCCTGCGGGTCGTCGGGGCCGTAGGGGACGGTGACGAAGCCGGGGGTGAACGGGCCGAAGTCGGCCCGGGCCTCCGGGTCGGTGGAGAAGCTGACGATGGTGGTGGTGCGGCCGTGGAAGTTGCCGCCGGCCACGATGATCTCCGCGGTGCCGTCGGGCACGCCCTTGACGCGGTGGGCCCACTTCCGCGCCACCTTCACCGCCGACTCGACGGCCTCCGCGCCGGAGTTCATCGGCAGCACCATCTCGGTGCCGGTGAGCTCGGCCAGCTCGGCGCAGAACGGGCCCAGCTGGTCGTGGTGGAAGGCGCGGCTGGTCAGGGTGACCCGACCCAGCTGCTCGACGGCGGCGGCGACCAGGGCGGGGTGGCGGTGCCCGAAGTTGAGCGCCGAGTAGCCGGCCAGCAGGTCCAGGTAGCGCCGGCCGTCGACGTCGGTGACCCAGGCGCCCTCGGCAGTGGCCACCGTGACCGGGAGCGGGTGGTAGTTGTGCGTGCTCCAGCGGTCCTCGAGACCGGTCAGCTCGGCGGCCAGGGCGGACGTGCGGGCGGGCGCGGCGGCGGTCATGCAGCCAGGCTAGGGCCGTCCCCGCCGGCGATCACTGCTGCCGGGGTGCGTCCGGCCGGCTGATCGTGTCGTCGCACGCCGCCGCGGTGGCGGTTCGTTGCGTGGTCGTGGGTCCCTCCGGCCCCGCCGCGTCCGGTCGGCGGCGCGGCGGGGCGTGGCAGGCTGGGCGCACCCGACCCCCCTGGAGGACCCCCGTGCCCGTTCGTCGTGCCGCCGCGGCCGCACTGCTCACCACCGTGCTGGCCGGTGGTCTCGCCGCGTGCTCGCAGGACGCCGGGGGCACTGCGGCCCCGACCACCGGCGCCGCCACGAGCAGCGCCGCCCCGAGCAGCGCGGGTCCTGGCAGCGCCGCGCCGAGCAGCGCCGCCCCGAGCAGCGCGGCCGAGGCCGGCCCCGCCGCCGTGTGCAGCCGCCTCACCCAGGGCCGCGCCAACGCCCGGCAGGTCGTCACCACCGCCAGCGCGAAGCCGGTGCTGCGGCCGTCGTTGGCGCTGCTGCTGCTGAGCCTGCGCACCGAGGCCACGGCCGGGGCGCAGGCCGCGGCCCCGGTCGGGCCGGCGCTGACCGAGCTGGCCGCGGCCATCGACGACCTCGACGCCCAGGCCGGGGCCGCGCTGCCCCCGGGCGCGGAGGCCGGGTCGACCCCGGTCACGGTCGACCCGGCGCGCCTGGCCGCGGCGCTGGACCGGGTCGACGCCGCGTGCGGCTCGGCGGGCTGAGCACCGTGGCACCCGCGGTGGGGGTCGGGGAGGCGACGGCCGCGCTGCAGGTCGAGCCGGGGACGTGCCCGGACCTGGCCTCGTTCGACTGCCGGGCGACCCCGGTGGGCCCGCGCCGCAAGTCCGCCGGGGCCGCCGCGCTGGACGGCCTCGCCGGCGAGCTCGACCACCTGCACCGGGCGCTGTGGGCGCAGGAGGGCCGCGCCCGGGCGAGCGCCGACCCGGGCGACGGGCGGCGGGTGCTGGTGGTGCTGCAGGGGGTCGACACCGCGGGCAAGGGCGGGGCGGTGCGCCACCTGAGCCGGCTGCTCGACCCGCAGGGCGTGCGGGTGGCCGCGTTCGGCAGGCCCACCGCCGCCGAGCTGGAGCACCACTACCTGTGGCGGGTGCGCCGCGGCCTGCCCGGCCCGGGGCAGGTGGGGGTGTTCGACCGCTCCCACTACGAGGACGTGCTGGTGCCGCGGGTCGAGCAGCTCGTCGCCCCCGCGGTGTGGGACGCCCGCCACGACGAGGTCAACGACTTCGAGGCCGAGCTGGTGGCCTCGGGCACCACCGTGCTCAAGGTGCTGCTCGCCCTGTCGCCCGAGGAGCAGAAGGCCCGGCTGCTGGCCCGCCTGGACGACCCCGAGGCGCAGTGGAAGTACAGCCCCGACGACCTGGCCGCCCGGGCCCGGTGGAGCAGCTACCGCGACGCCTACACCGACGTCGTCACCCGCTGCGGCACCGTCGCCGCGCCGTGGCACGTCGTCCCCGCCGACCGGAAGTGGTACCGCACCTGGGCCGTGGCGGCGCTGCTCCGCGACGCGCTGGCCCACCTCGAGCCGCGGTTCCCGGCCCCGACCTACGACGTGGCCGCCGCCCGCGCCGCGCTGACCACGGCCGACCCGCTGGCCTGAGCGGGCTCAGCCGGGGTTGCGGGCCAGGAAGTCCGCCGCCGCCCGGCGGCCGTTGGCCGTGACCTGCGCGCGCTGGGCGGGGCTCGCGCCGAACTCGACGACGCCCACCGGTGAGGTGTCGACGAGGATGGTCCGCTCGGCCACCCCGGGCCGGTCGAGGTAGGTCTGGTCGTGGCCGACGACCGCGGTGGTGAGGGTCCGGACCAGGACGTCGAGCGGGCGCGGGGTGAACCGGCCGAACGGCAGCGGGGCGTCGGTGCCGGGCACGTCGGGGGAGTTGCGCACCCCCCACGTCGGCCACCGCGGGGGCACCGTGTCGGTGCGGTCGAAGACCTCGAGGGGGAAGTTGCTCAGCACCCCGCCGTCGACGAGCGTCAGGTCCAGCCCCGTGGCCGGGGCGTGGAGCACCTGCGGGTCGAAGTACAGCGGGATCGAGATCGACGCCCGCACGGCGTCGGCGACGAGCTGCGCGTCGGGGTCGAGGCCCAGCGCCGCGTAGTCCCACGGCAGCCGCAGCAGCCGGCCGCGGGTGATGTCGGTGGCGGTCACCACGAGCGACCAGAGCTGGTGGCCGGGCACGCGCTGGTCGGCGCCCGGGTCGTCGCGGCGCAGGTCGGCGAACGTGCGTACGCCGAGCGCGGCGAGCTCGTCGCGCAGCCAGTCGTGCAGGTAGTCGCCCTCGTAGGCGCCCCCGGAGAGCAGCAGCGAGAGGCCCTCGCCGAGCAGCGGCACGGGCAGTGCGCCGCGGTCGGGCACCCGCCGGTAGTCGAGCCGCTCGAGCAGCGACTGCAGCTGCGCGCTGCTGGCGCCGGCGGCGACGAAGCAGCCGACGACCGCCCCGGCGGACGTGCCGCACACCCGCGGGAACTCGACCCCGGCCGCCATGAGCTCGAGCACCGCCCCCGCCGCGCCGAGGCCCTTGAGGCCACCGCCCTCGAGCACCAGGTCCGCTCTGCGCACGTCGCCCCCTCACCCGTCGGGCCGCCGTCGACCCACCGTCGACCAGCCCCGCCCCGCAGCGTGGCAGACGGGACCGACGACCACCGTGACCGCCGGGGTCACGGCGGCGGTGGTCGTCGGTACTGTGCCGCCATGAAGGTGCCCTGCCCCCAGTGCCTGTCCAACGTGACCCTCGTCGACCCCGGCTCGGCCGAGCGCACCCGCTGGCAGACCCTCGCCCTGGCCGACCACACGGCCCGCGTCGCGCCCGGGACCGAGCCGGAGCTCTGCGGCGCGTCGGGGCGGCCGTACCAGGACGTCGCCGCCGACCAGCCCGACGGCGAATAGCGGCCCGGCCGGCCGGACGCTGCCGACCGCCGCCTCCGCGGGGTGGCCCGCGTCACGTCGCGCTACGCTTGACCGATCCCGTGACCGCGCCAGTGGCGGGCGCCACGGCCCCCGACCGGGGCAACCGCCGCCTCGTGCCGGGGTCGTCTGCCACCATCACGGCACCCACGGCCGCTCCCGGCGGAGCCGCGCGCGCCGAGGTCCACGACGAAGGAGTCGCGCACGTGCTGATCGGAGTCCTCAAGGAGGCCCGTCCGGGGGAGACCCGGGTCGCGGCCACGCCCGCCACCGTGGTCCAGCTGCAGAAGCTGGGCTACGACGTCGTGGTCGACCCCGGGGCGGGGGAGGCGTCGACGTTCACCGACACCGCCTACGCCGAGGCCGGTGCCACCACGGGGGACGCCACCCGGGCCGACGTCGTGCTGGGGGTCAACGCGCCCTCGGCCGACCAGCTCGACCGGCTGCGCCCCGGCGCCACCGTCGTCGGCGTGCTCAACCCGCGCCTCGACCCCGACCTCGTCGCCGACCTGGCCCGCCGCCCGGTCACCGCCCTGGCCATGGACGCGGTGCCCCGCATCTCCCGGGCGCAGTCGATGGACGTGCTGTCCTCGATGGCCAACATCGCCGGCTACCGAGCGGTCGTCGAGGCCGCGCACGTCTTCGGCCGCTTCTTCACCGGGCAGGTCACCGCCGCGGGCAAGGTGCCGCCGGCGCGGGTGCTGGTGTGCGGGGCCGGGGTGGCCGGGCTGGCCGCGATCGGCGCCGTCGGCGGCATGGGCGCCGTCGTCCACGCCACCGACCCGCGCCCCGAGGTGGCCGACCAGGTGAAGTCCCTGGGCGGGGAGTACCTGGCGGTGCCGGTGCCCGACGCACCCGACGAGGGGCCGGGCACCGGGTACGCCAGGGAGATGGGCGCGGACTACGAGGCCCGCGCCGCCGCGCTGTACGCCGAGACCGTGCCCGGCATGGACGTCGTCATCACCACCGCGCTCATCCCCGGCCGCCCCGCGCCCCGGCTGCTCACCGCGGAGATGGTGGCGTCGATGAAGCCGGGGTCGGTCATCGTCGACATGGCCGCGGCCAACGGCGGCAACGTCGAGGGCACCGTCAAGGACGAGGCCGTCGTCACCGCCAACGGCGTCACGATCATCGGCTACACCGACCTCGCCGGCCGGCTGCCGGCCCAGGCCTCGCAGCTCTACGGCACCAACCTGGTCAACCTGGTCAAGCTGATGACGCCGAACGGCGACGGCGAGCTCGTGCTCGACCACGACGACGTGGTGCAGCGCTCGATCACCGTGGTCCGCGACGGCGAGCTGATGTGGCCGCCCCCGCCGGTGGAGGTCTCCGCCGCCCCCGTCGCCGCCGCGCCGGCGAAGGCCCCGGTGCAGGCGGAGCCGAAGGCCCCCGCCTCCCTCGCGCGGCGGCTGGGCGTGGTCACCGCGGCCGCGGTGGTGCTGGGGCTGCTCGTGGCGGCCGCCCCGCCCGCCCTGCTCGGCCCGCTCACGGTGTTCGCGCTGGCGATCGTGGTCGGCTACTACGTCATCGGCAAGGTGCACCACGCCCTGCACACGCCGCTGATGAGCGTCACCAACGCCATCTCCGGGATCGTCGTGGTGGGGGCGCTGCTGCAGATCGGCCGCGGCAGCACCGTCGTCACGGTCGTGTCGTTCTTCGCGGTGCTGCTGGCCAGCATCAACGTCTTCGGCGGCTTCGCCGTCACCCGCCGGATGCTCGCCATGTTCAGCCGCAGCTGAGCCCGGCGCAGGAGAGAAGGAACCCTCGAATGTCCGTCCAGACCGCCGCGTCCGCGGCCTACATCGTCGCCGCGCTGCTGTTCATCCTCGCCCTGGCGGGGCTGTCCAAGCACGAGAGCGCCACGCTCGGCAACGGCTTCGGCATGATCGGCATGGCCGTGGCGCTCGTGGCCACCGTCGTCCTCGCGCTCGACCGCGGCCTGTCCGGCCTGGGGCTGGGGCTGCTGCTGCTGGCCACCGCGATCGGGGCGGCCATCGGCATCGCCCGCGCCCGGTCGGTGGAGATGACCGGCATGCCCGAGCTCATCGCGCTGCTGCACTCCTTCGTCGGCCTCGCCGCCGTGCTCGTCGGCTGGAACGGCTACCTCGAGGTCGAGGCCCACCCGGACGGGGCCGAGGCGGCCGCGCTGGACGCCGTGGGCACCCTGGGCATCCACCACGGCGAGGTGTTCATCGGCGTGTTCATCGGTGCCGTCACCTTCACCGGCTCGGTGGTCGCCTTCGGCAAGCTGTCGGGGCGGATCAGCTCCAGCCCGCTGGTGCTGCCGGGCAAGAACGCGCTGAACCTCGGTGCGCTGGTCGCGTTCGTCGTGCTGACGGCGTGGTTCGTCGTCTCGCCCGCGCTGTGGCTGCTCGTCGCCGTCACCCTCGTCGCGCTCGCGCTGGGCTGGCACCTCGTCGCCTCCATCGGCGGCGGCGACATGCCCGTGGTGGTGTCGATGCTGAACAGCTACTCCGGCTGGGCCGCGGCGGCGTCGGGCTTCCTGCTGGAGAACAACCTGCTCATCATCACCGGGGCGCTGGTCGGCTCGTCGGGTGCCTACCTCAGCTACATCATGTGCAAGGCCATGAACCGGTCGTTCCTGTCGGTCATCTCCGGCGGCTTCGGCATCGTGGCGTCCAGCGGGGACGACACCGACTACGGCGAGCACCACGAGATCACCGCCGAGGGCGTGGCCGACCTGCTGCTCGACGCCGAGCGCGTCATCATCGCCCCCGGCTACGGCATGGCCGTGGCCCAGGCCCAGCACGGCGTGGCCGGCCTGACGCGCCTGCTGCGCGAGCGCGGCACCGACGTGAAGTTCGGCATCCACCCCGTCGCCGGCCGGCTGCCCGGGCACATGAACGTGCTGCTGGCCGAGGCCAAGGTGCCCTACGACATCGTCCTCGAGCTCGACGAGATCAACGACGACTTCGCCGACACCGACGTCGTCCTCGTCATCGGCGCCAACGACACCGTCAACCCCGCCGCGGCGGAGGACCCGGGCAGCCCCATCGCGGGGATGCCGGTGCTGACGGTGTGGGACGCCAAGCAGGTGGTGGTGTTCAAGCGGTCCATGGCCTCGGGCTACGCCGGGGTGCAGAACCCGCTGTTCTTCCGGGACAACACGGCGATGATCTTCGGCGACGCCAAGGACCGGGTCGAGGACATCCTGCGGGCGCAGGCCGCCGCCCGGGTGGGCTGAGCGCGAGCGGCGGCCGCCCCGGCGGCGGCCCGCGATCAGGTCCGGCGGCGGTTCCCGATCGGGCCCGAGCGCAGCGCCCGGCGCAGCAGGTCGACCCCGGTGCGGGGCCGCAGCGGCGGGCTCGGGGTGCTGCGGCCCGCCACGGCCGCGTCGACCACCTCGCGCAGCGCGTCGAGCGGTGCGACCGCGGGTGACCACCCCAGCACCTCGCGGGCACGGGTGGTGTCGAGCTGGGGCACCGAGAACGCCAGGTCCACCCAGCCGGGCTCGAGCGCCTGCAGCCGGGCCCGCCAGCTCAGGCCCACGAGCCGGCTGAGCACGGGCGCGGGCAGGTGCACCCCGCGTGCCCCGAGGGCGGTGGCGAAGTCGTCCCGGGTGAGCGGCGGGTCGGCGGCGAGGTTGAACGCCCCGCCCACCGGGTCGCCCAGCGCGCGGACCACCGCGTCGGCCACGTCGGTGGAGTGGACTACCGGCACCAGCAGCGCCCGGTCGGCCGGCAGCACCGGCAGCAGCCGCAGCACCGCGGTGGGCAGGTAGCCGGGCAGGAAGTAGCGGACCAGGCCGCTGGCCGCGTCACCCTGCAGCACCACGCCGGGGCGCAGCCGGGTGATCACCGGTGCCCCGTCGGTGCCCTCCGCGTCGTCGAGCAGCGCCTCCGCCGCGGCCTTGTGGCGGCTGTACTGCGAGGTCGGCATGCCGCCGTGGGGGAAGTCCTCGGTGACGGGGGTGCGGTCCGTCGCGGGGGAGTAGGCCCCGACCGAGGACATGTGCACGAGGTGGGGGACGCCGGCCTCGCGCACGGCCGCGAGCACCGCCCGGGTGCCGCCGACCCCGGTGCGCTCCAGGTACGCCTCGTCCCGGGTGGGCTGGAACCCCCACGCGAGGTGCACCACGGCGTCGACCCCGGCCAGCAGCGGCACGAGGCGCTCCGCGGCGTCCGGCTCGGCCAGGTCGAGCGCGTGGAAGGTGGCGGTGTCGTAGGGCGGCACCGCGGGCGGGGGCCGGCGGACCACGCCGAGCACCTCGGGCGGCTGGGGTGCGGCGGTCAGGCGGCGGAGCACGGCGGTGCCGACGTTGCCGGACGCGCCGGTGACGAGGACGCGGCGCAGCGGGGTGGTGGGGCTGCTCACCGCACGCTCACCCGGCCCTCGCGACGCTCGACCCGACCGACGGCCAGGCGCAGCACCCGGCCCACGGCGAGGACGACCCGGGTGTAGCCGGGGGTGGGGCCGTGGTAGCCGAACAGGCCCCGCGGGCCGGAGACCATTCGCCCGCTGCGCACGTCGTAGCGGCTCTGGTGCCAGGGGCAGACCAGGCAGCCGTCGGCGTCGACCGTGCCCCGGCTGAGGTCGGCGAGCTGGTGGCGGCAGCGGCGCGAGACGGCGAAGTCCTCGCCGCCGCTGGTGCCCACCGCCCAGCGCCCCACCCGGGTGGGTGGCGGGTCGCTCGGTGCGGTGGTCGACGGGTCGGGCACGGGGCCTCCTGCGGCTCGGGTGATCACCCAGGATGGGGTCCGTGCCCGGCCCGTGCCGGGTGGAGCGGTGCGACGGTCGCCGCGGCGGACGTCCCCACCGTCAGGAGTCGGGGCCCGGCGCGTCGGCCTGCGCCCGGTCCGCGAGCTCGTCGGAGGGCGCGGCGGTGGGCCCCCCGGGCCCGGTGAGGGGTGCCGGGCGACCGAACAGGAACCCCTGCACCGTGGTGCACCCGTGGTCGGCCAGCCACACCGCCTGCTCCGGGGTCTCGACACCCTCGGCCACGCAGTCCAGCCCCATCGCCGACGAGAGCTGGACCAGCCCGTCGACCAGTCCGGCGGCGGTGGGGTTCTCGAGGTCGGCGACGAAGCTGCGGTCGACCTTGACGGCGTCGATGGGCAGCCGGTGCAGCGCGGTGATGCTCGACTGGCCGGTGCCGAAGTCGTCCAGGGCCAGCGCGACCCCCAGCTCGGTCACCCGGTCCACCGCCGCGAGGGTCGAGCGGGTGGCGGTCAGGACGAGCGTCTCGGTGATCTCCAGGCACAGCCGTGCGGCAGGCAGCCCGGTCTCGGCGAGCACGGCGCCGACGTGCTCGACGAACCCGCTCGAGGCGAGGTGGCGGGGGGAGACGTTGACGTGCACCACCGCGTCGTCGTCCCAGCCCGCCGCGTCCCGGCAGGCGTGCCGCAGCACCCACTCGCCGACGGGCACGGTCAGCGGGCCGCGCTCGGTGACGGGCAGGAACTCGGCGGGCGCCAGCAGACCCCGCTCCGGGTGCTGCCAGCGCAGCAGCGCCTCCCGGGCCACCACGCGCACCGGGGACGCGCTGTGCCCGAGCGCCACGATGGGCTGGTAGTGCAGCACCAGCTCGTCGCGGCGGACCGCGTCGGCGACCTCCCCCTCGAGGATGAGGCGCTCGACGGCGGCCACCTCCGTGGCCTCGGCGTGGGCGTTCACCCGACCGCGCCCGCTGCGCTTCGCGCCGAACACCGCCTCGTCCGCCCGGGCGAGCAGGTCGCGCGCGGTCCCGCTGCTGCCGGTGACGGTCCCGACGCTTGCCGAGATCGCGACGTCGTGCCCACCGGCCTGGAAGGGCTCGGCGAGCACGGCGCAGATGCGGTCCCCGAGCTCGTCGAGCTGCACGACGTGCTCCACGTCCTCCCGCACCACGACGAACTCGTCCCCGCCGAGGCGTCCCAGGGTGTCGGTGCTCCGCACCACGCCGGACAGGCGCCGGGCGACCTGCTGCAGCAGGTCGTCTCCGACGTCGTGGCCGAGGGTCTCGTTGACGATGCGGAAGTGGTCGAGGTCGACGAACAGCACCCCCACCTCGCTGCCGCCCCGCCCCGCCCGCTCCAGCGACCGGGAGATCCGCTCGACCAGCACCACCCGGTTGGCCAGCCCGGTGAGCGCGTCGGTGACGGCGGCGCGGGCGAGCTCCGCCGCGGCCGCCTTGCGCGCGGTGATGTCCTGCAGCTGGACCAGCAGGTGGCGCACCCCGCCGACGGCGGGCAGCCGGACGATCGTGCGCAGGCCCCAGACCACGCTGCCGTCGGGCCGCAGGAACGTGTGCTCGGACTCGTGGCTGGCCAGCTCCCCGGCCGCCACCGCGAGCACACCGGGCGACGAGGACACGGCGGCGGGGTCGCTGGCGAACTCGGCCAGGGCGTGGCCCACCAGCTCCTCGGTGGGCCGCCCGAGGAACGTGCACAGCGCCGTGTTGACCCGGGTCAGGGTGCCGTCGAGCCGGCGCAGCGCGACCCCGATCGTCGCGGTCTCCATCGCCACCTCGAACAGCCGCACGGCCGCGTCGCGCTCGGCCTCGGCCTCGACCCGGGTGGTCACGTCGCGGCGCGAGGTGACCACCTGGGGCTCGTCGTCCCCGCCGGTCACGACGTGCGCCGTGGTCTCGATCCACCGGTAGCCGCCGTCGCGGTGCCGCATCCGCTTGCGGACCGCGGTGAGCTCGCCGCCCTGCTCGAGCACGCGTCGGACGTGGTCGGCCACCGACACGTCGTCGGGGTGCACGAGGTCGTCGCTCCGGGTGCCCACCAGGTCGTCGGGGTGGTGGCCCAGGCCGTCGAGGTAGCTGGGGGAGGCCCACAGGAAGGTGGAGTCGAGCAGCTGCCACGCCACCATGTCCGAGCTGTTCTCCGCGACGAGCCGGTGCAGCCGCTCGGAGTCCTGCAGTGCCAGGACCGCCAGCCGCTCGCCGGTGACGGGTGTGAAGGCGGACACCGCGGCCCAGGGCGTGGTCTCGCCCTCGCGTACCAGGGGGACGGCGGTGACGTCGAGCCAGACGTGCCGGCCGGGGTCGTCGCTGCCCGGCCGGTACACCCCGAGCAGCGCCTGCACCGCGACGCCGCTCCGCACCGCCCGCACCGAGGGGTGCTGCGACCCGGGCACCCGCCGGCCCTGCGCGTCCACGCTGGACCACCGCGGGTCCTGCGACTGCCGCCCCTGCAGCTGGTCCAGGGTGACGCCGAGGATCTCCTGCGACTCGACCGACGCGGCGACGATCTTCGCGGTCGGCGACTGCACCGCGAAGCCGGAGCCCGGCGGGGCACCGGACAGCCCGGCCGCCTCGACCAGCTCGCCGAGGGGCGGGTACAGCGGGGACGCGCCCGGCACGGCACACCTCGGGGTCTGGGAGGCGCCACCACGGTGGATGACGTGGGCAGGGCCAACCGTAACGGCGCGCGACGGGTCCTGTCAGCCGTTCCGGTGACCGCGCGGCGTCCCGGCCAGCGCCGCGCGCAGCGCCGGCTCGACCCCGTCGGCGATCGCCGCGTACCCCGCGTCGTTGGGGTGGAAGAAGTCCCCGGCCAGCCGTCCGCGCCACGACGTCGGGCCGGTGACCCGCAGGTCGACCATGACGACCCGGCCCGCCGCGGCGGCGGCCTCCACCGGGGCGTTGGCCCGGCCGGCGGCGCGGGTCGGCTGGGGCAGGGTGGTCACGAGGGTGCCGTGCGGCACCCGCGCCACGAGGTCGGTGAACGCCGCGCCGAGCGCCTGCCGGCGGACGGAGCCGCCGAACAGGTCGTTCGAGCCCACCATCACCGTGACCACTTCGTCGTCGCGCAGCCCGACCTGCTCGAGCGCGGGCAGCTGCTGGTCGAGCACGTCGGAGACGCAGGCGCCGGTCGCCGAGAGGTTGACCACCTGCAGCTGGTGCCCGTCCGCGGCGAGCCGGTGGCTGAGCTGCCCGACCCACCCGTGCTGGTACGTCGAGGCCCCGATGCCCTGGGACAGGGAGTCCCCGAGCACGACCCAGCGGCGGCCGGGCCCGGCGAGCGCCGCCAGGTTGTGCGCCCGCCACGCCCGCGCGTACGGCTCGACCTGGTCCCACACCCGGCCCACGCCGGGCAGCACGGCGCCCATGGCCCGCACGACCCGGCCGGGAGGACGCCCCGTCCGGTTGTCGTAGTCGAAGGCGGGGGACACCGGGCGGAGACTAGGTCCAGTAGAGGATCCGCGCCTGCGGCAGCCGGGCGCCGAGCTCGGTGGTGAACCACGACTTGAGCTCGGCCATCTCCTCGCGCCGGTAGACGAACTTGACCCCGCCGAACTTGGAGCGCTTCTCGCTGCGGGCGTCCTCGTCCATCTCGAGCTTGGTGCCCGGGTACCACTCGAGCAGCACCTCCTTGCTGCCCGGGGTGAAGCGGTGGGTGATGAGCTCGGCGGTGAGGTCGAGGTCGGGCACGTCGGCGAGCTCGGTGCGGGCGAGGTCGAGCAGCGCGCCGTACCCCTCGCGCCACCCGGGCACCGGCATGACCGGGGCGATGGTGAGCCCGAGGCGGTAGCCGGCCATCCCGAGGGAGCGCAGCGCGGCCAGTCGGGCGGGCACGGACGCCGTCCCGCCCTCGAACCGGCCCGCCACACCTGCCGCGTTCACCGACACCCGCACCCGGGTGCGGCGACCGTGGGGCAGCTCGAGCAGCGGGGCCACGTCGTCGAACTTGGTGGTGAACCGCAGCGAGACGTCGTCACCGAGCTCGCCGCGGCCGGCGCGGGCGATCGCCTCGGACAGCGACCCGGTGACGTGCTCGATGCCGAGCGGGTCGGTGTAGCAGGACAGCTCGAAGGTGGTGCCCTCGTGCCCGCGCTCGGCGGTGCCGCTGGTGACGTGGCCCTGCCCGGCGTGGGCGGGGATCTCGGCGAGCACCGCGTCGAGGTTGGCGTGCACCCGCGTGACGGGCGGCCCGGTGAGCGACCCGGCCAGGTAGCAGTACTGGCAGTGCGCCGGGCAGCCGCGGGCCAGGTCGATGCGCCAGTCCGCGCTGGGCGGGATCGGCTGCGGGCGCAGCAGGCTCGGCGGTGCGACCACCACGGCCAGGGTCTTCTTGGCCCGCGCGTAGGTCTCGCGCTCGGAGTCCCCGCGCATCCCCGTCAGCCGGTCCCCGCGCTCCACCACGATGTCGGTGACCCCGGCCGCCTCGCAGCGGCGCACCACCTCGGCGGTGTGGGGCAGCTCGGCCGCGGAGCGGGTGATGCGCACGTGCGCGGGCAGCCACGGTCGGCGTGGTCGGGTGGGGGAGCGGGGCACCCGTCCAGCGTCCCCCCGGTGGCCGCCCACCGCCCGGCGGGCCTCGCCCCGCGGTGTAGCAGAGCGCTACAGTGTCACCCATGACCACCATGCCCACGCGGGTCGACGGCGACCTGTTCGCCGCCGCCAAGTCCAGCGGTGCGGTCCACAGCCGCAGCGCCGCGCAGCAGCTCGCGCACTGGGCGCGGATCGGTCGTGAGCTCGAGGCGTCCACGGGTGTCAGCCACCGTGACGTCGAGGCCGTGCTCGCCGGGGACCGGGCGTACGACGCGCTCGGGGAGCGCGAGCAGGCCGTGGTCCGCGGCGCGTGGGACGAGCGCGTGGCCGAGCGGCTCGCGGGCCTCGACCTCACCGCGACCCTGGCCGCGGACGGTCTCGCGTGGGCGGAGGCCGACGAGGACGGGGCGCTCGTGACGCACGGCGGCACGACCGACCAGCAGTAGGGAGGCGTGCCGAGCCCGGTCCTGCACCTGCTCGCCGGCCCGAACGGGTCCGGCAAGTCGACCTTCGTCGCGGCGGTGCTCGAGCCGGTGACGCACCTGCCGTTCGTCAACGCCGACGTCATCGCGGCGCAGCGGTGGCCCGAGGCGCAGGCGGCGCACGCCTACGAGGCCTCACGGTCCGCGGCCGAGGCCCGCGACCTCATCCTGGCCGAGCGTGCGTCCTTCATCACCGAGACCGTGTTCAGCCACCCCAGCAAGCTCGACCTCGTCGCCCGGGCCACCGCGCTCGGCTACGTCGTCCACCTCCACGTCGTCCTGGTCCCGGAGTCGCTGCCGGTGGCCCGGGTCGCGGCCCGGGTCGCCCGCGGCGGGCACGACGTCCCGGAGCACAAGGTCCGCGAGCGCTACGCCCGGGTGTGGCCCCTCGTCGCGCGGGCGCGGGCGGTGGCGTCCCGGACGACGTTCTACGACAACAGCCGCGCCGCCACCCCGTTCCGGGTGGTGGCCACCTACGAGCGCGGCCGGGTCGTGGGCGAGCCGGCGTGGCCGCGGTGGACCCCGCCCGAGCTCCGCCACTGAGCCCGGGCCGACGACGGGCCCGTTGAGAGGACTCTCAGCAGAGCAGGCGCGGGAGACCGGTCGCTCAGCGGGCTCTCAGCGGTCGGCTGCGACAGTCGGGACCAGCTCGGGGCTCGTCACCGTCCGGGTCCCGACGACCGACCCGCCCCGGAGGCCCCGCCGTGCTCACGACCCTCGCCCTGAACCCGCTCGACCCGCAGAGCCTGCTCTCGAGCCTCGGTGCGCTGGGGGTGTTCCTGGTGCTCTTCGCCGAGACGGGCCTGCTGGTGGGGTTCTTCCTGCCCGGTGACTCGCTGCTGTTCACCGCGGGCCTGCTGTGCACCACGACGGCGACCTCGACGGTGCACCTCTCGCTGCCGGCGGTGCTCGCCGCCGGGGCCGCGGGCGCGGTGCTGGGTGCCCAGGTGGGCTTCGTCCTCGGGGCCAGGAGCGGGCCCGCCCTGCTGCGACGCCCGGGCCGCCCGCGCCTGCAGCAGGCCGCGACCCGCGCCGAGGAGGCGTTGGAGCAGTACGGGACCGGCAGGGCGATCGTGCTCGCCCGGTTCATCCCGCTGGTCCGCACGGTGATGAACCCCCTCGTCGGTGCCCTCGGCGTACCGGCCCGCACCTTCACCGTGTGGCAGGTCGTCGGCGGGCTGGTGTGGTCGCTCGGCGTCACCCTCGCCGGCTACCTGCTCGGCAGCCGGATCCCGAACGTGGACCAGTACCTGCTGCCCATCGTCGCGGCCGTCGTCGTCGTCTCGCTGGTGCCCGTGGCTCTCGAGCTGCGCCGCTCCCGGTCCCGGCGGGCCGTGCAGGACCCGCCCGCGGCATGACCCGTCCCCCACCCGCCTGCGGCACGACCCGTCCCCCACCCGCCCGCCCGACCACCCCCGACCCGGGAGGACCCCCGTGACCGGCATCACCGCGCTCGACCAGCAGTGGTTCGACACCGTCAACCGGCTCAGCCGCGACACCGGGTGGCTGCACGGCCCCGCCGCGCTGTTCGCCACGTACGGCGTGCTGGTGTTCGCCGCCCTCCTCGTCGCCGGGGTAGTCCTCGGCCGCCGGGCGGGGGTGCCGGCCCTGGCCCGGGCGCTGTGGGCCGGGGCCGGCGTGCTGCTCGCCGTGGCGGTCAACCAGCCGGTCGCGGCCCTGGTCGACCACGCCCGCCCGTTCGCCGCCGACCCCGGGGTGCTGACGCTGGTCTCGCGCTCGACCGACCCGTCCTTCCCGTCGGACCACGCCACGATGGCCGGTGCCGCGGCGGTGGGGCTGTGGCTGGTCTCGCGCCGCCTCGGCGTCGTGGCGGCCGTGCTCGCCGTCGTCATGGCCGCCACCCGGGTCTACGTCGGCGTGCACTACCCGGGTGACGTGCTGGCCGGGCTCGTGCTGGGCGGGCTCGTCTCCGGCCTGGGCTGGCTGCTGCTGCTCGGTGCCGTGGTCGGCCTCCTCGAGCGGGCCGCGGCGCACCCGCGGCTGCGGCCGCTGCTGCTGGCCGACGCCGAGCGGGAGCCGGTCGGCAGCCCGACCTGACCCGGGGAGGCAGCAGCGCCCGGGCGGGGTCGCGGCGGGCGGCGGCTACTCTCGTCCGGCGTCGGACCCGGACGTGCCCCCGCGTCCCCGCGGACGGGGCACCCGACCCCTGAGCGAGAGGTGCCGTGGTGGTCGTCCTGGTCGCGTTGGGGACCGTGCTGTCCACGGTGCTCGGCGGTCTGGTCGCGCTGCGCAGCCGCGACCGCCTGCACCTGGTGCTGGGGTTCAGCGCCGGAGTCATCGTCGGGGTGGTGGCCTTCGACCTGCTGCCCGAGATCGCCGAGCTGTCGGCGCGGACGGACACCGCGTTCCGCACCCCCATGATCGGGCTCGCGGCCGGCTTCCTCGGGTTCCACGTGCTGGAGAAGTCGCTGCTGCTGCACCACTCGCACGAGGCCGAGTACGGCGCGCACCACCACCCGACGGTGGGGCTGGCCTCCGCGCTCGCGCTGTCCGCCCACAGCCTAACCGACGGGATCGGCATCGGCCTGGCGTTCCAGGTCAACCCGACGGTCGGCCTGGCGGTGGCGATCGCCGTCATCGCCCACGACTTCGCCGACGGGCTCAACACCGTCGCGCTCATGCTCGCCCACGGCAACGAGCGCGGCCGGGCGCTGGCCCTGCTGGCCCTGGACGCGGCCGCGCCGCTGATCGGCGCGGCGCTGACCCTGCTGTTCACCGTGCCCGAGGAGGACCTGCTCCTCTACCTCGGCGTCTTCGCCGGGTTCCTGCTCTACATCGGGGCCAGCGACATCCTGCCCGAGGCCCACGCCAACCACCCGAGCCGGCTGACGATCCTCATGACCGTGCTGGGCACGGCGGGCATCTACGTCGTCATCAGCTTCCTGCCGTGAGCGTGGGCGCGGTGGCCCCTCGCGTGACGTCGAGGTGACCCCGCGGTGGCTCCCCGCCGCAGCCGCGGTCCTCGTGTGCGGCTGGGGCGGCAACCAGTTCACCCCGCTGCTCGGCCTGTACCGCGAGGCCGGGTACTCCCCGGTGGTCGTCGACGGCCTGCTCGGCGCCTACGTGATCGGGCTGGCCCCCGCGCTGCTCGTCCTGGGCGGCCTGGCCGAGCGGGTGGGGCGCCGGCCCGTGGTGCTGCTCGGCGTGCTCGCCTCGCTGGTGTCGAGCCTGTGCCTGGCCGCGGGCCCGCTGGGCCTGGGCTGGCTGGTGGCCGGCCGCCTCGTCACGGGGGTGGGGGTGGCCTCGGCGATGGCCGTGGGGACGACGTGGGTCCGCGAGCTCACCGACCTCGACCTCCGCACGCCCGGCGACCTCGGGGTGCGCCGCGGTGCGGCCTGGCTCACGGTCGGGCTCGGTCTGGGCCCGGGGGTGGCCGGGGTGCTGGCGCAGTGGGGTCCGGACCCGGAGGTGCTGCCCTACCTGGTGCACGCCGTGCTGTGCGCGCCGGTCCTGCTGCTCGTCCTGCGCGGGCGCGAGACCCGGGGGCGCGGCACGGTGCGGGAGGCGTCGGCGACGGTGTTCCTGCCCGGTGGGCTGCGACGCGTCGCGTGGGTCGTGGTCCCGCTGGCGCCGTGGGTGTTCGGCTCGCTGGGGGTGGCCTACGCGGTGCTGCCGCAGCTGGTGGGTGACCGCCTCGGCTCGCTCGGCCTGGCGTACTCGACGCTGCTGACGGTGTGCGCGCTGGGGGCGGGGGTGCTGGTGCAGCGGGTGGCCCACCGGCTCGACCGGCCGCACGACGCCCGCGCGGCGCTGGTGGCCCTGGCGGTGGTGTGCGGTGGTCTGGTGGCGGCCGTGCTCGCCGCCGTGCTCGTCTCCCCGTGGGTGGCGCTGGGGGCGGCCACCGTGCTTGGCGCCGGCTACGGGCTGGCGCTGCTGGCCGGCCTGCTCGAGCTCCGCCGCGCGGTGGCGCCGGCCGCCCTGGCCCGCGTCACGGGGTGGTACTACGCCCTCGCCTACGTCGGCTTCCTGCTGCCGGCGGTCATGGCGCTGGCCAGCGGTGCGGTCGGCTACGTCGCGATGCTCGCCATCCTGGTCGGCGTGGCGGTGGCCGCGCTGCTCACGGTCCGGGTCCGCTCGACCTCCCCGCTCGCGCCGGTGGCAGACCGGGTCTGACCCCGCACCGCGACGTCCGTCGCCGCGGTGAGCACGAGCTCGACCCCGGCCGGTAGGCGGCCGGTCGCCGGCGGGGTGCCCTAGGTGCGCGGCGCGGTGGGTCCTGGTGTGGTGTGGTCGGCGACGAACGCGGCGGCGAGGTCGCGGACCTTGACGTTGGCGTCCTGCGAGCGCGCGCTGAGCAGGGCGAAGGCCGACCCGGCGTCGATGCGGTGCACGGCCATGAGGATGCCCTTGGCCTGCTCGATGACCCCGCGGTGGTCCATCGCCCGGCGCAGCTGCTCGACGGTCGACCGCGTCGCCGTCAGCTCGGCGTGCTCGGCCAGGCCCCGGCCCACCAGGTCGCCGAGCACCACGAGCCGGTCACCCACGAGGGGGCAGGGCCCGAGGTCCACGCGGCTGTACAGGGTGATCGACCCCCACCGGACGGCGCCGCGGACGAGCGGGGCCGCCAGGCAGGAGCGGACCCCGACGGTCGCCGCGGCCGTACCCAGCTCCAGCGGGTCCGCGGCGACGACGTCCGGCGGCCCGGCGGGCCGCCGCGCTGCGGTGCCGCGGCCGTGCAGCAGGCGGTGGGTGTGCAGCAGCCGGGGGTCGCCGACCACGACCGCGAGCGGGTGCGTCTCCGAGGTGAGCACCACTCCGACGGGGTCGGGCAGCCACCGGCGGGCGACGTCCGCGGCACCGGCGAGCAGGGCCTCGTGGCGGTCCGGCGTCGACACCGAGTGGTTCAACGTCGCCACCGCGTGCCCGAGACCGACCGGGTCGGCCCGCGCCACCCGGGCGTAGGCCACGGGCAGCAGGGCGCACCCCGCGGCGGCCCCGTCGGCCCGCGCGGGTGGGTCGAGCTGCTCGGTCCGGATCATGCTGTCTCCGAATGGGTGTCAGATCAGCGGGCAACCCCCACCACCCGGTGAGCGCGACGAGGGGGGCAGCTCACCGGGTGGGTTCACACCCCGTCGCCCGGTGAGGGTGACGAGGTGGGTCCGGGGCTGCGGGGGCGCGGGCAGCCGGCTCGGGGGCGAGAGTTCCGGTCGGAGGTGGACCCGTCGGCGCTCGAGCGCCGGGAGCTGCTGCGTGGGGGGCGACGCGGCGCGGTCCAGGCCGGGTCCACAGCGGGGCGGGCCGGTCGGCCCACCCTGGTCGTGCCGGGAGAGCAGACCACACCGGTCGTGGTGTGCGCAACGAGGTTGCCCACAGGTGCGTGTGCCGCGCTCCCGGTGCCGGGACCGGGTCAGCCGGGAGGACGCCCCAGCTTCGCGCGGTACATCGCGCCGTCCGCCTCCCGCAGCAGGTCGGCGGGGTCGGGCACGGGGCCGTCGGACGTCGCGCTGCCGATGGAGACGGTCACCTCGATCGCGCGGTCGTCGAGGCTCACCGGCGTGGCCAGCACGGCGGCGACCCGCTGGGCGATGATGCGGGCGCGGGCCGCGTCGGCGCCCTCGGCGATGACCGCCAACTCGTCCCCGCCGAGGCGGGCGACGGTGTCCCCGGGCCGCACCGTCTCGCGCAGCCGGTCGGCGACGGCGACGAGCACCGCGTCGCCGGCGTGGTGGCCGTGGCGGTTGTTGACCGCGGCGAAGTCGTCGACGTCGCAGAACAGCACGGACAGCGGCGATCCCGTGCGCCGGTGCCGGGTGGCCCCGTGGGCGAGCCGCTCGAGGAAGAGCGTGCGGTTCGGCAGGCGGGTGAGGGGGTCGTGCAACGACGCCAGGCGCAGCTGCTCGGCCAGGGCGTGGTGCGCCGTCTCGTCCTCCACGTGCATCACCAGGTGGGCCGCGTGCCCGGCGGTCGCGCGGATCGTGGCGGTGGACACCCGGACGGGCACCCACGCCGCCCCCGCGCCGCGCAGCCGCACCGGGACCACCGCCGACGTGGCGGGGCCCTCGCGCAGCAGCGAGCACGCCGCGGACGCGGCGCACAAGTCGTCGGGGTGGGTGACGTCGAAGAGCGTGGAGCCCGCGAGGTCGGCCGGGGCCACCCCCAGCAGCCGGGACAGGGCGGGGTTCACGGCGAGGAGCACGCCGTCGAGGTCGGTGAGCGCCATGCCGACGGGGGCGTCGGCGAAGGCCGCCGTGTAGTCCTTCGCCCCCGGTGTCGGCAGCGTCCCCGCCCGGTGCGTCCGCACCCGGTCGAGCAGGCGGGTCGCGGTGCGCCGCACGGTCGGGACCACCCGGGTGATCCGGGGCGCGCCGCTCGCCGTCGGCCGGGGTGCGTCGGGGTCGATCGACATGGGGTGCTCCTGGGGCGCGGGCGTCGGGACGCGACCAGGGGCAGGGGCAGCACCGACGACGCTAGCCGTCGCACCGGCGCGGTGCTGGCGGAGCACCGACGCCGGAGGGGCCGCCACGGCCCGGCGCGAGGCGGGTCCCGCCGTCGCTGTGGGAGGGTGACGCGTCCTCCTGGGGTGGCCGCCTGACCACTCGTGCCAGGACCGTCCACCCCGAGGAGTCCCGCGACCGTGCCCGCCGCCGAGGTCCGGGCCCGGCTGCCCCGGGGGGCCTGGTTCGCCGTCGCGTCGACCGCGCTGCTGCTGGTGTTCGTGTCCGCCGGGACGCCCATCCCGCTGTACAACACCTACCGGGGCGGGGACGGGCTGACCAACGCCGACCTGTCGGTCGCCACGGCCGCGTACCTGTCGGCGGCGGCGGTGTCGCTGCTGGTGCTGGGCCGGCTGTCGGACCACCTGGGGCGCAGGCCCGTCGGCGTCGTGGCGCTGCTCGTCTCCGCGCTCGGCCTGGTGGTCCTGCTCGGGGTGGACGGCCTGGAGCCGCTGCTGGGCGGGCGGCTGCTGCAGGGCCTGGCCATCGGGATGGCCTCCAGCGCGCTGGGGGCCTACGTCGTCGACTGCGCCCCCGAGCGCCGGGCCTGGCTGCCCGCGGTGGTCACCACCGCCGCGCCGCTGCTCGGCATCCCGCTGGGGGCGCTGCTCTCCGGCGCCCTGGTCGACGACGCACCCGATCCCCGTCAGCTCACCTACTCCGTGGTGGCCGTGCTGCTGGTCGTCGTGGCCGGGCTCGTCGCCCTCGGGCCGGAGACGGTCCCGCGCAGGGGCACCCGGCGCGGCAGCGTGCGCCCGGCGCTGGCCTCGCTGCGGCCCCGCGTCCTCGTCCCGGCCGGGGCCGGCCGGCCGCTGCTGGCCATGGCCGGGTTGATCCTCTCGGTCTGGTCGCTGGGCGGCTTCTTCCAGGCGTTCGGCCCCGCGATCGCGCAGCAGCAGCTCGGGTCCGACGCGTCGTTGACCGCGGGGGCGGTGTTCGCCTCGTTCTCGCTGCTGGCCGTCCTCGGTGGTCCGCTGACCGCGCGGGTGCGACCCGACCTGACCATGCGCGTCGCCGTGCTCGCCTACGCGGTGTGCCTGGGCGGGATCCTGCTGACGCTGCGGGCGGGTGCGGTGGTCCCGTTCCTGCTCGTCAGCCTCGCGGCCGGCGTGGCCACGGGCGCGGCCCAGACGGGCGGGATGCGGACCCTGCTCGCCCGGACCTCGGCCGCCGACCGCGCCGGGCTGCTGTCGACGGTGTTCCTGCTGAACTACAGCAGCGCCGCGGTGCCCAGCCTGGTCGCGGGACGGCTCACGACGACGTTCGACCTGGTGCAGATCGCGTCCGGCTACGTGGCTCTCGCCGCCGTCGGCATCGTGGCCGTGCTCGTCCTCGCCCGCCCTCCCCGGCACCCGGCGTAGCCCGCGTGCCGGGGGAGCGCCCCGTGGGTCACGGCGTCAGTGCTGGAGGTCCTCGGTGGGCAGGTCGCCCAGGGCGCCGAAGCTGGCCAGGTACGGCTCGACGTCCCCCGAGGTCACCCAGGAGCGCAGCTGGGCCGCCGAGCGGCGCGTCATCAGCGCCCGGGTCAGGTCGAACTCGGAGGCGGTGAGCACCAGGCCGGGCTCGCCGTCGTGGGTCTCGTGGGTCCAGGTCTCGCTGACCAGGTGCACCGGCGCGAGACCGGCGTCGGACACGGCCTGGTCGAAGCCGTCGGCCATGCGGTCGCGCAGCGCGGCGAGCCCGGCGGTGTCGCGCGCGCCGGCCACGTCGAGGGCGCCGCGCAGGTCCTGCTCGTGGATGATGACGTCCCCGAGCGGGCGGGTGTTGTTCTCCCGCATCCACTCCTGGACGGGCTCGGTCATCGTGCGCCACTCGGCGTGCAGCGCGTCGCGGTCCCGGCCGCGGCGGGCGTCGACCTGCGCCTGGGTCCAGGCGTCGAGGTCCCCGTCGTCACCCGTGCCGGCCAGGATGTCCGCGTCGACCCCGATCATGTGGGCGAGCAGGTCCTGCGCCGTCCAGTCCGGGCACGCGGGGACCCGCACCGCGAGCGCCTGCTCCGAGAGGCCCCCGGTCAGCTCGATGACCCGTGCCTGTGCTTCTGCCCACTCCGTCGTCGCGTCCATGCGCCCATCCTGGCGTGGGCCGCTCGGCGGTGCGAGCCGACCCCGCTGCCGCATGCCCGTTGCGTCGGGCGGCGCGGCGTGCCACAGTATTCCTGACCGAACGTTCTGTATTCGTCAGCACGACGCGGGTGCGAGAGCGGGCACGACCGGACCCCCCTGGAGGAACCGTGACCACGACCCCCGACGCCCCCGCCGTGCCCGAGGCCGACCTGCAGGCCGGGTTCGACGCCACGATCGCGCGCCACGACCGCATCGAGCCGCGGGACTGGATGCCGGAGGGGTACCGCTCCACGCTGGTCCGCCAGATCGCCCAGCACGCCCATTCCGAGATCATCGGGATGCAGCCGGAGGGCAACTGGATCAGCCGGGCGCCGTCGCTGCGCCGCAAGGCGATCCTGCTGGCCAAGGTGCAGGACGAGGCCGGGCACGGGCTCTACCTGTACTCGGCCTGCGAGACCCTCGGCGTCTCCCGCCAGGAGCTGACCGAGAAGCTGATCGCCGGCAAGCAGAAGTACTCGTCGATCTTCAACTACCCCACCCTGTCCTACGCCGACGTCGGCACCATCGGCTGGCTCGTCGACGGCGCGGCCATCGCCAACCAGGTGCCGCTGTGCCGCACCTCCTACGGGCCCTACGGCCGGGCCATGGTGCGGGTGTGCAAGGAGGAGTCCTTCCACCAGCGCCAGGGTTACGAGCTGCTTGCGACGATGATGCGCGGCACCGACGCCCAGCGGGCCATGGTGCAGGAGTCGGTGGACCGGTTCTGGTGGCCCGCGCTGATGATGTTCGGCCCGCCCGACGGCGACTCGCCCAACACCGCGCAGTCGATGGCCTGGGGCATCAAGCGCGACACCAACGACGAGCTGCGCCAGAAGTTCGTGGACATGTCCGTCCCGCAGGCGGAGGCCCTCGGCGTGACGTTCCCCGACCCGGACCTGCGCTGGAACGCCGAGCGCGGTCACCACGACTTCGGCCAGCCCGACTGGGACGAGTTCGCGGCCGTGGTCCGGGGCTCGGGCCCGTGCAACGCGCAGCGGCTCGCGCACCGCCGCCGCGCGCACGAGGACGGCGCCTGGGTCCGCGACGCCGCCACGGCGTTCGCCCGCCGGCAGCAGGACGCGTCGTGACGCGGAAGGACGGCTCCGCCGACGGCGCCGGCCAGGACTTCAGCGCCGACGGTGGGCACGGTGCGGTCCCGCTCGACGGCGTGCCCACCGGCCTGGGGGAGGAGCCGTCGGGGGAGTGGCCGCTCTACGAGATCTTCGTGCGCGGCAAGCGGGGCCTGAACCACGTCCACGTCGGCTCGCTGCACGCGGCGGACGACGCGATGGCCCTGCGCCACGCCCGGGACGTCTACACCCGCCGCAACGAGGGCGTCAGCATCTGGGCGGTGCGCTCCGACGCGGTCGCGGCGTCGAGCCCGGACGAGAAGGACCCGCTCTTCGCCCCGGCGGGGGACAAGGTCTACCGCCACCCCACCTTCTACTCGATCCCCGACGACGTCCCCCACATGTGAGGAGGGTCCCGTGAGCCACGACGGAACCAAGGACCACGGCTCGGTCTACGACGGCCTCACCGGTGACGACGCGGGGTCCTCGGACGCGCAGTGGGCGTTCGGCACCGACTTCGAGGACCCGCTGGCCGGCGTCGACACCACGATCCCCGACGGGGTCGACGCGGCGACGCTGGCCCAGTACTGCCTGATGCTCGGTGACGACGCGCTCGTCTACGCCCACCGGCTCTCCGGGTGGGCGAGCAACGCGCCCGACCTCGAGGAGGACATCGCGCTGGCCAACGTCGCGCTCGACCTGCTCGGGCAGGCCCGCCTGCTGCTGGCCCGCGCGGCCGCCGCCGACGCCGCCGTGGTGCCGGTGCTGCCCGCCGGCTCGCCCGTGCCCGCGGAGGACGCCCTGGCGTTCTTCCGCGACGAGCAGGCGTTCCGCAACGTCCGCCTCGTCGAGCCCCCCAACGAGGACTTCGCCGTGAGCACCGCACGGCTGCTGGTCTTCTCGACCCACCGGCTCGCCCTGCTGCAGCGCCTCACCACCAGCCGCGACCCGGTGCTCGCCGCGATCGCCGCGAAGGGCGTCAAGGAGCTGCGCTACCACCGCGACTACGCCGGCCGGTGGTTCCTCACCCTGGCCCGCGGCACCGCGGAGTCCCGCCGGCGCCTGCTGGCCGGCCTCGACCTGGTGTGGCCGCTGCACGACGAGCTGTTCGAGGCCTGCGACGTCGAGCGGGCCGCCGCGGCGCAGGGGTTCGGGGTGGACCCGTCGGTGCTCGCCGACGAGGTCGCCGTGCTGCTGGAGCAGGTGTTCTCCGTCAGCGGGGTCGACCGGCCCACCGTGCCCCGCACCGGCGCGGTCAGCGGCGGCACCGGTCGCCACGGCCGCCACACCGAGGACATGGGCCGGCTGCTCGCCGAGATGCAGGTGGTGGCCCGGGCGCACCCGGAGGGCCGGTGGTGACCGCCGACGGGGTGACCGCCCCCCGCCTCGCCGAGGCCCGCGCGCTCGCCGAGCAAGTGCGGGACCCGGAGATGCCGATGCTGACCCTGGCCGACCTCGGGGTGCTCCGGGCCGTGGAGCAGGACGGCGACGCCCTCACCGTCACCATCACCCCCACCTACTCCGGGTGCCCGGCCATGGCCACGATGCGCGACGACCTGGTGCACACCCTGCGCGACCACGGGTTCCCCGACGTCCGCGTCGCGGTCAGCCTGCACCCGGCGTGGTCCAGCGACTGGATCACCGAGCGGGGGCGGGCCGCGCTGGTGGCGCACGGGATCTCCGCCCCCGGCCCGGCCCCGCGGCACGACGGCCCGGTGCCGCTGACCCTCGTCCCCACCCGGCGGCCGCTGAGCTGCCCGCGCTGCGGGTCCGACGAGGTGCGGGTGGTCTCGGAGTTCGGCCCCACCGCCTGCAAGGCCGCCTACCGCTGCACGGCGTGCCTGGAGCCGTTCGAGCACGTGAAGGAGATCTGAGCATGGCCCGCACGGCCTTCCACGAGCTGCGGGTGGCCGCGGTCGAGCCGCTGACCGACGACGCGACCGCCGTGACCTTCGAGGTGCCCGCCGAGCTGGCGTCCACCTTCGCCTTCCACGCCGGGCAGTCGCTGACGCTGCGCCGCACGGTCGACGGCCAGGACCACCGCCGGTCCTACTCCATCTGCGCCCCGGCGGGTTCCGCGCCCCGGGTGGGGGTGCGGGAGATCCCCGACGGGCTGTTCTCGAGCTGGTTGGTGCGCGGTCTCGCCGTCGGTGACGTCGTCGAGGTGGCGCCGCCCACGGGCAGCTTCCGGGCCGACGCCGCCGAGGCGGGCCGGCACCTGTGCATCGCGGCCGGCTCAGGCATCACCCCGATGCTGTCCATCGCCACCACCGTGCTGGCCAACCCCGGCTCCCGCGTCACGCTGCTCTACGGCAACCGGACCTCGCGGTCGGTCATGTTCGCCGAGGAGCTCGCCGACCTGAAGAACCGCTACGGCCCGCGGCTCGACCTGGTCCACGTGCTCTCCCGCGAGCCGCGCGACGTCGAGCTGTTCTCCGGCCGCCTCGACGCCGACCGGCTGCGGCGGCTGCTGACCACGCTGGTGCCGGTGCGCAGCGTCGACCACGTCTGGCTGTGCGGGCCGTTCGGGATGGTCGGCGACGCCCGGGAGGTGCTCACCGAGCTCGGGGTGAGCCCGGAGAAGGTGCACGCCGAGCTGTTCTTCGTCGACGAGCCGCCCCCGGAGGTGGCGCGCCGCGACGACGTCGTCAAGGGCGACACCAGCGAGGTCACCCTCGTGCTGGACGGCCGGACCACCACCGCCGCCTCCCCGAAGGCCGAGTCCGTGCTCGACGGCGCGGCCCGCACCCGCAACGACCTGCCCTTCGCCTGCAAGGGCGGGGTGTGCGGGACGTGCCGGGCGCAGCTGGTCTCCGGCGAGGCCGACATGCGCCGCAACTACGCGCTCGACGACGACGAGGTCGCCCGCGGCTACGTCCTGACGTGCCAGACGTTCCCGGTCTCCGACGCCGTCACGGTCGACTTCGACGCCTGACCACGCTGGACCGTCCTAGCTGGACGGGGCCGATCCGGTGGCACCGGGGCGGTCGAGGCCGTCGAACACCAGGGTCGTCACCCACCGCGCGAGCATCGTGCCGTCGACCGGCCCGCCGGGGCGGTACCACTCGACCAGCGAGTTGACCATGCCGAACACCAAGCGGCTGATGACCTCCGGCGGCACGTCCGCGCGCAGCGACCCCTCGTCCACGGCCGCGCGGACGAGCGTCGCCAGCTGCTCGCTGACGTGCCGCCGCCGCGCGAGCGCCCGGCGCTCGACCTCGCTGTTGCCCCGCACCCGCAGCAGCAGCGTCACGGCCGGCAGGTGGTCGAGCAGGATCTGCACCGACTCCTCGATCGCGGTGCGCAGCCGCTGGTGCGCGCTGGTGCCCGGGGCGGCCCGGGCGGCCGCGTCGACGGCCACGGCCAGCCCGTCGAGCGCCTCGTCCAGCGCGGCCGAGAGCAGCGCCTCCTTGCTCGGGACGTGGTGGTAGATGGCGGACTTCGTCAGCCCCAGCTCCGCGGCGAGAGCCCCGATGCTGGTGGCCTCGTAGCCCTTCGCGATGAACAGCTCGATCGCGCGGCGCAGCACCGTCTCCTGGTCGTAGCCGGGACGGCCCCGGCGGGGCGCAGCCGGCGGCGGGGCGGGGGAGGACACCGGGGGATCGTCGCACGGGGCCTCACCCGGCGGGCCGAGGTGAGCGCGACCGGGTGGCGTCCTCGACGACGGTGCCGCCGCCCAGGACGTCGAGCAGCCGCAACCGCTCGGCGGACCCGGTGCCCGGGGTCGCGGTGTAGACCAGCAGGATCTGCGAGTCCTCCTGCGCCGAGAGCTCCTCGCAGTCGAGCTCGAGCGTGCCGACGACGGGGTGCAGGAACGTCTTGCGGTGCGGGCCGGGCCGCCACGCCACGTCGTGCTCGGACCACATCGACGCGAACTCCGCGGAGGTGGCCAGCAGGGCGTCGACGAGGGCGCGTCCCCGCGGGTCACGGGGGTGTCGGCCGGTGGCGAGCCGGAGCACCGCGACGTAGGAGCGGGAGTACCGCTCGTGCTCCGCGACCGGGTGCAGGTCCCGCTCGCGGGGGTCGGTGAACCAGCGGTGGAACCGCGACCGGTCCGGGTCACCGGGGGCGAAGCGGGACTCGTCGCCGAGCAGCGCGACCGCGGACCCGTTCTGCGCGAGCACCTCCCCGAGGTCGTTGGTGACCATCGCCGGGGTGTCGAGCCGGTCGAGCACGCGCCGCACCCCGGGCGCGACGTGGTCGGAGCGGACGTCGCTGCGCGGCGGGGCGTGGCCGGCGAGCCGGTAGAGGTGGTCCCGCTCGACCAGGCTCAGCCGCAGCGCGCGGCTCAGGGCGGCGAGCATCCCGGGGGAGGGTTGCGGCCCCCGCTGCTGCTCCAGGCGGGTGTAGTAGTCGCTGGACATGCCCGTCACCATCGCCACCTCCTCGCGGCGCAGCCCGCTGGTGCGTCGCCGTGCGGTCCGGGCCAGACCCACGTCCTCGGGCTGCAGCGCCGCACGGCGGCGGCGCAGGAAGTCGGCGAGCAGCTCACGGTCCACGGGTCCCATCCTCGGCCGCGCGGCCACCGTCAGCCAGGGACCGCGGATCCCTGGGTGGACAGGTCTCTTCACGGGCGTCGTCCGGGGGCGCACGGTCGGGGACATGAGCAACGACAACCACACCCCGACGGCCCTCGTCACCGGCGGCAGCCGCGGCCTCGGCCGCGCGACCGCCCTGGCCCTCGCCGACGCCGGGGTCGACGTGACCATCACCTACAACAGCAGCGCGACCGACGCCGAGCAGGTCGTCGCCGAGATAGGGTCCCGGGGCCGCCGCGGGGCGGCGCTGCGGCTCGACGTGGCCGACGTCGCGTCGTTCGGCCCGTTCGCCGACCGGCTGCGCGGCGAGCTGGCCGGCGGCACCCTCGACGTCCTCGTCAACAACGCCGGCACCGGGCTGTACAGCCTGCTGCAGGACACGACCGAGGCCGAGCTCGACGAGGTCCTCGCCGTCCACCTCAAGGGGCCGCTCTTCCTCACCCAGGCCCTCGAGCCGGTGCTGTCCGACGGCGGACGCATCGTCAACATCTCGAGCGCGCTGACGCGGATGACGTTCGCGCGGTCGGGCCCCTACGCCGCAGCGAAGGGGGCGTTCGAGGTGCTCACCCGCTACCAGGCGCTGGAGTACGGCGGCCGGGGCATCACCGCCAACGTGGTCGCCGCCGGGGCCGTCCCCACCGATTTCGGCGGGGGCCACCTGCGCTCCGACCCCGCCCTGCAGCAGGCGATGATCGACGCGGCCGCACTCCGGCGCCTGGCCACCCCCGAGGACGTCGGGCGTGCCGTCGCCGGGCTGGCCACGGCCACGGGCGGCTGGATCACCGGCCAGCGCATCGAGGCCTCCGGCGGCGCCCGGCTCTGACCCGGCGGGTCGGGCTGAGCAGGGACGGCGCGCCCCGGTCCACGTCCGGCAGTCGTGGGCTGGGGCGCAGCAGTTAAGTTACAGGTGTTGCACGTAACGGATCAGCGGCTTAGCGTCGGTGCACCAGGCGCGACCCGGCGCCCGGACGACGACGAGGAGGCACCGTGACCGCATCGGCCGAGGACCTGATCACGCGGAGCGAACCGTTCCTGACCTCCATCCGGAACCGGACCGCCGGCGCGGAGCTGGAGGGGTGGCTGAACACCCACCACGGCCCGGGGACCCCGGTGTGGGACGACCTGGCCGCGATGATCACCGACGGCGTCGAGCAGGGATGGGCGGCCCACGAGGAGGTGGGCGGTCCGGCCTACCGGCGCAGCCGCATCGCCCAGCCGCAGGAGCGCCTCAGCTGGTTCAGCATCACCGCGGTGTACATGAGCAGCGTCCCGGCCTTCCGGGGCGAGTACCACCAGCACCCCTACGGCGAGATCAACATGGTCGTGCCGCTGGACCGCGACGCACAGCTCGGGGGCCCGCGCGGGTGGCAGGGCGCCGGGTGGACGGCGCCCGAGCCCGCCAGCCACCACTACCCGGAGGTGCGCGGCGGCGCGGTCATCGCGCTGTTCTTCCTCCCCGCCGGTCGCATCTTCTACGACATCACCGCCCCGGACGCGGCCTGACGATGGTCGAGGTCAGCCCCGCGCCCGCGCGGGACCCCGACGTGTCGGGCGGTCGGACCGCCACGTCCGTCAGCGACGCGCTGCGCACCCGGCGCAGCGTGCGCGCGTTCCGGCCGACCCCGGTACCGCTGCGCGTGGTGGAGCAGCTGGTGGGTGCGGCGGCGCTGTCGGCCAGCAACTCGAACGTGCAGCCGTGGCGGGTGCACGTGGTCCTCGGTGAGGCCAAGCGTCGGCTCGCCGAGGCACTGTGGGAAGCGCTCGACCACGAGGAGCGCGAGGTCCAGCCGGGGTACGAGTACCAGCCCGAGCCCGAGGCGTGGCCCGAGCCGTTCCGCACCCGTCGCACCGAGTTCGGTCAGCAGCTGTACCAGCAGACCCTGGGGGTCGACCGCGCCGACAGCGCCGGCCGGGCCCGCCACCACCGTCGCAACTACGAGTTCTTCGGCGCCCCGGTGGGTCTCGTCCTCACCGTCAGCGCCCACCCGCTCGACAGCGCGCTCATCGACGCCGGGATGTTCCTGCAGGCACTGATGCTCTCGGCCCGCGAGCACGGCCTCGACACCTGCCCGCAGGCGTCGTTCGTGGACTTCCACGCCGTGCTGCGGCGACACCTGGGGATCGCCGACGACGAGATCGTGGTGTGCGGGGTCGCCCTCGGGCACGCCGACCCCCGCGACCCCCTCAACGCGCTGACCACCCCGCGGGAGCCCCTGTCCGACGTCGTCACGGTCCACGGTGAGCCGGGTGCCGGTGCCCCGTGCCCGGGTCCGGCGGGACCATCCGGCTCGTAGGGTGCAGGCCGTGGAGCAGCCGCAGGCGGAGCAGGAGACGACCGCCGACGCGCGGCCCGGGTCCCCGCGCACCAGCGCGGGTGGCCGCCCGCGCGACGCCAGCCTCGACGAGGCCATCATCCTCGCCGCCCGTCGCCGCCTCGTGGTCGACGGGTTCTCCGGGATGACCCTGGGCGACGTCGCCGCGGACGCCGGGGTGTCGCGTCCCACCATCTACCGACGGTGGGCCGGCAAGCTCGAGCTCGTCGTCGACGCCCTCGACTGGGGCTTCCGGGCGCAGCTGGCCAGCACCACCGAGCTCGACCCGACGGCGATGCCGCCGCGGGAGGCGTTCGGCGAGGCGGTGCGCCGGGTCGACCCGTGCTTCCACAACCCGGACGCGATCGTCCTGCAGGGCGGCTTCATCGGGGAGCAGCCGCGCAACCCCGAGCTGCTCGAGCTGCTGCGTGACCGCGCCGTGGTGCCCCGCACGGCGCTGCTGCGCGACGTGCTCGAGCACCTGCAGGAGCAGGGGCACGTGCGCGACGACGTCGACCTCGACGTCATCACCACCCTGTGCTTCGGCAGCTTCTTCGGCGACTTCCTGCAGGGGGGCAGCGGGGGCCGCGACCTCGCCGACCGGGTGACCGACACGCTCTGGCGGACCATCGCCACGGGCCCGGCGGACTGACGGCCCGGCAGGTCCGTCGGGCGCTCCCGCCGCCGGGCCCCGTGGCACGCTGTGCGCCGTGCCGAGGAAGCCGCACCGCCCTGCACCGGCCGCGGTGCCGCACCCCAAGGCCCGGCCCTGGCCGGCGGGACACGTGCCGACGCCGTTCCAGCGGGCGGTCATCGACGTGGTGGCGGCCCTGCCCCCGGGCGACCTGGTCACCTTCGGCGAGGTGGGGGAGCTGGCGGGGCGGGAGATGGGCGGCCAGGCGGTGGCCAACGTGCTGCGCGGGATGCCTGACCTGCCGTGGTGGCGGGTGCTGCCCGCCGGTGGCCGGCTCTACGGCGACCTGGCTGCGGTGCAGGCGCCGCTGCTCCGGGCCGAGGGGCACGGCGTCGACGAGCACCGACGGGTCCACCCGCGTCCGGAGTAGACGGAGCCAGGGTGTGAAGAGGTGCTCAGGAGCAGGGGGCGACGAAGGACAGGGGGAGCAGGTCGGCCACGGCGACGCTGCGGACCCCGTCCGGTGTGGGCAGCAGGACCCGCGCGCCGGGGTGCAGGTCGAGCAGGACCTGACGGTCACGGCCGCAGGGGGACTGGGGTCCGCGCCCGTGGTTGCCGACGGCGACGACGGTCGTGATGCCCCGAGCCCCCTGTGCCCGGGCGGCCCCGAGGGCGACGAGCTCGGCGCACGGCCCGCCGGTGAAGTGGTAGAGATTCACGCCGACGAAGCACCGGCCGTCAGCCGCCCGCACGGCTGCACCCATCGTGTGCACGCCGTCCTCGTCCGGACCGGCGTCGGTAGCGGCGTCGATGCAGGCCCGGGCCAGCTCGACCAGCTCGTGCTCAGCGGCGTCGAGCTCGCGGGCGGAGGGCAGCGCGGTGCTCACCGTCCCAGTGTGGCGGTCTCTGTGGGGATACCGCACGAGACCGGTCGACGACGCGCGCGCCACGACCCGTCACGGTCGGTCCCCGCTGCGACCCCGGTGAGCGTCGTCCGCCCGTGGCGACCGGTAGAGGTGGCGCATGTGCCGGACGACCAGGACGAACCCGACGGCGACGGCCACGACCCACACCGCGTAGCCGACCTGCTTCACCGGACCTGCCGGGGCGACGAGGCCCACCGCCAGCGCGGCAAACCCGGCCGCGAGGAGCAGCAGCCGCGTGCGGGCGTGGCCAGGGATCGCCGTCGTGCTCTCCTCCGGCGGCTCGGTGCTCAGGACGAGGTGGTCGCTGGGCCGGGTGGGTGATCGCACGTAGGCGGCCCGTTCGGAGATGAACGAGACGTGGAGGGTGACGTGGTCACCGTCGGCGAGATCGAGCTTCCTGGTGGGGCTCGTGTGCTGGGCGTCGCGGACGACCGACACCGTGTGCTGCCCGGCGCCGAGCTGGCTGGATAGGGACTGTCCGCGCCCGAGCTGACCGGCGGCGCTGCCGTCGATGCTCACGGTGTAGGTGCCGTGCCGTCCCCGCAGCTCGGCCGAGCGGACCACCGTGATCCTCGCGCCCATGCTCACGCCCCTGTCCCGGATCTCTGCCGCGCCAGGTGCTAGCTGGTGCACAGTCCAGCGGGTGTCCCTGGGCGGGTGTCGGTGGTGACGACAGCACTGTGTCATCACCGGGAGGTTCGGGACACGTGGTCGGTGGGCTCGTCTCGCGGTCGTTCGTTTGGGGGAGCCGGGCGCGAGAGGGTTAGCGTTGCTGAAATGACGTTGAACCAGGTCAGGCGCGGAAGTGGCCCACCGCTGTTGCTCGTGCACGGTCTAGGCGCGGGTTGGCGGTCGTGGGCCCCGCTCATCGACCAGCTGGCGCAGCACCGTGAGGTGATCGCGGTCGACCTGCCGGGGTTCGGCGAGACGCCACCGCTTTCCGGCGAGGTCTCGATCGCGACCCTGACCGACTCCGTCGTGGACTTCATCCGCGAGCAGGGTCTGGACGGGGTCTCCACCGTCGGCCAGTCGATGGGCGGTCGGATCGTGCTGGAGCTGGCACGGCGGGGGATCGGCGGCGACACGGTCGCGTTGGACCCCGGTGGCTTCTGGAGCGACCGCGAGCGGCGCGTGTTCGGAGCGACGCTGAAGCCGTCGGTCGCCCTGGTCCGGGCGCTGCGGGGCAGGGTGCCGTTCCTGCTCGGCAACGCCGTGGGCAGGACCGCGCTGCTGGCGCAGCTGTCCGCACGGCCCTGGGCGCTCTCGCGCGAGACCGTGCTGCCGGACGTGCTCGGGCTGGCGGAGGCCCCGTCGACGGGCCCTGCGCTGGACGCGTTGATCACCGGGCCGAAGCAGGAGGGCGCGCCGGCAGGCACCGCGCCTGGCCGCGTCACCATCGGGTGGGGGCGCCGTGACCTGGTGACCGTGCCGAAGCAGGCGCAGCGGGCGTGCGAGCTGTTCCCCGACGCGGTGCTGCACTGGTTCGAGCGGTGCGGTCACTTCCCGCAGTGGGACGCGCCGCAGGAGGCCACCCGGCTGATCCTGGACAGCACCGCCTGAGACCGGCCGCTCGGCGCCAGAGGCGACGCATCCGTCGCCTCCGGCCGAGGAAGTCGGGGTGAGTTCGGCCGGGGACCGCGCATCGCTGGCTGGGTTCGCGGCCGTGCGTGGCCGGTGGTGACCTCGCGGCCGTGCTCGTCGGCTGCAGGCCACCGACCTCACGGTTGCCCGCCGTCCGGAGATGCCCGCTCGGTGTCCGCGAGGGCACCACCACCTAGACCGACACGTCGATGTTCTCCACATCCGGCCGGTCGCGGTCTCCGGCCGGTCATGACCTTCCCCGGGACGGTCGGTCGGGAGCGAGTGGCCCCTGGCGCGACCGCCTCGCTCTGTCGCGAGCACTGGAAGGCGCGAACCGGTCAATCCGCCACGCCCAGTGCGTTGCTCTGCGACGATCACATTGTCAACACTGACAAACGAGGGGACCGCAGTGCCGCAGCAGCAGGGTCCGGACGGATCGTGGCACTGGGTGGACGGGCCGCCCCCTGGTGCCGGACCCGTCCCACCGCCCCCCGGCCCGGGCGCGCCGGTCAAGAAGAGGCGCCGTCGTTGGCCATGGGTGGTCGTCGCCCTGCTCGGCGGGTTCATCCTGATCGGCGCCCTCGCGCCGAAGCCCCCCGAGCCTGCGCCCGCCGCCGACACGGCCGAGACCACCCCAGCGGACACGCCGTCGCCGACCACGACTGTCCCCACCACCGCTCCCTCAGCGCTGCCGACCACTACGACGACTGCTCCGCCACCGACCACCACTCTGGCGCCGCCGCCCCCGACGACAACCGTCGAGACGCCCTTCGTCAACACCCCCGATTACACACCGCCGCCCACCACCGAGGCGCCATACGTTCCGCGGCCGACCTACTCACCGCCGGCCGCCGGGGGCGGAGCGATCCGCTACGCAAGCTGCGCTGAAGCGATGGCAGCAGGAGCTGCCCCGATCTACGCGGGTGAGCCCGGTTATCGCAGCGGCCTCGACCGCGACGGTGACGGCATCGCCTGCGACAAGTAGCAGTCGCGGCAGCTCAAGGCCGACGAGCGGGACCTCGGAGGGCCCGTCGAGTGACGACTACGGGGCGGCTACTCCCAAGCCGCACCAGTGGCGAACGCCCATGGGGCGAGGCTCCCGTGGACCGCCTGGTCTCTGAGGACTACCGATCGTAAAACTGGATGTTGACCCGTGGAACCGACGCCCACCACTCGTCTACATTGCTTACTTGTCCTCCATGTTGCGCAACTGACGCGTTCAATCAGCACTTCGATTTCTCTCTGTCCAACGCGTTCCGACACGGCGTCAGGATCGTTGCACTTCGGAGGGGATCTCCGTCTGCCGCTTGACGTCGCAGGCGAAGGTCAGCGTCTTGGACTCCGGCCAGCTGTCAAAGAACCCCGGCGAGTTCGACTCCCAGATGTCTCACGACCCGCCCAGTCGGTTGCCGAGCTGGCCGGCGTCCGGGCTGACTGGTCGACTCACTTTGGGTTTGCGCTCGGTGGTCATCAACCGTCCACGCCCCTGGTTGGCTTTCGCACCCGTTCATCAGCTGTAGGGGTCGCACACAGGTCCAGTGATGTATCCGGCTTCGCACCCGTTCTTCGTCTGAATGTCGCTGGACGACGGGGCACGACCGCCCGCGACGCCGGGGTCGAGGTAGCCCTGGTACTCCGAGCAAGATGGATTGAAGATCCCCGCTGACACTGCACGTCCCCCGCAGCCGGGACCGCTGTCCTCGGACTGAGGCAGGGGACCCTGGCCGCACCGGTCGTAACCCGAGCACGGCTCCGGCCCCTGCGTCGGCTCCGTCGTCGTCTCGGGCGTGTAGGTCGGCTCGTCGGTAACGGTGAGCTCAGAGGTCGGCTCGGCCTCGGCCTCAGTGGTCGTGACCACCGGCGCGACCGTCATGGTCGTGGTCGGGACTGTCGTGGTCACCACCGGCGTGGTCGTCGTCGTTGTGACCGTCGTAGACGTGGTCTGCGGTGCAGACGGTTCGCTACTCGCGCCGCAACCCGTCAGCAGCAGCATGCTCGCGAACGTCGTCACCGCCTTGCGCACGTGGTCCCCCAACCGTCTCGTGTCGGGCGCAGCATGCACGAGCTCAGCCGCGATCGGTAGGTCCAACACCGATACCGAGTACCGCCCGCGCTTCCGCCGACAGCGCGTCGGGTTCTCGCCGCCGTAACCGGCCCACCGCTCGCAACGGTCCGCAACCGCCGTGGCATCGGGTTACCGGTCGGTGCCGCCGATGGGCTCCCGGCCTCTGGACGCCGCAGGGACTAGCGGGAAAAGGACCGGGAGGTGTGGGTCTGTGGCCGATCAGCGAGGTCGTCAGCTCATTGCTCGCCTCACTCGCGGGCGCCCTGGTCGAGCTGCTGGTCGCCACCACGGGCGAGGCTGTTGCCCGGGCCACGCTGGGCCGGGTCATCCTCGACGCGCAGCTCGCCGGGGACACGCCGGGCCCCGCGTCGCCCGGCGCACCACCGACCGCGCCGACCTAGGCCTCGTGGCGAGGCACGTACCGCCAGCTGTAGCGGCCCGCCCCCTAGCAGGGGGCCAGCCCGCAACCCATCCGTGGACGATGCCTCGCCGCGAGGCTCGTCGAGCCAGCGCAGCACCGGACCACCCAGGTCCGTCCCGACCCCGGTGGGGGCCAGCCAGGGGCGGCGTGCACCGCGCCCGTTCCGCGCCCGCGACGCACCCCCCACCTCTCGACCCGTCGCGCCCCCCGCGGGCCCGGGTCCCACGCGTGAAAGACCACCCATGAGCGTCAAGATCGACCGACCCCGCTCCGAGGCCACCGCCGCCGCGCAGGCCGCCCGCGTCCCCGTCGGAAAGTCCGCCGCGGACAACCGCACACGACCGACGACGGGCGCAGCACCTACGAGACGAACCTCGCCAAGACCCACGGCCTGGCCGACCAGCTGCGCCGCCCAGGCCGACGAGCAGGTGCTCGCGCAGGCCAAGGCGCTCGCCGCCGAGGTGGGGTCCGGCCCTGCCGACCACCCCGCCGCGGGCACTGCCCGCAAGGCCGGCCGCCACCTGCCCCGCAAGGAGTGGGCCGTGGCCGTCGCGTCCCGGGTCCTCGCCACCGCCGCCGCCTCCGGGGTCAAGGCCCTGACGGTGGGCAGCATCGACGTGCCGAACCCGGTCGCCCCCGGCGTGGTGCCGCTACCGGACAACCCGCAGCGGATTATCGACCTGCTCGCCAACCGGGTGCCGCTGGGCTCCGGGTCCTGCTCCTACCTGCGCCAGACGGTGCGGACCAACAACGCCGCCCCGGTCGCCGACCACGGCATCAAGCCGACCAGCGTCTACACCTTCACCGAGGTGGAGGACTGGGCCCGGGTCGTGGCGCACCTGTCCGAGCCGATCCCCGAGCGCTACCGCGCTGACTTCGACGGCCTGGTCCAGGTACTTGAGGGCGTGATGCACCGCGGGGTCCTCGACGCGCTCGAGGCGCAGGTGGTGGCCGGCGACGGCATAGGGGCGAACCTGACCGGGATCCTCAACACGTCCGGGCTCGTGGTGCAGCCGTTCGCGACGGACCTGTTCACCGCCGTCCGCAAGGCCCGCACCACCCAGGCCCTCGCCGAGGGGCCCCCAAGGCGTGGGTCTTCCACCCCGCCGACGCCGAGGTCATCGACCTCGCCAAGGAAGGCTCCGGGCGCTACCGGGCCGCGGACGGCGCGCTCGAGAACGTCTCGGCACCCTGCCCAAGATCGTCTCCCGGTCGGTGCCCGCCGGCACCGCGCTGCTCGGCGACTTCACGCAGCTGTCCCTGTTCGTCCGCGAGGACGTCAAGCTCGACGCCGACCGCTCCGGGGCCAACTTCACCCGCAACGAGGTGGTCCTGCGCTCCGAGGGCCGCTTCGGCCTCGGCGTGCTCCGCCCGCAGGCCTTCGTGAAGGTCGCCCTGGCCTGACCCACCGACCCGGCGTCAACGTCACCCCGCCACGAGCGGGGAGCGATGGTGGCGAGGCTCCCCTCCTTGGGCGGTAACCCTGCTCTGGGCCCTAGACCCACCAGCGCCGAACACGACCCCCGCACCCGGTGGTGCGGGGGTCGTGGTGCGTTCGCGTCTGCTTGGACACCCGCAACGAGTCGGTGCTCCGGTTTAGCGTCTCGACCATGCTGATGAGCGAAGAGCGGTGGCGGTCGATCCAGGAACACCGAGTGGCGAAGACCGGGTCCGGTAGCGGTCGCGCGCCGACCGTGGTGGTACGCGCCCTGCTCACCCTGGCGGCACCGGACGTCGACGACATTCGGGCCTCAACCCTCGCGGAGCACCTGAGCGCCGACGAGGTCACCACATGGCGCGCGGCCTGGCTCATGCCGGACGCCCTCGTCTACGTCGAGGCGTCCGAGCACTGCCCCGGCATGGAGTGGGCAAGCAGTCCGGCCAGCGAGACGTGCAAGGCGATGACCAGCTGGCGGCGTCCGCTGGTGAGCATCGATCACGTCGAGTTGGACGGGGTTCCGTTCAGCGGGGACCAACACTGGGACCAAGGGTTCGATCGGCCGTGGCGGTTCGACGCCCGGGTCATCTTCCGCGACGGGTACGAGCTGCGACTGCCGCTCGCTCAAGCCACCCAGCAGGGGTTCGACGAAGAGCGCGAAGAGCGGTTCTGGGACGAGCTCAACAAGGCCTGGACCCCGTAGAAGGTGCTCAGCGCGGTCCCTGAATGGCTACAGATTGCGCAATCGGCGGGTGCCGTGTTGGGCGGGTCTGGTGCGCTGGTTGCGCTGCTCGTGCTCCTGCGCGACCGTCGCCGGTATCGGACCGAACGCGCAGAGCGGGACGCAGTGCAGGCCCGAGGCGTGATCGTCGAGGTGGGACACCAAGGCGAGATGCGACTGTCCTGGCAGGCTCGAGTGACCAACCACAGTCCAGGCGTCATCCTCGACGTAGTTGTTGACCCGCCACCGAACAGTCGCCGAACCGAATGGCGACTCATCAGCCGTGACGAGGGGTGGTTCCAGTTCGGCGACCAGTGGCGAACGATCCCCCCGGGCGGTGTAGTCACGACCGAGTTCACCTGCATCGACCCGGTGGAGGGGCTCACCGACGCGGCCGACGCGAGAGACTTTTTCGCCCACGAGACGACGGTCCACTTCACCGACGCGGCCGGTCTGTACTGGCGCCGAACCGGCTCACAGCAGCCCGTCGTGGAGGGCCCAGAGTTCTTCGCGGACGGCAGTCAGGACCGGCCCAACCCGATCCGCCGCGGTCTTCAGCGATTCGGGTTGGGCCGCGGATCTCCCGGGTTCTGAGACGGGTCTACTGCCCGCGGGTGCGCCGGCGCAGCGAGGTGCGCAGCGACTCCGGCCGCATCCCTACCCGGCGGGCGATCTCGTCGAGCGGCACCCCGTAGGCGACAGGTGGTCGTGCTCGGCGAGCCGCCAGGCCCGCCACGACTGCATCGGCCGCCCCGTCGCCGTGGTGGTCACTGGTCGACCGCCACGTCGACGGCGGCGAGCATCACATGCGCCAGCTCGGCGGCTTCGCCAAGTCGCAGCAACACTGCTGAGCCGGCCACCGGGTACACCAGGCCTCCGGGCCCCTGCGACCATCGAGTGAGGCGCACGACAGGCTCGGGGTCGGTTCGAAACCGCTGCACCAGCTCGGCCTCGACGTAGGGCAGCGTCATTCCATCCTCGGCGTCGTGGCCGGGCAAACGGCCCTGGCGGCCCTCACGTGCGACGACCCGCACGGGTGTGCTGCGGTGCTGCTGGTCGCTTCCCAGCGCCGAGGCGAGGTGCTGGCCAACGTCGGCGCACCAGGCGGGACAGGGGGTGGCGAACGGGTTGGCCTCGCCGGTCGCGGCGCTGGTCGCGGCCGTCGACGCTGTCGACCTGGCCTACCAGATCTCGGCGTAGCTCTTCGTCTCGTCGGTGCTGCTCAGTACGTTCTGCGCAGGGTTCATCGTCACGGGTGCCTCCGTTGTCGGTGTGCTCTAGGCCCCGGTCGAATGGTTCGAACGGGCGCGACACGAGGGCCAAAACGAAGAAGGCCCCCGACCGCATACTCGCTGGTCAGGGGCCTAAAACGACTGGTGCGCGATACTGGGATTGAACCAGTTCAGGCGCAGGCTGCGGATACTGGACGCTACCAGGAATTTGGCACTCTGACCTGCACATTCGGTCATCAGTATCGCTTGACTGACGTGGACGCGAGTAGACGCATTGGTACCCTCATCCGACACGTAGCCGACACGACGGGACGCGGCG
The DNA here is from genome assembly GCF_054783215.1 of Rhodococcus aerolatus. Taxonomy (NCBI): domain Bacteria; kingdom Bacillati; phylum Actinomycetota; class Actinomycetes; order Mycobacteriales; family Nocardiaceae; genus Rhodococcus; species Rhodococcus aerolatus. The sequence goes on along the minus strand of NZ_BAAGQZ010000001.1, from coordinate 55,461 downwards.
GATGGCACAGAAGCGCAGCTTTGGGCAGATCACTCGCCTGCCCAGTAAGCGATGGCGTGCCCGCTACACCGGCCCGGACGGCCGACTGCACAACGGGCCATCGACGTTCGACACCCGGGTCGACGCCGAGGCGTGGCTGACCGACGAACGTCGCGCCATCAGCGCCGGAAACTGGGCCCCGCCGCAGCTCCGTCACGCGATGACGGCACCGACCACGGTGGGGGAGTACGCGGACAGCTGGCTCGCGCGGCGGGACCTGAAGCCGCGCACCCAGTCGCACTACCGTGCGTTACTAGACCGCCTGATACTTCCCACGTTCGCCGACGCCGTGCTCGACGCGGTCACCCCGCGCCAGGTGGCCGACTGGCACCACATGCTCGGCACCGGCCAGCCGACGCTGCGCGCGCACGCATACGGGCTGCTCAAGGCGATCTACACGACCGCCGTCGCCGAGAACGAGTGCGCCACCAACCCATGCCGGGTACGTGGCGCAAGCACCACCAAGCGGGCCCGCCAGGTGCGCCCCGCGACCTTGGACGAACTTGCTGCGGTTGTAAGAGCGATGCCCGAGCAGTACCGGCTGCTGACCCTGCTCGCCGCCTGGTGCGCGCTGCGCTTCGGTGAACTGACCGAGCTGCGCCGCAAAGACGTCGACCTCGCCAACGACGTGCTGCACGTCCGCCGCGGTGTCGCCCGCGCTGATGGCGAGGTAATCGTGGGGATGCCAAAGTCCGACGCCGGCCGTCGGGACGTAGCGATCCCCCCACACCTTGTGCCGATGCTGCGCGAGCACTTGGGTAGCAGCATCGCTGGGGGCCGTGAGCGCCTGCTCTTCCCCGCCGTGGGTGACCCGACCAAGCACCTTGCACCCGCGACCCTCTACCGCCCGTTCTACGTGGCTCGCGACGCGGCGGGACGGCCAGACTTGCGTTGGCACGACCTGCGGCACACCGGGGCCGTCCTTGCGGCTAGCACAGGTGCCACCCTGGCTGAACTGATGGCTCGCCTGGGGCACTCCACCCCGCAAGCTGCGCTGCGCTATCAGCACGCCGCCGCCGGGCGTGACCGCCAGATCGCCGCGGCTCTGTCCGCGCTGGCGAACTCGCAGGAGTAGCGAGTCAACGCGTCGTTGGTGACGTGGCCTGCTGGCTCGCGAACTACTGCGGCACCTAAGACGCCGCTGCCGTTCACGCTGGTTGGGAAAAGAGTGAACCGCCCCGGCATGTCCGGAGACTCAGCCGTCTGAGACTCCGGCGGTCGCCAGGGCCTGTCGTTGAGCGTAGTGAGCTGCCTCTGCCTGGGCCGGTGGAATGTCGCCGCAGTGCTGGTAGAGGCGTCGATGGTTGAACCAGTCGACCCACTCGGCCGTGGCGACTTCAACCTGGTCGACGGTCCGCCACGGCCCTCGAGGCTTGATCAACTCGGTCTTGTAGAGGCCGTTGATGGTCTCGGCCAGTGCGTTGTCGTAGGAGGAGCCGACCGCCCCGGTGGAGGGTCGGATGCCATCGGCGGCCAGCCGCTGGCTGTAGGCCAGCGAGGTGTACTGACTCCCGTGATCGTGGTGTGCGACCACGCCGTTGACGTGGCGGCCTTCGCGGGCGCGGGTCCACACCGCGTGGTCGAGGGCGTCGAGCACGAGCTGGGCGGTCATCGTGGTCGCTGATCGCCAGCCGATGATGCGGCGGGCGTAGGCGTCGATGACGAAGGCGACGTAGACCCAGCCGGCCCAGGTCGAGACGTAGGTGAAGTCCGCGACCCACAAACGGTCCGGTGCGGTCGGGGCGAACCGGCGCTGGACCAGGTCAGCTGCCCGATCTGCGGCGGGATCAGCGATGGTGGTGCGCTTGACCTTGCCTCGGCGGGCGCCGGTGAGCTCGAGGTGGCCCATCAGGCGCTCCACGGTGCACCGAGCGATCGGTGGCGCGCCGGCGGGGCGTTCCCGGTTCAAGGTCAGCCAGACCTTGCGGGCGCCGTAGACGCCGTAGTTGGCGGCGTGCACCCGGGCGATCTCGGTGGCCAGCTGGGCGTCTCGCACCGCCCGCTTGGACACGGTGCCGGTGCGGTGTTCGTAGTAGGTCGTGGGGGCGATCTTGGCGCCCAGCTCGGTGAGCTGGGCGCAGATCGTCTCGACCCCCCAACGCAGCCCATCTGGTTGCTCACCGACATGGCTGTCGATGAACTCCACGATCAGCGGGATGGCCGGTCGAGCTCGGCCGCGAAGAAAGCCGACGCCGCCTTCAAGATCCCATTCGCCCGCTTGAGCTCGGCGTTCTCTCGCCGCAGCCGCTTGACCTCCGCAGTCTCCTCGCTGGTCACCCCGGGCCGCTCGCCGTCGTCGACCTGGGCTTGGCGGCACCACTTGCGCACCGTCTCCGCCGTGCCGATGCCCAGCAGCTCGGCGACCCGGCCCATTGCTGCCCACTCAGAGTCGTGGTCCGCTCGGACGTCGGCGACCATCCGCACCGCCCGCTCACGCAGCTCCGCGGGGTACCTCGTGGTCGATCTTCCTGCCATGACTCCATCCTTCCCAAGGGACGGAGTCTCCGGACATGCCGGGGCGGTTCACCTCGTGTGCGGGGCTGTTGTGCGACTGCCCACCCACACCACCTGCCGGAGTCGGTGCGAGATCGAAACCAAGTCCGTCGCCTCAGAAGTGACTGGGGCCGGCGGCGTGGACACCTCCATAGGCAGCTACGGACTGGCGAGCTCGGCGAGGGGTGAGCGCCGGTGCGTCCAGGATCTCGGCCGAGCCGACCAGCCATCGGGACGGGTCCGGGTCACGCCGGCCGCGGACCCGCCGGCTCGGCGACACCGGTCCATACCTCGACCATCTCGTGCACGAGGCCGTTGCGCAGGGTGAGGAAGGTTGCGACGTGAAAGTGCTGCAGGGTGACGTCGGTGCCGCTGGTGACGTGGATCCGCCCCGCGCCACGGTCCCCGTCGCCGACGCAGTCCTCGAGGACGTAGCGCGAAAACCGGGGTACTCGGAGTTCAGCCGCACCCACGCGCCCCCCTCGAAGCACTCACCGGTGTGTCTCTCGCCCCGGGATTAATGGAGGCTCTGAGTCCACAGAGATGAGAGATGTGGCAGCACCGAGGAAGTTCCCGGAGGAGCTGCGTGAGCGGTCGATCCGGTTGGTCTTGGAGGCGGAGTCGGACCCGGGGACGCGGACGGGGCGGCGCAGCGGATCGGGGCGCAGCTCGGCATCAACGTCGACACGTTGCATGGCTGGGTCATGTAGGCCGAGATCGACGGGTGGGAGTCGGCCGGGGACGACGAGCAGCGATGCCGAGCGGCTGGCGGGGATGGAGCGGGAGGCCCCGGAGCTGCGTCGGGCGAACGCGATCTTGCGGTCGGCATGGCTTTCTCCGCAGCATTGCTGAACCGCCGACAGCGATGACCGTCAAGAATATCGACGCCCACCGCGCCGAGTTCGGGGTCGAGTCGATCTACCCGGTCCTGCAGATCGCCCCGAGCACCTACTACGCGGCCGAGGCCCGTCCGCCGTCGGCGCGGTCGGTCACCGACACGACCACCACCGCGGTGATCCGGTCGGTGCACGCGGCGACTACGGGGTCTGGGGGCCCGCAAGGTCCACGCCGCGCTGCGCCGGGCCGGTCACCGGGTCGGTGACCGGCCGATGGCCAGGTGCACCTGGAGCGGCTGATGCGCGACGCCGGGCTGTGCGGGATCACCCGGGCCAAGGGGCCGCGGACCACCGTGGCGGGCAACGGTCCGGACATCCGCCCAGACCGCGTGGACCGCCAGTTCACCGCGACCGCCCCCGAGCAGCTGTGGGTCGCCGACATCACCTACTGCTGCACCTACGCCGGCTGGGTCTACGCGGCGTCCGTGATCGACGTGTCCGCCCGAAAGGTGGTGGGCTGACAGCTCTCACGCAGTCTCCGCACCGACCTCGCCCTCGACGCCCTCGAGATGGGGTTGTGGACACCCCGCCGGCATGGCCACCACGCACCGAACTTTGTTCACCACAGAGACAAGGGCGTTCAGTACGTCGCCGTGCGGTACGTCGAGCGGCTCGCCGAGGCCGGCGCCGTCGCTCTGTCGGGTCCACCGGCGACTCCTACGACAACGCGTTGGCCGAGTTCAGCGACGGGCTCTACAAGACCGAGTTGATCAAACCACGGGACCCGTGGCGCACCCTCCATTTCGTGGAAATCGCCACCGCCGAGTGGGTCGACTGGTTCAACCACCGCCGCCTCTAAGAGTTCTGCGGCGACATCCCACCGGCCGACCTCGAGGACGCCTACTACCGTCGAGACCGGGCCCAGCAGGATGCCGAGCACACGCAGCACTGAGGCTCCGGACTGCCCGGGGGCGGTTCACCGAGGTACCAGCGCAACCGGGCGGACGACCGCGGGCTACCCGGTCAGTGCGCCCCTCGCGCGTCGCGTCCCAGTCGAGCTCCCACCCCACGGGGTGACCGCGCGACATCCACCTCGTGGCCGCAGTCGGCTGTGAGTCCAGAACCGCGCACCAGGGCGCAGCAGCGCTGCGACCTCGGCTCGGCCCATGCTCTCTCGTCACCCCGCCCGTCCCTGACCGGACGGCAGGACAGGACTGGGCCAAGTCCGAGGCAGTGAGCCTCGGGTCGCTCGTGCGAGGATCGGGCGTTCTCAACGGGCGATTCTCGTGGTGTGGGAGGCAAGACGTGGTGAGGACGAAGGTCCTGGCGATCGTCATGACCGTGCTGCTGGTGGCCTACCTCGCCTTTACCGGTCAGCGCGGGGTGGCTTTGGTGGGCACCGGCACCGGCGTGGGTGTCGTGCTCGGCCTCGCGGTGCTGGTGCTGCCGCTGCTCGGGGTGTGGATGGTGGTGGCCACCTACCGCCAGGGCACGCGCAACCAGCACCTGGCCCGGCGGCTGCACGATGAGGGCGGCCTGCCCGACACCAGCGAGCTGCCGCGCCGGCCGTCCGGGCGGATCGTGCGCGACGCGGCCGACGAGTACTTCGCCGAGCGTCTCGCCGAGTACGAGGCGGCGCCGGAGGACTGGCGGACCACCTACCGGCTGGCCGTTGCCTACGACACGGCCGGGGACCGCAGCCGCGCGCGGGGGACCCTGCGACGGGCGGTCGACCTCGAGGCCGCCGAGCGGGCCGGCTCGTAGCCGCCAGGGGGAATACCGGAGCCTGCCGCGTTCGGGCAGGCTCCGGGCCCGTTTACGCGGCTGAGGTCGTGCGGCTCGTTCGCCGGGCCAGCCAGGTGACGGCGGGGTAGCCGGTGATCAGGCCGAGCACGATCCCGACCTGCATGAGGAACCAGAAGGCGGCGTCGGTGGCCGGGGGCATGAGCCCGTTGAAGTGCAGCACCAGCATCCAGCCACCCATGCCGACGTCGAACGCGAGCACCGTCAGCACCGCGACCAGCACCGCAGTCCCCACTGGAACCGCTCCTGGCCGGCGGGAGGCCCGCTCGTACCCGACGAGGAGCACCGTCGCGAGGACAGCGATGACGATGATCATCACCCAGAGGTCGATGCCTGCGATGGTGAGGCCCGACAGGACGACCAACGGCACCCCGACCAGGTGGGCTGCGGCGGAGGCGGTGCCGCCGGCGAGCCCGGCAGCCGCACGCGGCTCCGTGCCCGGGCTGGGCGTGGCGGCGTCCGCCGCGGCTCGGGTGGTGCGGTTGTAGAAGGCCAGGGCCAGCGGACCCAGGTAGAGCGCGGACCCGATCCACACGAGCTCGGTGGCGACCGTGCCCCGGCGGTGGTCGCGGCCGTAGATGTCGACGCCGATGGCGGCGGCGCTCACCACCGCCAGGGTGAGGAACACCCACGCGAGCGGGGTGAGCCAGGAGGGCAGGGCAGAGCCCATCGTCATGGTCATGGTTGGTGCACGTCCTTCGATCAGGTGTGTCGAGGCCGCGCGGGTGGTCACCGCGGCGTTCGACGAGGTCTGAGGCGCCCGGTGCGACGCACCGGACGGTGGGTGGTCCCGGGGAGGGAGCCACCGAGAGGAGCCCTGGTCCTGTGACCTGGGCGACCTGTCAGACCCTGATGATCGAGAGCTGGTGGAGCGTCGGGTGTGTCCACGACGGGGGGGAACGGCCGGGCCGTCGAGCGCCCGTCAGCCGTGGCAGGCCGCCGCCCCCGTCCGCGCGGCCGGTGCGGCGGATCCCGATGGCAAACAGCAGCGCCGCGGTGAGCACGAGGACGGCGAGGCAGGTGGTCATCGCGCCGGGCGTGCAGTCCCCGACGCACCTCGCCGACATGGTGGCTGCTGTGCCGACGTGTGGGCCGGCGGTCTCGCTCGTCGTCATCCCGGGCATCCCAGACATGGCAGCGGGGGTCGATGCGGCTGGGCGATCGGGTCCGGCCAGGACCAGGCACATCAGGACCACGGCGACGGCCAGAGCCAGGACCACGACACGGCGAGCCCCTCGGCGGCGCGTCGACGCGGGCGGGGGCACCGCAGGACAGTAGCGAGACCGGGCCGGCGGGGCAGGCTCGGTGGGTCGGCGACGGGACAGCCGCGGGCGACAGCACTCTCTGCCATCAGCGGAGCGGGTGCGGGCAGGCCCGGAGCCGCCTGGCGACGGTGTCCGGCACGCGGCTGACACGGCCCCACCGGTGCGTGGTGCGTGACCGCGGGAACCGGCTCGAGGTGGCGTGGCCAGGCAAGTCGTGCGCGGGCTTGGCGTCGGCCCCCTCGGCGCCGGCGAGGTCGGTGGCCCCGCTGTCGGCGATGGTGGCTGCACCCGGCGGCGAGCTCGTGGTTCGCATCGTCGACGGCTCCGGTGTGGTGTGACCGCGCCGCCGGGGTGGGTGCGCTGCGGAGGCCGTTGACTTGGACCGTCAATGGTGCTCGTGTACACCTGCCCGGCGTTCGGAATCCCGGTGAGAACCCGGAACGGTCGCGCCACTGTGGACGACGCTCCGCGTCGCAAGTCAGACCTGGCGCTGGGGTCCTGCCCGGAACGCCGTATTCCACCTGGAGAAGAGCATGTCCTACGCCGTCCCCACCACCCGCCCGATCGCGTTGCCAGTCATCCCGCTGCGCGCCGTCGCGCCGTGGCTGGCCTTCGCCGCGTTCTTGCTGCTGGCCATCTACTTCGTCGCCGCCGACCAGGGGGCCACCGCGGTCATCCCCGGGGAGACGCTGCACGAGTTCGTGCACGACGCCCGCCACCTGCTCGGCTTCCCCTGCCACTAGGGCGGGGGAGATCACCGTGGTGCGGACCCTGCTGCTGCGCGGGATGCTGGCCGGTCTCGCCGCTGGCGTTCTCGCGTTCGTCGTCGCCCGCCTCGTCGGCGAGGGCCCGCTCTCGGCAGGCATCGCGTTCGAGGAGGCCGGTGAGCACACCCACGACGGACCGGAGCTGGTGAGCCGGACCGTCCAGACGACCCTGGGGCTAGCGACCGGCACCGTCGTCCTGGGGGTGGCGCTCGGTGGGTTGTTCGCGCTCGGCTACGCCGTGGCCCAGGGCCGGCTCGGCACGCTGGGGCCCCGGGGAACGGCGTTGCTCGTCGCGGCGTGCGGTTTCCTCGCACTGCACGTGCTGCCCGCGCTGAAGTACCCGGCCAACCCTCCCGGCTCCACGGACTCGGACACCATCGGCTTCCGCACCGGCTGGTACTTCGTGCTGGTGCTGCTCAGCATCGTCGTGGTGGTTGGCGCGCTGGTGGCCGCGCGGCGGCTCGCCCCGGCTGTCGGTGGCTGGGACGCCGGTCTGCTGGCGGTGGCTGGCGCGGTCGTCGTGCTGGCCGCGGCCTACCTCGTGCTGCCCACCGTCAACGAGACCCCGGAAGGCTTCCCCGCCGGCGCACTCTGGGACTTCCGGATGGCCTCAAGCGCGGTGCAGCTCACCCTGTGGGCAACCATCGGCCTCGTCTTTGGTTTCGTCACCGACCGGGCCATCCGTGCCCGCAGCGGGGAGCACCCGGCGGCCGCGCAAGCGTGAGCACCGCCCGGCTGGCCCTGGTCAGCCACGGGATGACCGCCGCACTGCGGGCGGCTCGCTTCCCGCACGACGAGCCGCTCGAGGACCGCGCGCTCACCGCCGCCCGGTCCGCGGTCGGCCTCCTGCGAACACCGCAGCACGCACACCACGACGGGTCCGTGCGCACCGTGCAGACCGCGGAGGCGCTGGGTCTGGCCGCCACGCCCGAGCCGGCACTGGCCGACCTCGACGTCGGGAGGTGGCGCGGCCGGAGCCTCGGCGAGGTCGACCCGACGGAACTGGCCCGCTGGGTGACGGACACGAGCGCGGCGCCGCACGGCGGTGAGTCCGTCGACCACCTGCTCGAGCGGGTCGCGGGCTGGCTCGACACCCTGGGGCCCGGCACGACGGTGGCGGTCACCCACCCCGCCGTCGTCCGGGCGGCGGTGGTGGGCGTGCTCCGGGCGGAGCGGCTCTCGTTCTGGCGGGTCGATGTCTCCCCGCTGAGCACCACCACGCTGCACGGACGCGACGGCCGGTGGACCCTGCGCACGGCCTGCGAGCCGCTGACCCGTGCGTCGCGACGACGGACCTGACTACGCGTCCACCAACCCCGCACACCCGGCGCGCACCGGGTCGAGCACCTCTTGGTCAGCGGGCCGGGACGACTGCGCGCACAGGGAGGCCGACCTGCTGGGCAGGTTCGGGCAGCTGCTGGTCGTTCACCCGCCGCCCTGCGCGGATGCCGTTGGCAATGACGAGCACCTCGGCGAGCTCGTGGGTGACGATGACGGTCCCGAGGCTGAGCACTCCGAGGGCGGCGAGCGGGATCAGCACGACGAGGATGGCAGCCGACAGGGCGAGGCTCTGCAGCATGATCCGGCGGGCCCGCCGGGCGTGGGCGAGGACGCGGGGGAGCTGGGTGAGGCTCTCGCCCATGAGCGCGACGTCGGCGGTCTCGATGGCGACGTCGGTCCCCATCGCGCCCATCGCGATGCCCACGTCGGCGGTGGCGAGGGCGGGGGCGTCGTTGATGCCGTCGCCGACCATCGCGACCGCACCACGACCCCTGAGCTCGCCGATCAGGGTGGCCTTGTCCTCGGGTCGCAGCTCGGCGTGGACCTCGTCGATCCCCGCCTGTCGTGCGACGAACTCGGCGGTGCGCGGGTTGTCGCCGGTGAGCATGGCCGTCCGGATCCCCGCGGCGGAGAGCTGGCCGAGGACATCGTGGGCCTCGGGGCGCAGCTCGTCGCGGATGGCGATCGCCCCCAGCAGCTCCCCGCCCCGTTCCACGAGGACGACGGTGGCCCCGGCGTGCTGGTGGGTGGTCACGGTGTCGAGGAGGGGACCGGGGTCGATCATCCCGGGCTTGCCGAGACGGGCTCCGACGCCGTCGACCACGCCGGCGACGCCTTGCCCGGCCAGGGCCTGCACGTCGTGCGCCGCGCCGGCGGGGCCGGCGGGCGCGTCGGCCTGGGCGGCCAGGACCGCCCCGGCGAGCGGGTGCTCGCTGTGCGCCTCCAGGGCGGCCGCGACGGCGAGCACGGTGCTGCGGTCCTGACCTGGGGCCGCCTCGATCGCGACGACCGCCGGCTGGTTTCGGGTCAGGGTCCCGGTCTTGTCCAGGGCCACCGTCCGGACCGAGCCGAGCGTCTCCAGCGCGGCACCGCCCTTGATCAGCACGCCCTGCCGGGTGGCCGAGCCGATGGCGGCGACGACCGTGACGGGGACCGCGATCGCGAACGCGCACGGGGAGGCGGCGACGAGCACCACCAGGGCGCGCTCGATCCAGGTCGCGGGGTCGCCGACGATCGACCCCAGCAGCGCGATGGCGGCGGCGGCGAGGAAGACGGTGGGCACGAGGGGCCGTGCCACTCGCGCGGCGAGCCGCTGGGCGGCCCCCTTGCGGTCCTGCGCCTCCTCGACGATGTGGACCACCCGGGCCAGCGAGTTCTCGGCGGTGGTGGCGGTCACCCGGATCTGGAGGACACCGCCACCGTTGATGGAGGCGGCCAGCACCTCCTGGCCGGGCTCGACCTCGGTGGGCATCGACTCCCCGGTGACGGCGGACGTGTCGATGGTGGATCGCCCGAGGACGACGACGCCGTCGGTGGCGAGCCGGTCCCCGGGCTTGACCACGAGCACGTCGTCGAGCGCGAGCTCCCCGGGGTCGACCTCGGTCTCGACGGGGCCGTCGGGCCCGCCGCGGAGCACCGTCGCCCGGGCGGGGACGAGGTCGAGCAGGGCGCGCAGTCCGCGGCGGGTGCGGTCGACCGCGTAATCCTCGAGCGCCTCGGCCAGCGAGAAGAGGAAGGCGAGCATCGCGGCCTCGTTGAGCTGGCCGAGTGCGACCGCGCCCACCATGGCCACCGTCATGAGGGTGCCGACGCCGATCCGTCGCCGCAGGAGGGCCCGCAGCGTCGCGGGCACGAACGTGGCGCCGCCCGCGACGATGGCCCCGAGCGCGAGCCCGGACGCGACGGGTCCTGTCGACCCGGCCGCCCACTGCACGGCCGAGGACGCCAGCCACAGCGCACCGGCGAGCGCGGCGAGCTGGACCGACCGTGCCTGCCACAGCGGACGCGCCGGGCTGTCGGGCGCCGCAGCAGGGGCGCTGCAGGTCGGGTCACCGCAACCGTCGCCGCCGGGGAGCTCACGCTCTGCGGTGGTGCTCGCCGCGCCGGTCTCGGCGGGCGGGCAGCAGCTGGAACCGTCTTGGCACGGCGCCGCCGGACCGGTGCCGAAGCCGACCGACGGGGCCGCAGGGCCGGGCCCAGAGCTCGTCAGCGCCAGCGTCCGCCGCCGCGACGTCGAGGAGGAGTCGTCCGGCCCGCAGCACGGCTCAGACATCAGAACCGGCCAGGGTCCGGACCGCGGCGGGTGCGGGGACGGTCACGGCGAGGAGCTGCCGGCCCAGGTCGGTGAGCTGGTGCATGACCAGCTTGCCATCCCGCCGCGACACCGCGAGCTCGGCGGAGCGCAGCACCCGGACGTGGTGTGACGCCAGGTTCTGACTCACCCCGCACACCCAGGCCAGGTCGCAGCCGCACAGCTCACCGCCCGCCTGCAGCGCGGCGGCGACCCGCAGCCGCTGCGGGTCACCCAGCGCCTTGTAGGCGGCAGCACCCGCCTGGGCCGTCCCGATCGGAGGGAGCTGGGCCCGGACCCGCTCGGCGTGGGGGAGGTCGAGGCACAGCAGCTCGCACCGGTCGTCTGTCATGGAGGTGACGATACAACGATCCAACAGAGGTTGGTACGACCGGCTGTCGTGACTCTGGGACGTCGATGGCGGTCCCGTGGTGCGTCGTGTGGCCGGGGTCTGACCACCGAGGGTGCAGTCGGCTCGGTGCTGCCAGGACTTAGCTGGTTCGTGCTGGCTGGCGGTCGTCGTGTCGGGACCCGGTCGGCGGCGCGGGGCCGAGCAGGGTGGCGGAGATCGCCGAGCCGACCACGATGAAGGTGGCCAGCCAGCCGAGGTGGGTGGTCAGGGCGACGGGCCAGTACATCGTGACCCCGACGCCCGCCGCCGCGGTGATCAGCAGCAGCAGGCCCGGCCACCAGATCCGGCGCACGGCCAGCACCAGGGTCGCGGCCGGTAGCCAGTAGGCGACCTGACTGGCGGTCCCCAGGTCGCGCACCGCGTCGGCCGGTCCCTGGGCGCCCGGCATTGCATCGACCCAGGGGCCGAAGAACATCGCGGTGCAGTGGAACACCAGCGCCAGGACGCTGAGGCCGGCCACGAGCAGCGCGGGCCGACCGATCGGCGTCGCGAGGCGGCCGAGCAGTGGGCGGTCCGCGAACCGGCGCGCCACCACGGCGAGCACTGCGACGGACAGCAGCGCGCCCCAAAAGATCGGCTGGTCCATTCTGCGAGCCTAGTTGGGGGTTCCTGCACCAGGGCTTCGCCTGGTTCCGCACGCCCGGCGTCGTCGTTCTCCGGGTCCGTCACCGACGACGCCACGGTCGACCGGGTCGGCAGCTGTTGGAGCGCAGTCTGAACCGCCCTGGGCATCCGGCGGCGTTCACCACACCCGCTGCCCAGGGACCAGCGGCGCAGCCGTCAGGCTGACCCGGACCCTGCTCACCGCGTCGGCCGGCGCCCGCCGGTGGACCGCCAACACCGAACGCATCACCGCCCTGGACACCTGGGTCGAGAACGACGACACCCACCGGGCCCGCAGCGCCCCGCCGGTCACCCGACTCACCGCGTGACTGGCACCAACGTCTCAGGTCATCACAGCTGCCCGGCGCGGGCGACAGCGGTGCGGACGTCGTCCGCGGTCCGGAACACCGCGGGGTCCCGCAGCCGCTCGACGCGGCCGCCCGGGCGCACCAGATAGCTCTGCGGCAGGACGCGGGGTGCACCCAAGGCGGCCAGCGAGGCGGAGTCGGGGTCCGTCAGGGACGGGTAGCGGATCCCGAGGTCCGCCAGCAGGGCGAGGGCGGAGGCGTCGTCGTCCTCCACGTCGACACCGAGCACCTCGATGGCTCCCGGGCTGTCGGCGTAGGACTGCAGTGCGGGCATCTCCGCCCGGCAGGGGCCGCACCAGGACGCCCACACGTTGAGCAGCACGGTCCGCCCACCGACCGTCGTTCCCAGGTCGGTCTTGACTCCGTCGCCGAGGCAGGTCACCGGGACCCCGACGAGGACACCCGGGCCGGATCCCGCCGTGGGCGCAGGACACGGGACCAGCCCAGCGGGGGAACGCTGGGTGTCGAGGCTCCCCCCGCTGCGGGCCTCGGCGGTCGAGGTGCTCACCGGTGCGGCCCGTGGTCCGGTCGGCGCGGTGGACCGCGTGGCCAGCCCGTAGCCCACGGCTGCAAGGACGATGACCGCGACGATCGTGGCGACAAGCTCGCGGCGAGGCACCCCCGAATACTACGACGGTTAGTATTCGGGGGTGTCCCCGATCCCCGGTCCCCGAACCATGTCGTCACGCCGCGGCGTGAGACTCCGGCGCGGGCCGCGACGGGACGGTGTTCGGGGCGTGCCCGTTGACGTGTCGTCGTCGTGGCTGGTTCGGCTGGCGCCGCTGCGGGCGTTCCTGGTGGGGGTGGTGCTGGTGGTCCTCGGTGTCACGGGCGAGGGCTACTGGCCGCTGCTGTGGGTGGGTGCGGCGGCGATCGTGGTGGCCGTCGTCGGGGCGGTGCTGTTGTGGCGGCGACGTCCGTCGCGGCGGTGAGCCCGGCCGTGCGTGCCCGCCGGGTGTTCCTGGTGGTCGCGGTGCTCGCGTTCGGTGTCGTGGCCGTCCTGACCGCGGCGGCCGAGCCGTGGCTGCGCCGCCGCGGTCCGGTCGACCTCGGCGTGTTGTCGCTGCGGCTGGGGTTCAACCCGGGCATCTCGTTCAGCCTCGGGGCCGATCTGCCGTCGTGGGTCATCACCGTCGGCACCGCGGTCGTGGTGGGACTGCTCGCGGCTGCGGCGTGGCGGGTCACCCGGACCGCTGCCGCGCCCGGTCAGGTCGGGTGGGGGCTGGTCCTGGCCGGGGCCGCCGGCAACGTGGTCGACCGCGGCATCGACGGGGTGGTCACCGACTACTTCTTCACCGGCTGGTTCCCCACCTTCAACGGCGCCGACGTCCTCATCACCACCGGGGTGGTGCTGCTCCTGCTCGACTCGCTGCGCACGCCGCCGGCTGAGCCCACCGAACCTGACCCCACGAATCCCGACCCAGAACCCGACGCCGAGGAGTCCCGATGACGACCACCCGCAGGACGACCCTCGGGCTGCTGCTCGCGGCAGCGCTGGTGCTGGCCGGGGTGCTGTGGGCGGGCAGCGGCCGCGACGAGGCGGGCCGCCCGGTCGCCCCCGACCCGTCGGCGGCGAGTGAGTACCTGGTCCGCGCGGACAGCCACCGGTTGTCCCCGGCACCGGCGGGCTCGGTGACCCTGGTCGAGTTCCTCGACCTGGAGTGCGAGTCGTGCCGCGCTGTCTACCCGACGGTGGAGGAGCTGCGCGCCGAGTACGGCGACCAGGTCAGCTTCGTGGCGCGGTACTTCCCCCTGCCCAGCCACACCAATTCTGAGAACGCCGCGGTCGCGGTGGAGGCGGCCGCGCAGCAGGGTGCGTTCGAGGCGATGTACGGGCGGATGTATGAGACCCAGCCGCAGTGGGGGGAGTCCGATTCGCCGCTGGCGGGGGTATTCCGGGGGTTCGCCGCCGACCTCGGTCTCGACGTCGAGGCCTTCGACCGGGCGGTCGCCGATCCCGCGACACTGCGCCGGGTGCGCGCCGACCGGGATGACGGGGTCGCGCTGGGGGTGGCGGGGACCCCGACCTTCTTCCTCGACGGGGAGCCGGTCGAGCTCACCTCGGTAGAGGACCTCCGCAGCGCGGTCGAGGGCGCGCTGGCCGCCCGCCGGTGACGACCCGCGCGACACCGCGGGTGGTGGAGGAGCCGGTGGCGCTGTTCCTGGCGCGGGTGACCCCCTGGGTGCTGGTCGTCGGCGGCGCGGTGGGCACCGCTGCTGCGTTCGCACTGGTGCTGGACCGGCTCGCCCTGCTCGCCGACCCGTCCTACGTCCCGAGCTGCTCGCTGAGCCCGCTGTTGTCCTGCGGGTCAGTGCTCGCCTCCCCGCAGGCTGAGCTCCTCGGCTTCCCCAACCCCCTGCTCGGCCTGGCGGGGTTTCCCGTGCTGGTGACCACCGGGGTCGCGCTGCTCGCCGGTGCGACGCTGCCCCGGTGGTACTGGTGGGGGCTGCAGGCGGGGGTCACCGCGGGGCTGCTGCTCGTGGCGTGGCTGATCGGGCAGAGCCTCTACCGCATCGGCGCGCTGTGCCCGTACTGCATGGTGGTGTGGGCCGTGGTCATCACCACGTTCTGGTACGTCACCCTGCACAACCTGGCGGAGGGCCGCTTCCCGCCCCCGGTCACCCGCAGGGCTGCGGGGGCGGTGAGGTGGCACGCGACCCTCGTGACGGCGAGCGTCCTGGTCGTTGGTGGTCTGGTCCTGGAGCAGTTCTGGTCCTACTGGACAACCCTCGTCTGAACCGCGAGATCGACGTCGTCAGACGGGGTTCTCGGGCTCCAGGTGCCCCGCGGGCTCGCACTGGATGGTGGTGTGGGTGACACCGTGCTCGGTGCGCAGCAGGTCCGCGACGGAGTCGAGAACCTGGTGGTAGTCCGCGTCGGGAGCGATGACGACGTGCCCGGTGGCGCTCTCGATGCCGGAGGTCAGCGTCCACACGTGCAGGTCGTGCACCTCAGCCACCCCGGGCAGCTCGGCGATCCTGGCCTCGAGCGCGGCCACGTCGACCCCGGGAGGGGCGGACTGCATCAGGATGCGCAGCGCCTGCCCGCCCAGGCGCCAGGTGCGCGGCAGGATGAACAGCCCGATGGCGGCGCCGATGACGGTGTCGGCGTACGGCCAACCGGTGAGGAAGATGATGGCGGCGGCGATGATGACCCCGACGGAGCCGATCATGTCGGCGAGCACCTCGAGGTAGGCGCCGCGGACGTTGAGCGACTCCTTGGCCCCCGCGGTCAGCAGCCGGAAGCTGATGATGTTGACGACGAGCCCGAGGACGGCGACGACGAGCAGCGGTGTGCCGGGGACCTCGGGCGGGTCGCCGATCCGGCGCACGGCCTCGACCAGCACGTATCCGGCCACGCCGAACAGCAGCACCGCGTTGGCCAGGGCGGCCAGCACCTCCAGGCGGTAGGACCCGAAGCTGCGCTGGCTGCTCGCGGGCCGCTGGGCCAGGGTGATGGCGGCGAGCGCCATGCCGAGGCCGAGCACGTCGGTGGCCATGTGTGCACCGTCGGAGAGCAGGGCGAGCGAGTCGAAGATCAGCCCGGCGGCGATCTCCACGACCATGAAGACCGCGGTGAGCCCGAAGGCGACGACCATCGGGCGGCGGTGCCGCCCGGCCGCGCTCGCTGCGGTGCCGGGTCCGTGTCCGTGTCCGTGTCCGTGTCCCTGACCCATGGTGCATGCCCTCCTCGGCGTCGGACACATCATGGCATGCGCATGCGCGCACCTGCAGTTCAGGTCAGGCCGGCGTAGGAGTGCAGGCCGGACACGACGAGGTTGATGAAGAACAGGTTGAACACCACGGTGGCGGCGCCGAGGACGTTGACCCACGCGGCGCGACCCGTTCGCCACCCAGCGGTGGCACGGGCGTGCAGGTACGCGGCGAACACCACCCAGGTGACGAACGCGGCGACCTCCTTGGGGTCCCAGCCCCAGAAGCGACCCCACGCGGCCTCGGCCCAGACCGCTCCCAGGATCACCCCGATGGTGAAGAACGGGAAGGAGAACACGGTGGCGCGGTAGGCCACCCGGTCCAGCACGGCGGCAGAGGGCAGCCGGCGGGCCAGCTGCCCGACCGGGCTGGGCCGTTCCTCGCCGTCGGGGTGGCGCAGCCGCAGGATGAACAGCGCGCTCGCCACCCCGGAGAACAGCATGACCCCGCTGGCGGTGGCGATGACGGAGACGTGGATGACGAGCCAGTACGACTGCAGCGCAGGCACCACCGGAGCGGACACCGAGTAGAGCACCGTGCCCCCGACGAACAGCAGGACCACGACGGGCAGCAGCACGAACAGCAGCACCGGGCGGGTCCGGTGCGAGCGCAGGAACAGCAGCATGCCCAGCACGGTGGCTGCGGTGGCCAGGGAGGTGAACTCGTACATGTTGCCCCACGGAGCGCGTCCCGCCGCCACTCCGCGCAGCACCAACGACGCCACGTGCAGGCCCAGCGCGAGGACGGTCAGCGCGACACCTCCCCGCCCGAGCCGGTCCGCGACCGCCCGGCGTGGGGTGGGTGCGACCCGGCCCGGGACGCCGGCGGGCGGCCCGGCGGGCGCACCGGCGCCGACCAGCTGGCGTGCTGCGTCACGGGCGGCGGTCGCGCGCACGGTGGTGCCGGCGAGCTCGGCGGCCAGCAGCACGGTGGCGAGGACGTAGATCCCCACCGCCGATCGGTAGCTCAGGTCGCTGAGTGCGGCGACCTCGACGGGTCCGGGCACGGTGCCTCCAGGGGCTGGCGTCAAAAACTAGGCGTGATAGTAGCCGGGGGGCGGCTGCGGGGCCGGCTGCGGGGTCGGGCCGGGCGGGACCGCAGTGCGGCGGCCGCGAGCGCTGCTGCTGCGAGGACGACGAGGACGATCTCGGGGGCACCGCCCAGCCGGGTGGCCGGGGTCAGCTCGGTGCGCAGCACCACGTCCTGGACCAGGACGTCCGCGGTGAAGACGGCGGTGGCGTCGACGACCCGTCCGGCGGGGTCGATGATCGCGCTCACCCCGGAGGTTGCGGCGACGGCGGCGGTGCGGCCGTGCTCGACCGCCCGGACTTGGGACATGGCGAGCTGCTGGTAGGTCATCTCGGTGCGGCCGAAGGTGGCGTTGTTGCTGGGCACGGTGAGCAGCTGCGCCCCGGCGCGCACCGAGTCGGTGACGAGGTGGTCGAACGCGATCTCGTAGCAGATGCCGACGGCGACCGGGACACCGTTGAGCACGACGGTGCCGTTGCCATCGCCGGGGACGAAGTTGCCGGCGCGGGCGGCGACGGGGAAGAACGTGGTGACCAGGTCTGCCGCGGGCAGGTACTCCCCGAACGGGACGAGGACCCGCTTGTCGTGCGAGTCGCCGGGGCCGGTCACCGGGTCCCACACCAGCACGGTGTTGCGGGTGGTCCCGTCGTCGTTGCGCAGCACCGTCCCGACCAGGATCGGGACCCCCACCGCGCGGGCGGCCCGGTCGAGTGCGGCCGCCGCGTCGGGGTTGCGCAGCGGGTCGATGTCGCTGGCGTTCTCCGGCCACACCACGAGGTCGGGGGGCAGCACCCGCCCGGCGGCGACGTCGGCGGCGAGCCGCTCGGTCGCAGCGACGTGGTTGCCGAGCACGGCGGCCCGCTGGGCGTTGAAGTCCAGCCCGAGACGGGGCACGTTGCCCTGCACCACGGCCAACCGCCGGGTGGAACCGTCGGCGGTGGTGGCCGCGACCTGGGGGGCGAGCGCCAGGGCCACCAGCACCGGGGCCAGCACGCCGACGAGGTGCCCGGCCCAGCGCTGACGGGTGCCGCGGCGCAACCCGGGCAGGCACGCGCCCACCAGGACGACGGCGAAGCTGAGCAGCGGCGCACCGCCCAGGCGGGCGAGCGGCAGCAGCACCCCGTCGGCCTGCCCGAACGCCAGCCGCCCCCAGGGGAACCCGTTGAGCGGCACCCTCGAGCGCAGCGCCTCGGTGCCCACCCAGGCGCAGGCCACCCACACCGGCGCGGCCGGCAGTCGGAGCAGCAGCGCCGTCGCGGCGCCGAACAGCCCCACCGCGAGTGCCTCGAACCCGGCGAGCGCCAGCCACGGCACCGCCCCGACGTACACCCCCACCCACGGCAGCAGCGGCAGCAGGAAGCCCAGACCGGCCAGGTAGCCGTAGCCGAACCCCGCGCGCAGACCTCGACCCCGCAGCACCCCGACCAGCACGGCGATCCCCACGGGAGCGAGGAACCACAACGGGCGGGGCGGGAAGCTCACGAACAGCAGCCCGCCGGCACCGGCGGCAGCGCCCGCGCGGAGCACCACCGGGCCCAGGAGGCTCAGGCGGCTCCGGGCACCCCGCGCGCCCGGGGGCGGGGGCGGGGCAGTCACGCTGACGGCGCTCATATCGGTGTCGTGACGGCGGCGATCGGCCCGGACCGCAGCCAGCCCACGAAGTCGCCCCACAGCCCGGTCACCAGCGCGACACCGACCAGGACCAGCAGCACCCCACCGACGAGCTGGATGGTGCGGGTGTGGCGGCGCAGCCACCCGACCCCGGTCAGCGCCCGTTGCGACCCCAGCGCCAGCAGCACGAACGGCACCCCGAGGCCCAGGCAGTACGCCACGACGAGGGCCACACCGCGCCACGCCGTCGCGCCCTCGGTGCCCGCGGCAACCGACAGCACCCCGGCCAGGGTGGGGCCCAGGCACGGGGTCCACCCGAGCCCGAACACCGCGCCCAGCGCCGGTGCGCCCCACAGGGTGGGCAGGCGGCGCGGCTCTCGCCGCGTGTCGCGTTGCAGCGCGGGCACCAGGCCCAGGAACGCCAGCCCCATGACGATGGTGACGACGCCACCGACGCGTTGCAGCACCTCGGTGTTGACCCGCAGCAGTGCGATGACCCCGAACAGCGACACCGTGCCGAGGGTGAACACCACCGTGAACCCGCCGATGAACAACCCCGCCGCACCGGCCACCCGCCACCTGCCGCGGGTCCGCGTCGCGGTGCCGCCCCCGGCCGGTGTGACCGCGGGGGCCTCGGCACCGACCACCCCGGCCAGGTAGGACAGGTACCCGGGCACGAGGGGCACCACGCACGGGGAGGCGAACGACACCACACCGGCGAGGGCGGCGACCAGCAGCGCGAGGAGCACCGGGCCGGTGGCGGCGGTGGACTGGAAGGTCTCCGCGACCCCGGCGAGGGTCACGGGGCCGGCTCGCTGGTCGGTGTCGCGGCGCGTGGTTCGGCGGCGACCCGTTCCACCACCGGTTGCAGGTCCTCGGCCAGCAGCCCGCGCAGGAAGATCGCTGCCACCCGCTGCTCCCGGTCGAGCACGATGGTCGAGGGGATGACGCTGGTGGGGTAGCTGGCCCCGAGGGCGACCAGTGTCCGCATCGTGGGGTCGTAGATGGAGGGGTAGGTGACGCCGCGGTCACGGACGAAGTCCTGGGCCTTGTCCTGCTGCGGGTCGCGGACGTTGATGCCGACGAACGCCACCCCCAGGTCGCGGGTGGCCTCGGCGACCTGGGTCAGGTCGGCGGCTTCGGCGCGGCACGGTCCGCACCACTGCCCCCAGAGGTTGAGGACCACGACCCGGCCCTCGAGGTCGGCCACCGAGAGCGGTTGCCCGGTGAGCAGGTCCGGCCCGGCGAGGGTGCCGATCCGGCCCCGGTCAGCGGGCGGGTCGTAGGTCAGGTCCGTCTTCCCGCCGGGGGAGACGAACCCGAAGGAGCCGCCCGGGGCCGGTGTCGAGCACCCCGCGACGAGCGCGGTGAACAGCACCGCGAGCACAGCTGCCCGCAGACCGCGGAGCAGGGTCACCGGGTGCGCCGCCCCCGCATCACGACCGTCGCGGCGGCCGCGGCGCCGACGACCAGGATGGCGACGGGCACCGCGACCAACCAGGGCGGTGGTGACCCGGCCGTGTCATCCGCGGCTGCCGGCTGCACGAGCGCCGACGTCGTGGTGGGTGGCGGGGGTGTGACGGTGGCGGCCCCGGTCAGTTGCGGTGCGGGGGCGCTCGAAGCGCCGGATGTGACGGTGTAGCCGGTGCTGCCCTCGACGCGGTGCCCGTCCTCGGACAGGACCCGGTAGGCGAGGGTGACGGGACCCGCCGGCAACGCGGGGAGCGGCTGGGTGACCGTGGTGTCGAGCACCTCGGGGGCAGCCAGGCTGATCTGTGTTCCGTCGGCGTCGGTGAGGGTCACGGTCACGAACTCGGGCTGCAGCGGGTCGGTGAACACCAGCACCGCGCGGGTGGGAGCCCCGGTGCTGCCGTCGGCGGGGTCCACCGACACCAGCCCGGCGTGCGCGGACGCCACGCCTGCGCCGGCCGCGGCGGCCAGCCCAGCCAGTAGCAGGACCAGCAAGGGTCGGATGGTGCTGTACATGAGGGCTCGCTTCCTTGGTGAAGACGGGGCTCGGCCGGTCAGGGGGGCGGTGCGGTGGTCGATGGAGTGACGACCTGCAGCTGTCCGGTGCCGGACCCCACGTAGACGGTGCCGGTGGTCGGGTCGACCGCCACCGAGTCGGGCTGGGCCACTGTCGGCACCCTGCGCTGTTCGACCGGTTCCGGTCCGGCGAGGTCGTAGGACACCAGCTCGTTCGTCGCGGTCAGCGTGACCCACGCCCGGTCGTTCGCGGGGTCTACTGCCACAGCCCAGGGGGCCCCGGGCACGGGGTAGCGCTGGCGCAACAACACCGGTCCGGTCGAGAAGACCAGCAGCTCACCCCGGGCAGGGTCGGTGACGACGACCCGGTCGGCGCCGTTGGTGGTCGCGCGGGCGGCTCCCTCCCCGGCGCGCAACGCGGCACCCAGGGCGGCGGCGCCGAGGTCGATGCCGACCAGCGCACTCTGCGCGCGGTCCAGGGCGAGCAGGTCGTTACCGACGACGGCGAGGTCGTCGGCGCCGGCGAGCCCGGTGACGGACTTCTCGGTGCCGCCGGCGGCATCGAGGATCCTGACCTCACCGGTCGCGGACCCGACGCCGAGCCGCCCGTCCGCCAGCACAACCACGGAGCGGAGGTCACCGACCACGGGCAGCGCGCGTGATGTCCCGGCGGACGCGTCGATGCGGATGACGGCCCCGTCCACCGGGATCAGCAGCTCGGCGCCGTTGGCCACGATCCGCGCTCCCGGTCCGGGAAGCGGCACGGTGCGCGTGGTGGCGGCAGGTCTGTCGAGGTCGACGAGGACCACGGCCGCTGGGTCGGTGGTGAGCAGGCCCAGCACCCGAGCACCGGCGAGCACTGCACTGTCGACGACCCGACCAGGGACCGGGAGAACCTGCCCGGCCGGTGGGGTGGTCGCCGGGGCGACCGACGGTCCCGCCGGTGCGATGACCTGTCCCTGTCCCGAGGGGGTGCTGGGGCCGGCGCAGCCGGCGAGCACCCCCAGGGTCGCGAGGAGTCCGATAGCGGCGAGGCGGGTGCCCGTCATCGCGGCACGAGATAGCTGGGCACGTCGAGACCGCACCCGTAGACGTCGCCCGCGACGGGCGGCCGGGAGGTTCGCACGGTGGCCTCGATCGCGACGAGGTCGTCGGTCGACGGCGGGACGTACAGCTCGCGCCTACCGGTCTCGGACCCGTCGATGGACCGGGCCCGCACGATGCAGTAGGCGGGGAGCGACGGGTCCGCCCGGGTCACCTGCAGCTGCAGCGACAGCGTGGAGTCGTCGACGAGGACGAACCCGGTCTCCTCGCCGGAGACGTCGTCGGGGGTACCGAAACGCAGGTACACCAAGTACGCGAGAGTGCCGGACACCACGACGACCAGGCCGGCTGAGAGCACCCGACGCCAAACGGATCGGGGAGCTCCGCGACCCCGGTAGCGGTCAGCGGTCGGGGAGTGCGCGGTCGTGACGGTGGGGTCAGCGCTCACGGGGGTCCGATCCGCCGGTCTCGTCGGGCTCCATGACGTTGGCCAGCTTCTCCGACGGGGCCGCGTCGTCGTGGTTCCTGCCACCGATGTGGGCCTCGAGGCGGAGTCGTTCGGTCATGTGCGGGTAGTGCAGCTCGAACGCGGGCCGCTCGGAGCGGATCCGGGGCAGTTCGGTGAAGTTGTGCCGCGGCGGCGGGCAGGACGTGGCCCACTCCAGGGAGTTGCCGTAGCCCCACGGGTCGTCGACCGTGACGACCTCGCCGTAGCGGTAGCTCTTGAACACGTTCCAGACGAACGGCAGCGTCGACGCCCCGAGGATGAACGCGCCCACCGTGGAGATGGTGTTCAGCGTGGTGAACCCGTCCGAGGGCAGGTAGTCGGCGTAGCGGCGCGGCATGCCCTCCGCCCCCAGCCAGTGCTGCACGAGGAACGTCATGTGGAAGCCGATGAACGTGGTCCAGAAGTGGAACTTCCCCAGGCGCTCGTCCATCATCCGGCCCGTCATCTTGGGGAACCAGAAGTAGATGCCCGCGTAGGTGGCGAACACGATCGTGCCGAAGAGGACGTAGTGGAAGTGCGCCACCACGAAGTAGGTGTCCGAGACGTGGAAGTCGATCGGCGGGCTGGCGAGCAGCACGCCGGACAGGCCGCCGAAGAGGAACGTCACAAGGAAGCCGACCGAGAACAGCATCGGCGACTCGAAGGTGATCTGCCCCTTCCACATCGTGCCGATCCAGTTGAAGAACTTCACGCCGGTCGGGACGGCGATGAGGAACGTCATGAAGGAGAAGAACGGCAGCAGGACGGCGCCCGTGGCGTACATGTGGTGCGCCCACACGGCGATGGAGAGCGCCGCGATGGCCAGCGTCGCGTAGATCAGGCCCTTGTAGCCGAAGAGCGGCTTGCGGCTGAAGACCGGGAAGATCTCCGAGACGATACCGAAGAACGGCAGCGCGACGATGTAGACCTCGGGGTGGCCGAAGAACCAGAACATGTGCTGCCACAGGATGACGCCGCCGTTGGCGGGGTCGAAGACGTGGGCGCCGAGGTGCCGGTCCGCCGCCAGGCCCAGCAGGGCCGCGGTGAGGATAGGGAAGGCGATGAGGATGAGGATGCTGGTGACGAGGATGTTCCAGGTGAAGATCGGCATCCGGAACATCGTCATGCCGGGGGCGCGCAGGCAGACGACGGTGGTGATCATGTTGACCGCACCCAGGATGGTGCCCAGCCCGGACACGATCAGGCCCATGATCCACAGGTCCGCACCCGCACCCGCGGAGTAGACGGCGCTGGAGAGCGGGGTGTATGCGAACCACCCGAAGTCCGCGGCACCACCGGGGGTGACGAAGCCTGACACGGTGATCAGGCCACCGAACAGGTACAGCCAGTACGAGAAGGCGTTGAGCCGCGGGAACGCGACGTCGGGGGCACCGATCTGCAGCGGCAGGATGTAGTTCGCGAACCCGAAGACGATGGGCGTCGCGTACAGCAGCAGCATGATCGTGCCGTGCATCGTGAACAGCTGGTTGTACTGCTCGTTCGAGAGGAACTGCAGCCCCGGCCGGGCCAGCTCGCCGCGCATCAGCAGCGCCATGATGCCGCCCACGAGGAAGAACGCGAACGACGTGACCAGATACATCAGGCCGATCGTCTTGGGGTCGGTCGTGTGGATCATCTTCCGGACGAAGGACCCACGGACCTCCTCCCGGGCGGGGTACGGCCGGGTGGTGACGGGGGTGGGCGCGAGGGCCGTCATGCGGGGCTCCGTTCACGGGAAGCGGTCCGCCCCAGCGTAAGCCCTTCCTACTATCGACGATAGTTGGGGGTCGATCAGACCACGAGGCACCCGCCGGCCGTGGTGGCCAGCACGACGGCGCAGGCCAGCGCCGCCGGCGCCACGAGCGCGAGCAACCCGGCCGCGGTGGCCGCGTCGCGGCGCTCCGCCCGCGCCGATTTGGGCTCGCCCTGCTGCGCGAGCCGGGCCAGGCGCAGGTCCACCGCGTGCGTCGCGGCGCACAGCAGCACCTCGAGCTGACCCGGGGCCGCGGCGGCGGGCAGGTCGCGCATCGTGAGGAGGGCCCTGCGCACTGTTGCCGTCGTGGTGGCCCGGCTGGCCTGCCGGTCGGCCGCCAGCTCGACGAGGGTGGTGACGGCCGCCGGAGCCTGCACCAGCAGCGGGACGCGGGGCAGGGCGCGGGACAGGCTGCGGGCGAGCCCGACGAGCCGGTGGTGGTGCCCGGTGAGGTGGGCGTGCTCGTGGGCCAGGACGGCCTCGAGGTCGGCGCCCTCCAACCGCTGGGCGAGCCCGTCGCTGACCACGACCAGCGGGTCCGGGCCGCTGATGCTGTAGGCGAGAGCGCCGGGGTGGGCCAGCCACACCGTGTCGGTGGAGGTCGCGTCGTGTCGGCCGAGCAGGCGCATCGTCTCGGTGACGGTGCGGCTGGTGCGGGCGTGGGAACGCAGCTGGCGCGTGACGAGCAGCACGGTCCGGGCGAGCACGACCGTCAGGGCGGTACCGGCGATCACGGAGACGCTCTCGTCGACCCACGGAGTCACGAGGTGGGTCGCGGTGGCGAGGCAGCGCAACAACCTCTCCACGACGCCTTCTGCTGGCGCGTGGCGGGGCCATGCCAGCACGACGACGGCGGACAGCGCGAAGAACACCATCGACGCCATGCTGGAGAACCAGCTCGTCAGCTGGGCGGTCGGTGACCACGAGCGGACCCAGCGGGACCGCAGTGCCCGCGGGCTGAGGACGCCGACCAGGGCTGCGCTCACCGCGAGGGTGATGGCCACCGTCACGACCGGTCCCCGTCCGCGTCGAGCGCGGCCCGCAGGGCCTGGGACTCGCTCGCCGACACCGTCCTGGCGAAGTGCAGCAGTACCGCCGCGGGGTCGCCCGTGGCGTCGAGCAGGTCACGGACCGCGCGGGCCGTGGCCGCCTCCCGGGACTCGGAGGCCTGGTAGGCGAACGCGCGCCCGACCTTCTCCCGCTGCACGAAACCCTTGCGGTGCAGGTTGTCCAGCACCGTGAGGATCGTCGTGTAGGCCAGGGACCGCTGCTGGTTCAGGCTGTCCAGCACGGCCCGCACGGTCTGCGGGTCGCGGGAGGACCACAGGACGTCCATCACGCTCGCTTCGAGCTCGCCCAGACCGGTCACCCGGACCTCACCTCTCCCTGTTTTGCGTCGGACCCCCGTTCCTGCGGGCCCTCCGGTGTCGCCGGCACCGTGTCATCGTGCCAGCCGTGGCCGTGGCCGTGGCCACCCGACATCGAGCCGAGGTACCGGTTGTAGGCCATGAGCTCGGCGTCACCATCCCGGTCGGCGGCCCGGTCGCGGCGCCGCGCGGTCCGCTCGTCGTCGCGGGACCACTGTGCGGCGACCGCGGTGATCACGATGATGAGCGGGAGCTCACCGGCCGCCCAGGCGAGGCTGCCGCCGAGTCGCTGGTCGGCCGCGAGGTCGGTGTTCCATGCCAGGCCCAGACCTCGGTAGAAGGTCTCCCCGAGGATCGCCTTGGACCCGATCAGCGCGACGAGGAAAAAGGCGTGGAACGGCAGGGCGACGAACACCAGGGCCAGCTTGCCCAGCGCCGGGATCCGCCTCGGCGTGGGGTCCACCCCGATGACGACCCAGTAGAAGAGGTACCCGGTGAGCAGGAAGTGGCCGTTCATCACGACGTGCGCGACGTGGGAGCCGAGCACCTCGTCGAAGATGCCCCCGAGGTAGAGGGCGTAGAAGCTCCCCACAAAGAGCGCCAGGGCCACCGCCGGGTGGGTCAACGCGCTGGAGACCCTCGAGTGCAGGGCGGCGAGGAGCCACTCCCGCGGACCGGGCGGTGACTCACGGCCTGCGGCTGGGAGTGCCCGCAGCGCGAGGGTGGCCGGCCCGCCGAGGACGAGCAGGACCGGAGTCAGCATGGCCAGCGCCATGTGGCTCCCCATGTGGACGCTGAACACGGCGGTGGAGTAGCGGCCCACCCCGGACGACGTCGTCACCAGCAGCACCACGCACCCCGCGACCCAGCTGACGGTGCGGCCTCGGGCCCAGGTGTCACCACGGCGGTGCAGCCGACGCACTCCGAGGAGGTAGAGGACCGCGAGGACGATCGCCGCTGTTCCGAAGATCAGGTCGAACCGCCAGTCGAGTGCGAGCCGCGCGAACGTCGGCGGGCCGGCCAGCTCGTAACCCAGTTCCTCGGCCACCCGGCTCGGCAGCTCCACCTCACCGCGGGGCGGGGGAGTGCGACCCAGCCCGACCGCCAGACCCACCGTCGCCGCCAGCACCAGCAGCTCGACCAGGGCCAGTCGCACGAACGGCTGGCGGTCCTGCGGGTCGCGGTCTAGGGCGGTGACAGTACGGCGACGCTGCAGGTAGCCCAGTGCCCCGAGGACCACCAGGGCCGCAGCCTTGCTCACCACGAGCAGGCCGTAGGTGGAGCTCAGCAGATCCGCAGGACTGACTCGCACCAGCGCGTTCACCACCCCGGTGACCCCGACCGCGGCGAAGGCCACGGTGGCCAGTGCCGAGAACCGACGTGCCGCCAGGGGAAGCGACCCACCGCCGGCCCGGGCGTGCAGCAGCACCGCGCCCAGGCCGCCCGCCCACAGCGAGGCTGCGACGAGGTGGATCATCAAGCTGTTGGTGGCGATGTCGTGCGCCCCACCGGCCGAGGAATGGCCCGTCACCCCTAGGGGGACCAGCCCCAGCAGCCCGAGGACCAGCAGGGGCGGCGTCCACGCCCACCGCAACGTCATCCGGCAGCCGACCGCCAGCACGAGTGCCAGGCCCGCCGTCCACGCCCACGCCTGGGCCGTGTCCAGCTGGGCGACCCCCGAGAGGAGCACCGTCGGGTCCAGGGTCGCCGCCACCCTGCGGCCCGTCGCGTCGGACACGGTCAACGGGACCAGGGCCGCAGCGCACCCCGCCCACACCACGGCAGCGGTGGACGTCCACCGCAGCGCCCGGTAGCCATCGACCCCGACCACCCCGCTGCGCTGCGGAGGGACGAGGAAGGCGGCGAGCAGAACGAAGCCGATGGCCAGCACTGCGGCGACCTCACCCACGCCTCGGATGAGGGGCAGGCCGACGGTGGTGAGAGCACCAGGGTCGGGAAGACCCAGCAGGGACAGGGCTGAGGTCGTCGACAGCGCGGCGACCGCGGCCGCCACCGTTCCCGACACGGCCAGCGCCGCACCGATGACCGGGGTCGTAGCCGGGGGACGGTCAGGGAGCTCGAGCAGGCGTGCCACCGGGCCAGCCTAGCCGCTTCTACTATGTTTTGTAGTAGGCGGTCGACCGGTCCCGTGACCGGTTTGTTATCTTACGTCGGATCGCTCCGCATTCCCGCGCGCGGGCCCCGCCACCGCAATTGGGCGCCGCGCCTCCTGCCTCGCAAAGGTTGTCATGACTCCCAGCGTCACCCGCTCGTTGCGTCACGGGCTCACGGTCCTGCTCACCTGTGGCGCGGTCGTTACAGCAGCGCCGCTCGCCGCTGCCCAGACCTCGCCACCGGACGACGTGGCGACCGCTGCGGCGCGGCTGGCGGAGCTCGACGCGAGCACCGACGCCCTGGGACGCGCGGTCGAGGAGGCGCAGACCACGTTGACCACCCGCCGCGGCGAGCTCGCCACCGCCCGCGCCGCCGCGGGCGCCGCGGAGCGCGCCGCGGGAGTCGAGGAAATGCGTGCCGCCGTGCTGCGCAACCAGGTCGACGACCTCGTCGCCGCCGCGCTGGCCGGGTCCCGCACCAGCCGGCTCAGTGCCGTGCTGACCGCGCGGAGCCCGCAGGAGCTGCTCGACCAGATGACCGTCCTCGACGTCCTCGGCCGCGACAGCGCGGCCCGCCTCGCGCAGTCGACCGCCGCCCAGGTTGCCGCCGACCGGGCAGATGCCAGTGCCCGGGCCGCGGCGGACGCCGCGGGCGCCGCTGAGGCGACCGCTCTGCGGGAGCAGGAAGGCCTGGTCGCTCAACGCAGGACGCTCGAGAGCCAGACGGCCGCCGCGCAGGCGCTGCTGACCACGCTGCGCTCAGACCCGCAGCCCGCCCCGGGCATCGTCGCAGCGGTCGAGGCCAGCACCCGAGCAGACGTTTCGCGGGCGTCGCGGGCCACCGCTGTCCGCAACGCTCTCTACGCCCAACCCACCACGGGGCAGGTCACCTCGTCCTACGGCGCCCGCGGTGGGGGCTCCCACGGTGGGCTCGACATCGCCAATGCCATCGGCACGCCGGTCTACTCCGTCGCGGATGGCGTCGTCATCGACGCTGGACCCGCCGACGGTTTCGGGTTGTGGGTCCGCGTCAGGCACGACGACGGCACGATCACCGTCTACGGGCACATCGACTCGTACTCGGTGTCCGTGGGACAGCGTGTCGCCGCGGGCGAGCAGATCGCCCGCATGGGTAACCGCGGGCAGTCCACCGGACCGCACCTCCACATCGAGGTCCTCACCCCGGGCGGCGGCAAGGCCGACCCAAGGAGCTGGTTGGCCGAGCGCGGCATCTCGATGTAACCCAGACCCGTCGTACCTGACGACGCAACCGTTGCGCGGCCCAACGGTGGTCGTGGTCGTGGCCGTGCTCGTGGTGGGCTGCGTGGCGGACTTCATCGCCGACCCGGTGCGGAGGGTCGTAGTGACCGCGGGATTGTCGCCCCGGGTTCAGTGGAGGCTGGCTAGTGCCATCTCGGCATCTGCCGGGTCGGGTTCTGACGGTAAGTGCACGATGGGTGGGAAGAACCCGATCTCGCCGTGCGGGCGTCGGTGGTTGAACCAGTCGACGTACTCGGTGACGGCGATCTCGAGGTCGTCAGTGCCCCTCCAGGGCCCCTGGTTGCGGACCAGCTCGGCCTTGAGCAACGAGTTGAATGCCTCCGCGAGGGCGTTGTCGTAGGAGTCGCCGGTGGACCCGACAGAGCGACGGCGCCGGCCTCGGCGAGCCGCTCGACGTACCGCACGGCGACGTACTGAACGCCCTTGTCTCTGTGGTGAACAAAGTTCGGTGCGTGGTGGCCATGCCGGCGGGGTGTCCACAACCCCATCTCGAGGGCGTCGAGGGCGAGGTCGGGGCGGAGACTGCGTGAGAGCTGTCAGCCCACCACCTTTCGGGCGGACACGTCGATCACGAACGCTGCGTAGACCCAGCCGGTGAAGGGGGTGGTGCCGGTCAGCGGACGAAGTAGATGGTGGCGAACAGGGCGATCCAGACGATGTCGACGAAGTGCCAGTAGTAGGACACGACGATCGCGGCGGTCGCCTGGGCCGGGGTGAACTTGCTCAGCCGCGTGCGCGTGATGAGGAAGACGAAGGCGACGAGTCCGCCGACGACGTGCAGCCCGTGGAACCCGGTCGTCATGTAGTAGACGGTGCCGTAGGCGCTCGAGGAGATGGTGGTCCCGTGGGTGACAAGGTTGCGATACTCGTTCGCCTGCCCCAGCACGAACACCAGGCCCATGCCCAGGGTGATGAGGTACCAGCGGCGCAGCCCGAACACGTCGCCCCGCTCGGCGGCGAACACCCCGAGCTGGCAGGTGAAGGACGATGCGACGAGGATCACGGTGAAGACGAGCGAGTAGG
The DNA here is from genome assembly GCF_054783215.1 of Rhodococcus aerolatus. NCBI lineage: Bacteria > Bacillati > Actinomycetota > Actinomycetes > Mycobacteriales > Nocardiaceae > Rhodococcus > Rhodococcus aerolatus. The sequence continues at coordinate 25,895 of NZ_BAAGQZ010000001.1, read as the reverse complement.
GCAGGTCGAGCTCGGTGGGCTCGGTCGGCCACCCCTCGACGGGGGCGATCTGGGCCCGGGCCACGAAGTACATGGCGAACAGCCCGGCGAAGAACATCAGCTCGCTGGACAGCCACACGATGGTGCCCACGGACACCATGTTCGGCCTGTTCAGCGAGTGGACCCGCTGGGTGATCGCCGTACCCGAGTTCGCTGCTGCGGTCGTCACGGTGTCGAGTATGACCTGTGAGGGGCCTGAGGGCGCCGACAGGCGACCTGCTCGTCGGAGACCTCGACCGGTTCGGTGACCGGCTCGCGGTGGTATCACCGAGCGGGGAGCAGCTGTCCTACCGCGAGCTCGCGCGGCGGGTCCCGGCCGTAGCCGAGCGGCTGGGACCCCAGCAGCGGCTGATCATGGTCACCGCCGCCACCCCGGTGGCGGTGCTGGTCACCTACCGGGCGGCCGGGTCGGGCAGGACACGTGGTGCTACTCGCCCCGGCCGACGACGACCGATTGGCCGGCCGTCTGCAGCAGACCTGGGACCCCGACGCGGTGCTTGCTCGCACTGGCGGTAGGTGGCGGTTCGTGGCGCGGGTCGTTGCCACCACGCCCCGCGCAGAGCCGTACATCACCTGCCGTGGCGGGCGCCACGGTGGCCGGGGTCCGGCCCCGCGGTGGTGCTGCGTCGGATGCGTATGGAGATGCTGAGGCGCCGGACGAGGCACTGTGTCCTCCGTTCCGTTCACCCGCCGAGGGTGGCCAGGATGTAGAGCGCGAGGAAGCCGAGGAAGAACGTCGAATCCACCAGCGCGGTCCGGGCCTGCTCGTGGGCCTCGACCAAGAGCTCCTCGACGACGAGGTAGAGCAGCGCCGCGGCACTGAACGCCAGGACGGCCGCCAGCACGGTCCTGCTCGCACCCCCGAGCAGATCGGCACCGCCGACCGCGCCGACAGCGGTGGCAAGCCCCAGGGACCCCGCGACCGTGGCGGACCGGACCCGGGGGACCCCGAGCTCTTGCAGTTGGATGCACACAGCAACGGCGAGGAACAGGATTTCGGTGGTCAGCGCGACGGTGAGAATGAGTCCTTGGTTTGAGCCGAGGGTGACACCGAGGCCGACGAGCAGCCCGTCGATCAACAGGTCGATGCCAACGGCGACGAGCAACCCGAGGGGGAGCCGACCCGCACCGCCTCCGGCCCGCCGCCGGGCGGCTGCCTCCTGTCGGCGGCTCAGGGCGCCGAGCGCGAGCAGGACCCCGACGCCGGCGACGAACCCCACCACGACGGCACCGAGCCTGCCCTCGAGGCGCAGCTCGGGCAGCAGCTCACCCGCGACGGCAGCGAGCACGACGCCGGCGGCGAAGTGCTGCACGCCGCTGGTGACCCGGGCTCCGGGTCTGCGGAACGCCGCCGCGGTGGCTCCGATCGCCGCCGCCCCGACCGGGAAGGCGACCAGCCCGGCCGCCTGGGCCACGACTCCACTCACCCCGACCTCACGCGAGCACGTTAACATGCGTGTTCTTTTATAGTTTTGTGATGGGGGGTCGTGCGGCGCCGACGGCGGGCGAGCCTTGCACCCCACTCCTCGTCGCCTCCGGGTTGGTGGCGACCGAGATGGCGACCGAGATGGTGGGCGGGCTTGGTCCTTTGTTCGTTGGCATCTGCTCCCCGACGGTGCCCACACGGCGACCGACACCGTCATCGGCGCTACAGTTCATTCCGCCGCGAACCGGGCGCCTGGTTGGGCAGGCGCTGCGCATGCTCGCGCGGTCTGCCCCACCCGAGATCAACATTGGCACCCATCGGGGTGAGTAGGCCGCCTTCCCGGGGTGGCAGGGCAATCAACACTCCTGGTCGGGCCTCGACCTGGCGCCGTGGCCCCTCTACGGGACCACCGCCCCCCCACGGACGCCACGACGACGACCACCCCGCAGACGCATAGGAGGGGCCAATACGGCGCCTCGGCCGCCCTAGCATCGGTCCGGCTACCAGTAGGAGTGCCCGCACGGGCGCCGATCACACCGGTGAGGACGCGGCTCGGCTGGTCATGGTCGGTGTTCGTCCTGCTGCTGCGAAGACCATCGGAAGTGGGTCGTCACCTCCGGGTCGTCCTCCCACCAGGGGCGCATCGTCGCCGGCGGCGCGTCGTCCTCGCCAGCTCTCGCTGCGTGGTCTCGCCGCCCGGCGGAGGCGGTAGTCGCGGTGCGCTGCGCGGCGTCGAGCTCGGCGTCGATGCGCGCGGCGTCCTCCCCGTCGCGGCGGCGTGCCTGGCGCACCGAGAGGATCAGGAACGGTATGAGGGCGAGGTCCCCGAGCACCCACAGCACACCGCCCCCCACCGCCTGGTCGGTTGTGCGGTCCACCCACTCGAGCCCGTCGAGGCCCAGGTAGTAGTCCCCGGCGATGAGCGAGCGCGAGTTCAGCACGGCTAGCGGCACGGCGATGTCCGCGCCGACCTCGGCGAAGGTCAGCGCCACGGTCACGTACTGCGGGTAGAGCCTCGGGACGGGGTCGCGCTGCAGCCGGGTCCAGAAGTAGTGCGCGCCCGCGAGGAACAAGGCTAGCTGCGTGAGCTCGCCTGTCGCGTGGTTGCGCAGGCCCGCCTCGAACCAATCGGTGCCGTACAGCACGATCGGCATCCCCAGCAGCACCAGCACACCGACCAGAGGATGTGTGATCGCGCGCAGCGGCGCAGAGTGCAGGACCGACGAGCACCACGCCCGGCCGCCCACGGTCGCGGTGTCGCGGGCCAACGAGAACGGCATCGCGTGTGCCAGGAGCTGCGGGGTGATCATCAGCAGGGTGACCACCTGCACCGCCCTGGCGCTGAACAGCACTGGGGCGTACACCCCGATCACTCCGACGGTCACCAGCAACCAGCTAGTCAGACCGGCCGCGTACCACCAGATCCGGGTCTTGGGCCAGGCCCCGCCCCCGCGGCGCAGCTTCCGGACACGGTGGGTGTACCAGGCGCCCAACCCGGCCACCAGCAGCAGCGGCACCGGGTGCCACGCCCACTCGGTGACGGGGCTCGACCAGCTCAGCTCCGACACTCGTCCACTATCCCAGCCCTGCACCAAGACCGCCGACGCGGGTTCGCCGACAGGACGGGGTGACACCGATCGAAGGTGTGCACTCGGGCGCTGCCCACAAATCCGGCCGTCGTCGGCCCACAACGACTGCCGTCCCGTCTCCCTCGGCGATCGCAGCTTGGCCGCGACGAGCAGCGCGGGCGCCACCGGTGAGCCACACGTCGGCCTGGTTCAAGGTCGGGAACCATTCGGTGTACAGGCAATCGGTGCAGTGGCGGGCCGCTTGTCGGGGCCAGGCTGCCCGCCCCCGCCAACACCTGGTCCGGGCCAGTAGGACGGTGACCTGCGCCGTGGCGTTCGTTCTCGCCGCCGTCGGGTTCACCGGCCCGGGGCAGATGGTGTTCAGCGACACCTACGCCGTGGACACCCGCGCTGGGGACGCGGCAGGTGGTGCTAACCACGACCGCGTTGACCCTGCTGCTCGCCGGGGACGCGATCTCGGGGCTGGCGCGGGAGACGGAGTTCTAGTTCCTTACCCTGGTGTCCGCGGTGGCCCTGTTCCGGCTGATCGCCGTCTATCTTGGCGCCACCACGACCAGCTGGGCGCTGCTGGTCGCGGTCTTCGCCGCCGTCAGCATGACGCTAGGCAACCTCGCCGCCTTCGCGCAGACCGACGTGCGACGCCTGCTCGGCTACGTCAACGCCATGACCACCACCACGTCCCGCCGCCGCAAGGCCAAGCCCGCGCGGTCCCCCGGAGCAGCGCGCCGAGTGGGCCGCCGCCCGAGACGCCCGCCTGACCGAGCTCCACGAGCAGGTCGCGACCGGGGTCGCCGCCCTCGTCGAGGGCGGGGCGTGGCAGGCGATGCTCAACGCCACCAAGCGGTTCCACCGCGCTACAGCCTCGGTAACCAGCTCCTGATCATGGTGCAGCGCCCGGACGCGACCCAGGTCGCCGGGTTCACCACCTGGAAGGCCCTCGGTCGCCAGGTCCGCAAGGGCGAGCGCGGGATCGGAGTCCTGGCCCCCTGCCCCATCCGCCCCCGCGAGGACGGCACCCCCGCCCCGGCGGCCTGGGCCCCGCGGGAGGCCCCGAAGCCCCGGATGCGGTGGAAGGCCGCCACCGTGTTCGACATTTCCCAGACCGAGGGTGACGAGGTGGTGACCGCCGCCGACCTGGTCACGATGCCGACCGGGGACGCCCCGGCCGGGCTGTGGGACGGGCTCACCGCGCAGGTGACCGCCCACGGCTACACCCTCGAGCGCGGGGACTGCGGCACCGCGCAGGGGTGGACCAACCCGCGCACCCGGGTGGTGCGGATCAGCGGCGACACCATCGACGCCGCCGCCGTCTCGGTGCTGGCCCACGAGCTGGGGCACATCGTGTGCGGGCACGTGGAGGACCTGCCCACCTACGCGACCTGCCGGGGCCGCTGCGAGATCGAGGCCGAGTCCGTCGCCTACGTCGTCACCGGGGCCCGGGGCCTGGACACCTCGGGCGGGTCGTTCGGCTACGTCGCCGGGTGGGCCCACGGCCACCCCGAGCAGGTCCGGGGCGCCGCGGAGACCGTGCTTCGGGCGGCCCGCACCATCCTGGACGCCCTCGACGCCACCGACGAGGACACCGACACCGAGGAGGCCGGGCAGGAGTGAGTGCCCAGTGACGCCGGACCCCGGGCCGGGGGCCGGCGTCACCGCCGCAGGGCGCGGAACCGGGGGGCCCAACCCCGTGGCCGCCCCGGTGCTCGTGACCTGGGGCCCTCCGCTCGTTCCTCGCTGCGACCCCCTGACGGGGGGACCAGCTGCACCGGGTGGCAGACCGCGCAGCCCGCCGCCGGCCGGGCAGGTGCCCGGGACGGGCGCGCGAGCGCACCCCTGATCGGAACCGGGGCGGCCGAGACCCGTGGCCGCCCCGGTGCTGGGGACCGGGTCCCTCCCGCTCGTGCCTCGCTCCCGGGCCCCGGCTTCTGATCCCCCGGCCGCCCGGCTTCGCCCAGGGTGGGCGCCACCCCAGGGCAAGGGCCCGATGAACCCGGGCCACCCGATCTGCCGGGCCGTGCCTCGCTGCGCTCGGTGCCTGCGGCAGCCCACCGGATCGGGTGACCCGGAACCCCCGCACCTCGGCCTCCGCTGCGCTCCGGCCGCCCCTGGGGCGGCCCCTTGAGCACTGCGTGCTCGGGCGGCCCGGGGGATTGGTTGGCAGGACCCACCTGCCACTCCCTGTCTCGCCCCGGGTTCAGTGGAGGCTTACTAGTGCCGCCTCGGCGTCTGCCGGGGTGGGGTTCTGACGGTAGTGCTCGGCCTCGTGCTCGATGGGTGTGATGAGCCCGATCTCCCCGTGCAGGCGTCGGTGGTTGAACCAGTCGACGTACTCGGCGACGGCGATCTCGAGGTCGTCCATGCCCCTCCAGGGTCCCTGGTTGCGGACCAGCTCGGCCTTGAACAACGAGTTGAATGCCTCCGCGAGGGCGTTGTCGTAGGAGTCGCCGGTCGACCCGACCGAGGCGACGGCGCCGGCCTCGGCGAGCCGCTCGGTGTACCGCACCGCGACGTACTGCACTCCCTTGTCGCTGTGGTGCACCAAGTTCCGGGTGTGGTGGCCCTGCCGGCGGCGGGTCCACAACCCCATCTCGAGGGCGTCGAGGGCGAGGTCGGTGCGCAAGCTGCGTGAAAGCTGCCAGCCCACCACCCGCCGGGAGAACACGTCGATCACGAACGCCGCGTAGACCCAGCCGGCGAAGGTGCGGCAGTAGGTGATGTCAGCGACCCACAGCTGCCCGGGGGCGGTCGCGGTGAACTGGCGGTCCACGAGGTCCGGGCGGGTGTCCGGACCGCTGCCCGCCACGGTGGTCCGCGGCCCCTTCGCCCGGGTGACCCCGCGCAGCCCGGCGCCGCGCATCAGCCGCTCCACGGTGCACCTCGCCACCGGCCGGTCACCTACCCGGTGACCGGCCCGGCGCAGCGCGGCGTGGACCTTGCGGGCCCCGTAGACCCCGTAGTTCTCCGCGTGCACCGCCCGGATCACCTGGGTCGTGGCAGCGTCGGTGACCGACCGCGCCGACGGCGGACGGGCCTTGGCCGCGTAGTAGGTGCTCGGGGCGATCTGCAGGACCTCGCAGATCGGCTCGACCCCGAACTCGGCGCGGTGGGCGTCGATGAACTCGCTGGTCATCGCTGTGGGCGGTCGAGCTCCGCCGCGAAGAAAGCCGACGCCGACCGCAAGATCGCATTTGCCCGCCGCAGCTCCCGGACCTCCCGCTCCAAACCCGCCACCCGCTCCGCGTCGCTGCTCGTCGTCCCGGGACTGCCTCCGCTGTCGATCTCGGCCTGCTTGACCCAGCCACGCAACGTGTCGACGTTGATCCCCAGCTGCGCCGCGACCCGCTGCGCCGCCCCCGTCCTCGTCGCCGGGTCCGACTTCGCCTCCAGGACCAACCGGATCGACCGCTCACGCAGCTCGTCCGGGTACTTCCTCGGTGCTGCCACAACTCTCATCCTCCGTGGATTGAGAGCCTCCATCAATCCCGGGGCGAGACACCTGTCTCGCCCC
>NZ_BAAGQZ010000001.1:0-19283 GCF_054783215.1 Rhodococcus aerolatus | reverse complement strand
AATCCACGGAGGATGAGGGTCATGGCAGCACCACGGAAGTACCCGGACGAGCTTCGGGAGCGGGCGATCCGGTTGACGGTCGAGGCCCGGTGTGATCCGGCGTCGCGTCCGGGGGCGTGTCAGCGGATCGGTGAGCAGCTGGGCATCAACACCGAGACGTTGCGGGGCTGGGTGGTGCAGGCCGAGATCGACGGCGGTCACAGACCCGGCACCACCAGCACTGATGCCGACAGGCTGGCGGTGCTGGAGCGGGAGAACCGGGAGCTGCGGCGGGCGAACGCCATATTGCGGTCGGCGTCGGCTTTCTTCGCGGCGGAGCTCGACCGCCCACAACGATGACCAGCGAGTTCATCGACGCCCACCGCGCCGAGTTCGGGGTCGAGCCGATCTGCGAGGTCCTGCAGGTCGCCCCGAGCACCTACTACGCAGCGAAGACCCGCCCACCCTCGGCGCGGTCGGTCACCGACACGGCCACCACCGAGGTGATCAGGGCGGTGCACGCGGAGAACTACGGGGTCTACGGGGCCCGCAAGGTCCACGCCGCGCTGCGCCGGGCCGGTCACCAGGTCGGGGGCCGCCCAGTGGCCCGGTGCACCGTGGAGCGGCTCATGCGCGGCGCTGGGCTGCGCGGGGTCACCCGCGCGAAGGGGCCACGGACCACCATCCCCGGCAGCGGCCCGGACACCCGCCCGGACCTCGTGGAGCGGAACTTCACCGCCACCACCCCAGGGCAGCTGTGGGTCGCCGACATCACCTACTGCCGCACGTTCGCAGGGTGGGTGTACGCAGCGTTCGTCGTCGATGTGTTCTCCCGGCGGGTGGTGGGCTGGCAGCTCTCGAAAAGCTTGCGCACCGACCTGGCCCTCGACGCCCTCGAGATGGGGCTGTGGACCCGGGCACGGGAGGGTCATGACACCCGAAACCTGCTGCATCACAGCGACAAGGGGGTGCAGTACGTCGCCGTGCGGTACACCGAGCGGCTCGCCGAGGCCGGCGCCGTCGCCTCCGTCGGGTCGACCGGCGACTCCTATGACAACGCGCTCGCGGAGGCGTTCAACTCGCTGTTCAAGGCCGAGCTAGTCCGCAACAAGGGCCCCTGGAGGGGCATCGACGACCTCGAAATCGCCGTCGCCGAGTACGTCGACTGGTTCAACCACCGACGCCTACACGGCGAGATCGGACTCGTCCCGCCCATCGAGCACGAGACCGAGCACTACCGTCAGAACCCCACCCCGGCAGACGCCGAGGCGGCACTACCGAGCCTCCACTGAACCCAGGGCGAGACAGACCTGGCCGCCGTCGTGGTCCAGGTGGCACCACCGATAAAGGGCGAAGGGCCGGCGCCTGCGGCACCGACTCGGAACCGGGCCGACCAAAACCCGTGGCCGCCCCGGTGCTGGGGACCGGGTCCCTCCCGCTCGTGCCTCGCTCCCGGGCCCCGGCTTCTGATCCCCCGGCCGCCCGACGTGGTCAAGGGTGGGCGCCACCCCAGGGCAGGGGCCCGATGAACCCGGGCCACCCGATCCGCCGGGCCAGGGGATCGCTGCGCTCACCTCGCTGCGCGAGCCCACCGGATCGGGTGACCCGGAACCCCCGCACCTCGGCCTCCGCTGCGCTCCGGCCGCCCCTGGGGCGGCCCCGTGAGCACTGCGTGCTCGGGCGGCCCTGGGGATTGGTTGGCAGGACCCACCTGCTGATCCCGGTGCCGGTTGACCTGGGCGCTCACCGCCCTGGAGGCAGCCATGACCACCACCATCGACAACTGCACCAGCACCACTGCCCCGGCCGGGTCGACGTTGGGGGAGATCAGCGCCGCCTACGCCGCCGCCCTCGTCCTCGCGATCCTCGCCGCCGGGGCCCCCGGCCCCGTCCGACGTCTCACCCACGCAGGCGGGTCGGCCGAGTCCCTCGCCGGGCCCCACGCCTGCTGGTCGCTGGTCCGGACCCACCTGTGCGGCACCACGATCGACACCTACTGCGTGCCCACGTCCAGCGGGGTCGTCCTCATGGTCACCACCCCGGGCGGGGGCCTGCGGTGCCTGCCGACGTGGGGGATGCCCGCCGCCGACTTCGGCCCCGCCGTGCTCCACCTCGCCCGGGAGATGGCCACCACCTGAGCAGCGCGGGTGCGGGGCTTCCCCAACCCCACGGCCGGCCCCGCACCAGAAACGACCCCACCGCACCCACCGGGTGCGGGACAATCAACCTTAGGACCAGCGAAGGAGCACACCATGATCGTCTGGACCATCAGCAGCGGCGAGAGCGGCTGCACCGACACCCTGCACCGGGCCGCCGACCAGGCGACCACCGCCGCCGCCGGATGGCTGAACACCCACGCCCCCACCACCCTCGGGTGGGACGGGCCCGCCACCCACGCGGTTACCGTTCGTGTCGACACCGCCGAGACCCACCTCGCGCCGGCGTATGACCGGCGCGGGGCTTACGACCCCGACGCCACGCGGCGGGCCGCCCACCAGCTCCGTGACGAGATCACCGGCCCCGCCGACACCCGACCGCGCCACCACGCGGCCTGAGACGGGGGCAGTCACCATGTTCAGCAACATCGGCTTGGACAGGGGGAGGGAGGCGGCGAGCGTCGACCACCAGCCCGTCACCTTCCGCACGCCCGCACCCCGGGACTTCGACACCGACGCCGACGAGGTCGGCACCGACACCGGTGGTGAGAACGGGACCGAGCTCGGCCTGGACGACCTCGCGGTCGATCCCCGCACCGACGCCGAAGCCCTCGCCCTGTGCGCCCTGCTGTGGTCGCCGGCCGCCGACGCGAGGCTCATCACCACCACCCTGGTCCCGCTCGACTTCTACGAGCCCCGGTACTGCGACCTGTTCGAGCTCATCGCCTCCCACGTCAGCAAGGGCATCCCGCACGACCCGGCGAGCATCGCCGCGGCCATCACCGCGAAGGGCGACGGGCCCGACCACCGCGGCACCCGGCTGCTCCGGGGCCTGGCCGACGTCACCACCGCCGGCGCCGACCCCGAGACGGCATCGCACTACGCGCTCGCCGTGGCCGGGGCCGCCTACCGGCGCGGTTTCCACACCGCCGCCACCCGGCTCGCCCAGGCCGCCACAGAGCTCCCCGAGTCCGAGCTGTTCACCCACCTGCTCGCCGTCGGCCGCCAGCAGCGCACCGCCACCCAACGCCTCGTCCGGATCCGCTCCGCCCTCGGCGGCTGAGGACCCGGGTCGACCCGCTTGGGGGGCGGCGGCCGGCCGGGCTACTCGGACCGGCCGACGAGGAGGACCCCGTGGCGCTGACACACCGGGATCTCCACCGGCTCCGCCGGGCCCACCGTCAGGTCGAGCACCGTGGCCGCGCTCCTGTCGCAGGCCAGCACCGCGCACGGCGTCAGCACACTCTGGGCCCGCGGCCCGGGCGGGGTCTCCAGCACCGAAGCGACTTTACAACGTAAACACGGGGCTCTCGGCTCGCTGCCCTCGCGTGAGGGGCGCCGGCGGGCACCGGATGCCCCGGCCGGATCGGCCAGGACACCCGGTGGGCTCACCGCGGTCGGCAGCACCCGCGTCGTCAGGGAACCCCGATACCCACCCTGAGAGGTGGGCGCAGACAGAACAGTAGCGGGGCCGACGTCGAGGCGGCGTGGAGGCGGAGCCGGCGGCGGTGGCCGGCGACGTCCCCGCTGGCGGACCGTGGACCAGGACGCGCTACCGGTGTGACGACCCGGCCGGCACGGGTACCGCGCCGGGGCCGGTCGGGCACACTCCCATGATGGGCGACCCGGTTGAGGTGACATCTGTGCACCGGGTGGGTGTGGCGGAGCTGCGGAGCGCGTTCGACAACGCCCCGACAGGGATCGCGGTGCTGACCCCGGAGGGGGTGGTGACCGCGGTCAACCCCACGTTGGGTCGCATCCTGGGGCGCAGCGTCGAGTCGGTCGTGGGGGACAGCCTGTTCGGGTTCACCCACGTTGAGGACCGGGACGCGGCCCGGGCCAGCTGCGGGCGGATGGCCGGGTCGGTGGTGCCGGTGCGGATGCAGTGCCGGTTCACCCGCCCCGACGGGTCGGTGGTGTGGACGCGGGTCAGCACCTCACGGGTCCCACCGGGGGCGACCAGCCCGGAGCACCTCGTCATGCATGTGGATGACATCACCGAGCAGAAGGCCCTCGAGGCGCAGCTGGTGCACCGGGCCACCCATGACCCGCTGACCGGGCTGGGCAATCGGTCCCACCTGGAGACCGAGGCCGCCCGCGTCCTGGGGAACGGCACCGTAGAGGTCGACCCCCTCGACGCGGGGACCGCGGTGGGGGTGAGGTGTGCGGTGGTGATGCTCGACCTCGACGGGTTCAAGGCCGTCAACGACGCCCACGGGCACGCAGCTGGGGACACCGCCCTGGTCGAGGTTGCCCGCCGGGTCCGGGAGAGCCTCGAGGTGGGGGAGGTCGCGGTCCGGCTCGGCGGGGACGAGTTCGCGGTGTGGTGCCCTGACACCACCCCCGCCCGCACCCTCCAGCTGGTCGCCGACCTGCGGGCCACCATCGCCGCCACCCCCACCCCATCCTCGGAGGTGGTGCCGCTGGCGGTGTCGGTCGGCGCCGCCTCCCACACCACCCCCATCCACCCCGGCGGGGTCGGGGAGCAGGTCACGGTGTCGGTGCTGCTGCGGGCAGCGGACACCGCGATGTACGCCGACAAGCACCGCCACCGGACCACAACCAGCTGATCGGGCACCGCGTCACGGCTGCCGCGGGTCCCGCCGGCACCTGCCGGTCACCTCCGTCTCCTACGGTGCCGCCCATGACGGCGGCGGGCACGGGTGTGGGGGCGGGGTTCGACGAGGAGTTCCTGGGGGTGCGGGTGGGGTTGCCGGCCCCGGTGGACCCGGTCCCGGTGCGGCTGCTGGCCTACACCCACTTCTCGGTGCTGCTGCGCCCCGACCGGCGGTTGGCTGCGGTCACCGGGGTGGGGATCGACGGGGACACCGTGCTCGACCTGCCCCGGTCCGGCATCGACTGGGAGTTCGACCCAAGGGTGCCGGTGACGCAGCAGACGGGGCCGCAGGTCTATGCGGGCAACGACTTCGACCGGGGTCACCTGGTGCGGCGCCGGGACGCGGTGTGGGGGCCCCGTCCAGTGGCGGTGGCGGCGAACGTGGACACGTTCCACTTCACCAACGCCGCCCCGCAGGCGGCGGTGTTCAACCAGGGCCCCACCCTGTGGGCCGGGTTGGAGGACTACCTCCTGGCCAACGCCGCCACCCAGCAGCGCCGTCTGGTCGTGTTCACCGGCCCGGTCCTGCACCCCGACGACCCGGTGTACCGGGGGGTGCAGGTCCCGCGCCGGTTCTTCAAGGTCGCCGCGTTCCTCGACGCCGACGACCGGCTCGGCGCGACCGGGTACCTGTTGGACCAGACCACCCTCATCGCCGCGATCCTCGCTGTCGGGGTCACCGCGGGGGCGCCGGTGTCGCCGGGGGAGTTCCTCACCTACCAGGTCCCTATCGCCGACATCGCCGAGCTCACCGGGCTGGGTCTGGCCCAGCTCGCCGCCGCCGACCGGCTGCCCGCACCCACCACCGCCACCGGGGACGGGCTCAGCCTCGGTGAGCACGCAGACCTGGTCGGCCCCGGATGGCGACGGCTGCACCAGCACACCGACATCACCCTCGGACGCTGACCCAACCCGACCCGCCGGCTCCGGCCCGGGCGCGGCCGGAACCGGGCCCGCCACCGTCGAGGGGTTCGGGGCTGGACGACCTCCGGGTGGTGGCGCACCACGACCCCTCGACCAGGGGGGTTGAGTCGAGGGGCCGTGGTGGGGCTGGCCGCGGCGGGCACGGGGGGTGTGACCGTCGGCGGGTGGTCGCCCTGTCGGGTTCCCGCGCCGGAGCCGATCTTGCCGGAGGTGGGGCCGGTTCGTCAGATCCGCGGCGCTGGCGGCTGTGTGGGCTCTCAGCATCGGTCCCGTTCTGCGGGTGCAGCGGGCGAACGGCGGGCAAGACCAACCCTTTGGAGCAGGGGGCGGTCGACGGGTTCGGCCGGTACGGGCAGCTCGAGACGGTGCTGGGCGGGGAGGAGGTCCGCTGCCACGAGTGTGGGGTGACCCGCCGGTCGCTGGGCACCCACGCCAACCAGGTCCACGGTCTCACCGCCGCGGCGTACCGCACAGCCCACGGCCTGTCGGCGGCGACGTCGCTGAGCGCTCCCGCCACCCGCCGCAGCTGACCACCCACCTACGCGGTCCGTTGACCGCCGACCCGCAGGGGTGCAGGACCTGCGGGCGCCCGGCGCCGCCGCCGACCTGCCTGCTGAGAGCCCGCTGAGCGCGCCGCACATCTCTCCCGCAGCGCCCCTAACCTCGGTGGTCGGCACCAAAGCGCCGTCCTGGCCCTGTGCCGCGCCGCCGGCCGGCAGGCCCGCAGACGGCGGTGGCGGCACAACAGTGAGACGGAGCGCGACGCATGTCCTCGGTGAACCAGCAGGTGTTCGACACGGTCAACGGGTTCGCCCGGTCGAGCGGGTGGCTGCACCCGGTCGCGGTGGGGTACGCGAAGTACGGGGTGGTGCTGTTCGGGCTGCTGCTCGTCGCGGGCCTGCTCGTGGCCCGGCGCAGCGGCGACCGGACGGTGGCCGCGGCGGTGTGGGCAGTGGTGTCGGTGCCGGTCGCGGTGGCGCTGAACCAGCCCGTCGTCGCACTGGTCCACGGGCCGCGCCCGTACACGGTGCACCCCGACGCGTTGACCCTGATCGACCGGTCCAGCGACCCGTCGTTCCCGTCGGACCACGCGACCATGGCCGGGGCGGCGGTGGTGGGTCTGCTCCTGGTCTCCCGCCGCCTCGGTGGGGTCACCGCGGTTCTGGCGGTGCTGATGGCCGCGGCCCGGGTCTACGTCGGGGTCCACTACCCCGGTGACGTCCTGGCCGGGCTCGCCGTGGGCGCGGTCGTCGCCGGGGTCGGCTGGGTCCTGCTCCGCGGGCCCGCGACCCGCCTGGCCGGCTGGGGCCGCGGGCGAGCAGGACTCGCCGCGGTCCTGGGTGCACCGCAGCCGCCCCGCCCTGCCCGACCGGTCACCGCCGACACGTAACCGCCAGGCGGTGCCGACCCGTCGACCGACGAGCAGGGTCAAATGCACCGCCCAACATTCGCGGGGGGGCGTTGCGGAGATTACGGGCGCCGCCGCCCACTCAGCACCTGTGTGTCATTATCTAGTCATGCACGCAGGTAATGTAGGTCGAGAGCAGCCGGCGGTCGAGCATGTCGAGCTGGCGGTGGAGACGTTCCGGATGCTTGCCGACGTGACGCGTCTGCAGATGTTGTGGGCGTTGCGGGAGACGGAGCTGTCGGTGAACGAGCTGGCGTCGGTGGTGGGGCGGCCGGCGGCGTCGATGTCGCAGCACTTGGCGAAGATGCGGCTGGCCCGGTTGGTGAGCACCCGCCGGGAGGGCACCAAGGTGTTCTACCGCCTGGACAACTCCCATGTCCGTCAGCTGGTGGAGGACGCGGTGTTCAACGCCGAGCACGCCGGCACCGACGTGCCCACCCATCACCAGGCCGACGCCGACCCTGCCGAGCTGCCGGTCGCGCGGGACCGGAGCGGCCGCCGATGAGCACCTACGAGCACCCTCCGGACGAGCACGGGGCCGACGACCTCCCGGTGGGCCACGGGCACGGGCATGGTCATGGGTACGGCCACGATGGTGAGGCTGGGCACCGGGGTGGGATGGTGGGGTTCGTGCTGTCGTTGGTGCGTCCGCACTCCCACGACGCGGTGGACTCCGTGGACTCTGCGCTGGAGGGCAGCACCGACGGCATCCGGGCGGTGAAGATCAGCCTCGCGGTGCTGGGGGTGACCGCGGTGGCGCAGCTGGTGGTGGTGCTGCTGACCGGGTCGGTGGCGCTGCTGGCGGACACGATCCACAACTTCTCCGACGCCCTGACGGCGATCCCGCTATGGGCGGCGTTTGTGCTGGGCCGCCGCGCCGCGACCCGGCGGTTCACCTACGGCTACGGCCGGGCGGAGGACCTCGCCGGGGTGTTCATCGTCCTGATGATCGCCGCGTCCGCGCTGGTGGCCGGGGTCGAGTCGGTGCGTCGGCTGCTGGACCCGCAGCCCGTCACCCACGTCGGGGTGGTCATCGCCGCCGGGGTGATTGGGTTCGCCGGTAACGAGCTCGTCGCCCTCTACCGCATCCGGGTCGGGCGCCGGATCGGCTCGGCGGCGCTGGTCGCCGACGGTTTGCACGCCCGCACCGACGGGTTCACCTCCCTCGCCGTCGTGGTCGGCGCCCTGGGGGTGCTGGCCGGGTTCCCCCTGGCCGACCCCGTCGTCGGGATCCTCATCACCCTGGCGATCCTGGTGGTGCTCCGCGGCGCGGTCACCGACATCGGCCGGCGCCTCATGGATGCCGTCGACCCGACCCTGGTCGACACCGCGGAGGCGTCTCTGATGACGGTCCCCGGGGTCGAAGGGGTGGAGGCACTGAAGCTGCGGTGGGTCGGGCACCGGATGCGGGCCGAGGCCGCCCTGCTCGTCGACCCGACCCTGTCCGTGGTGGACGGCCACGCGATCGCCGTGACCGCGCACCACCAGCTCCTGCACGACGTCCCCCGCCTCGTCGACGCCACCATCCACCTCAGCCCGGCCGGGGAACCCGGGGCGGCCCAGCACCAGGTCCTCGCCCACCACCACTGACACACCTCGCGGGGTGGACACGCAGCCCAGGCTGTTATCCCTGCCCGCCGGGTTGCGACTCCACCGACCAGTCGTCGCCTGTGGGCTTCGGAGCCCAGGGAGGGGGGAGCGACTGACCTGCGCGGTGTGATCCGTGCTCAGTGGGTGTGGGCGGCGTGGGCGACGGCGTGGCCGCGTCCGCGGGAGATCATCCACCGGTTGACCGGGGTGGTCACGACGAACGCGAGCGCGAGCGAGACGGCCAGGGACACCCAGAACAGCGGGTTGGCCAGCCCGGCGTCGAGCGCCCCGGGGATGGCCGCGACGACGGTGTTGTCGACGACCTCCATGACCGCGATGGAGACGGTGTCCGCGGCGAGGGCGGTGGTGACCGCGGCGGTCAGGGCCAGCCCGGCGGCGAGCAGCCCGCGGGCGGTCAGGCTGTAGCCGAACGCGAAGGCGAGCACGATCGACAGCACGATGGTCGCGGCGTTGCCCCAGCCGAGGGCGGTCGCGACGACCATGCCGAGGACCTCGCCGATCGCGCACCCGGTCAGGCAGTGCAGCGTGGCGCGGGCGGCGTCCGGCCAGGCCACGGTCGTCCACGACGGGCTGCTGGTGGTGCTGTGGTCCACGGTGTCCTCCTCCGGGTCGACGGGCGTCGCGTGGTCCAACCCGGGTACCCCCCCAGGGGTATTCCTCGGAGTCTGGTCACGCTGGCGCCCGGGTTGGGGAACGGCCGGGCGCTCGGGGCGCCCGGCCGTTGCCGGTGTCCCGGGTCAGGACTGGGCGAGGAGCCCGTTCATGGTGTCGATCTCGGCCTGCTGCGCGGCGATGATGGCGGTGGCGAGCTGGCGGGTGTCGGGGTTGGTCCCGGCCGAGAGCTCGGCGTTGGCCATCTCGATGGCCCCGGTGTGGTGGGCGACCATCATCGTCAGCCAGGTCGTGTCGAACTCGGCGCCGGTGAGGGTCCCGAGGCGGATCATGTCCTGCGGGCTCATCATTCCCGCCATGCCGGACGCCCCGGAGGTGTCCATGCCCCCGGTGGTGGTCGGGGCGGGCTTGCCGAAGCTGGTGAGCAGGGTGGTCATGGTGTCCATCTCCGGCTGCTGCTCACCCTTGATTTTGGTGGCCAGGTCGATGACGGCCTGGTTGGTGCTGCGCCCCTCGACCAGGGTGGCCATCTCGAGGGCTTGGGCGTGGTGGGGGTACATGTCGGTGAGGAAGGTGACGTCGGCGTCGGTGAAGACCGCGCCGGCCGCGGTGGTCGACGACCCGGCCGCCGCCGAGCTCGGGGCGCCGCTGGTGGGGGCGTCGGTCGAGCACCCGGTGAGGGTGATCGCGAGGACAGCGGTGGCGGTGGGCAGGACGAGGGACAGCTTCACAGGGGGTCTCCAGGGCAGGGTCGTGTCAGGGGTGTGGGTGGCGCTCACGCCGTCGACGTCGACCGGGCACCCCCGTGGGGGTGTCCGGTCTTCCTTTCACACCCGCTGCAGGCAGAGCTGGAGCAGCGAGACCTGGTGCGGTGGTGGGCCCCGGCTGGTGCGGCGACGCCGGGCGACGGCAGGGCGAGCACCGCCCACTGGTGACGCCCAGCGCAGCAGGACCGCGGCGAGGACGGCCAGCAGCAGCGTCCCGCCCAGGACCGCCAGGCACATCGAGGCCACCGAGTGGCCGGTGTGGTGACCGGCGGGGGCGTCGCACCCCGGGCACGCCTCGCCCGCCGCCGCCGGCGTGGGGTCGGCTCCGTCGTGGTGCCCACCGGCGGTCGCGGCCGCGGAACCCGCCGAAGCCATCGGCATCGCCCCACCGACCGGGCCCATCATCGCGTGCATCCCGAGGATCCCCAGCACGAGCGCGACCACCAGCAGCACGCTGCGTGGGGTCGCGTGGGTGCTCACCCGACCACGCTAGCGCCGCCTCGACCGGCCGGCACCCGGTGCCGGGGTCAGGACGGACCATGACCACGCGCGACCCCCCATCGGGTGGCCACCAGTGTGGGTGGGGCTGCTCCCCGGGTGGGGCAGTGCCCGGTGGGTCAGCCGATGGCGGTGCCGAAGAGGGAGCCGATGGCGTAGGTGAGGGCGAGTCCGGCGGCGCCGCCGATGACGACGCGGGTGACGGCGCGGCCGGGGGCGCTGCCGCCGATGCGGGCGCTGGCGGCGCCGGCGAGGGCGAGGGCGAGCAGGACGGCGATAACGGTGACGGGGACCCGGAACGCGGGGGGTGGCAGCAGGATCGCGACGAGGGGGAGCAGGGCGCCGAGGGTGAACGCGACGGCGGAGGCGAGGGCGGCGGTGACGGGGTTCGCGAGGTCGTCGGGGTCCATGCCGAGCTCGGCGTCGAGGTGTGCGCCGAGGGCGTCGTGTGCGGTGAGCTCGGTGGCGACCTGGGCGGCGGTGGCCGCGGTGAGGCCCTTGGCCTGGTAGATCGCGGTCAGCTCGCGGAGCTCGTCCTCCGGGGTCTCGGTCAGCTCGCGGCGTTCCTTGGCGAGCAGGGCGGTCTCGCTGTCGCGTTGGGTGCTGACGGAGATGTACTCCCCGAGGGCCATCGACACCGCGCCGGCGACCAGGCCTGCGAGGCCGGCGGTGAAGATGGGTCCGGTCTCGCTGGTGGCGCCGGCGACGCCGACGACGATGCCGGCGGTGGAGACGATGCCGTCGTTGGCGCCGAGGACCCCGGCGCGCAGCCAGTTCAGCTTGCCCTGGCTGGCGTCGGAGTGCGGCTCCCCGTCGTGGGTCGGGGCACCGTGCCCGGCCGCGTCGACCTGGGCGCCGGACGGTCGGGCGGGGGGCTGCGGGGCGTCGCTCACGCAAGCCAGTGCATCACGCCCCGGCCGGTTTCTCAGCGGGACGGTGGCGCCACCCGTACCACCCGCACCTGGCTGGTGGGGGGGTGGGGTTTAGCTGGCGAGGGCGGCCAGGACGGCGTCGAGGCGGGTGGTGGCCTCGTCGGCGAGGGTGGTCATGGTGGGGAGGTCGGTGACCGAGGCCATGAGCTGCGGGTCGAGGACGTGGACGACGCTGCCGGTGCCGTGCCCGCGGACGACGACGTTGCAGGGCAGGAGGACCCCGGTGGCGCGGTCGGCGTCGATGGCCTGCTCGGCCAGGGCGGGGTTGCAGGCCCCGAGGATGACGTAGGGCTCCATGTCCTTGTCCCGCTTGGCCTTCATGGTGGCCTGGACGTCGATCTCGGTGAGGACACCGAAGCCCTGCTCGGCGAGCGCGGCCTTGGTGGCGGTGACGGCCTCGTCGTAGCCGAGCTCGAGGGTGACGCTGTGCTCGTAGGTGGTCATGGTGTCCTCCGGTGCGGTGGTGGTGGTCGGGGAAGTGGTGGTCGGGCCGGTGGTTGTCCGTTCGGGCGCTGGGTGCCGGGGCCGTCGGTGGCTCAGGCGAGGGAGAGGAAGAGCTTCTCCAGCTGGGCCTGGTCCACGGCCTGGGCCTCGCCCTCGCTGGTGGTGAGGCACTGCCGCAGGCCGGTGGCGATGATCTGGAACCCGGCCTTGTCCAGCGCCTTCGACGCGGCCGCGAGCTGGGTGACGACCTTCGCGCAGTCCTCGCCGGCCTCGATCATGCGGATGACCCCGCCGACCTGGCCCTGGACCCGGCGCAGCCGGGCCAGCACCTCGGTGAGCTGAGTCGTGTCGATCTCCACGGGCGGGTGCTCCTGTCGGGCGGGGGAGAGGCGGACGGCCCGTCCCTGCACACGACCCTACCGGTACCCCCGGGGGTAGTGCTACCGTCGTCTCACAGGTACCCCCCGGGGTACTCAGTTGAGACTGGTCGACACCTCTGGAGGAGTCCCC
Organism: Rhodococcus aerolatus; assembly: GCF_054783215.1. NCBI lineage: Bacteria > Bacillati > Actinomycetota > Actinomycetes > Mycobacteriales > Nocardiaceae > Rhodococcus > Rhodococcus aerolatus. The sequence goes on along the minus strand of NZ_BAAGQZ010000001.1, from coordinate 6,825 downwards.
GTGAGCACCCGCACCGCCATGACCCGACGCCCGTCACCCCCGGGTGCCGTGGGCCTGACCGGGGGGCCGCTGGCCCGCCTGGGCACCGTGATGGCCGACCGGTTCCGGTGGGTGATCACCGTGTGGCTGCTGCTGGCGGTGGCCCTGGGGGCACTGGCCCCGTCGGTGTTCAGCTCGCTCGCCGGGGCGGGGTGGCAGGCGAACGGCTCGGAGTCGGTGCAGGTCCGCGAGCTCGCCCAGGCCCACTTCGGGGGCGCCTCGTCGGCGGCGGTGCAGCTCGTCGTGCACTCCGACACCGCCGTGGTCACCGACCCGGCGTTCCAGCAGGTCCTCACCCAGGCCGCCACGGTGTTCCGGTCCGACCCCCGCTTCGGCGAGGTCGTCGCCCCGCAGCCGGGGATGACGGTCAGCCCGGACGGTCACACGGGGATCCTGCTGGCCGGGGCGAACGGCACCACCGACGAGATGGTGAAGGCCCTCGACGACACCAAGGACCGGCTGACCGCCCTGTCCGGTGGGGGGATCGAGGTCTACCCGACGGGGTCGTCCGCGTTGTGGAGCGACTTCAACGCCGCCAACCACTCGGCGATGATCCAGGCCGAGCTGTTCTCCTGGCCGGTCACCCTGGCGATCATGGTGCTGGCGTTCGGCTCCCTCGTGGCCGCCGGGCTGCCGCTGCTGCTGACCATGGCCGGCCTCGTCGCCTCCGCCGGGGGCCTGGTGCTGCTCAACACCGTCACCCCGATCTCGGTGTGGGCCATGAACTTCGCGATGATGTTCGCCCTGGCCCTGGGCATCGACTACGCCCTGTTCCTCGTCTCCCGCTTCCGCGACGCGCTGCGCCGGTCCGGCGACCCGCGGGCCGCTGTCGCGGAGACCATGGACACCGCGGGCAAGGCCGTCGTCCTCTCGGGCCTGACCGTGCTGGTCAGCCTGTCCGCCGTGCTCGTCGTCCCCGCCCCGGCGGTCCGCACCATGGCCGTCGGGATCATGCTGGCCGTCGTCTTCGTGCTGGCTGCCACGATGACGCTGCTCCCCGCGGTCCTGGCCAAGCTCGGTACCCGGGTCAACGCCGGGTCGCTGCCCTGGGCCCGCGAGCAGGAGCACCGCTCACCCCGCTTCGCGTCCTGGGGGTCGCTGCTGCACCGCCACCCCTGGCCCTTCGCAGTCGGCTCCGTGCTGGTGCTCCTCGCGCTCGCCGCCCCCGTCCTGGGGCTCAAGGTCGCGATGCCCTCCATCGCCGTCGTCCCGGCCGACTCCGCCGTGCGGCAGGGCTACGAGCAGGTGCAGGCCGACTTCGGCCCGGGTGCCCCCGGCGCGCTGCAGGTCGTCGTCCCCACCGCCGACGCCCCCGCAGCCGCGTCCACGGCCGCGGCCACCCCGGGCATCGCCGCGGTCACCCCGGCCCAGCCCGCCACCGACGGCACCGACCTGGTCCTGCTGCAGGCCATCCCGCGGACGGACCCCTCGGACGCGGCGATGGGCGGGATCCTGGACACCCTGCGCGCCGACCTCCCCGCCTCCGCCCTGGTTGGCGGCGCCCCGGCGGAGAACCTCGACCTCCAGTCCGCGCTGAACACCTACCTGCCGCTGGTCGTCGGAATCATCCTGGCGCTCGGCTTCCTGCTCCTGCTCGTCGCGCTGCAGGCCCCGCTCATCGCTCTGCTCGGCACCCTGGTCAGCCTGCTCTCCACCGCCGCCGCCTTTGGCGTCGCCAAGCTCGTCTTCCAGGACGGGGTCGGGGCGAGCCTGCTCGGGTTCACCCCGCAGGGCTTCCTCGACGGCTGGGGACCGGTGTTCTTCTTCGCCATGATCTTCGCGATCGCCATGGACTACACCGTCTTCCTGCTCACCACGGCCAAGGAGCACTACGAGACCTCCGGTGACCCCCGCACCGCGCAGGTCGACGGGCTCGCCCACTCCGGTCGGGTCATCGCCGCCGCCGCCGCGGTCATGGTCGCGGTGTTCTTCACCTTCGCCCTCGCCGACCCGCTGCCCCCCGAGGAGATGGGCATCATCCTCGGCGTCGCCGTCCTGCTCGACGCCGTCCTCGTCCGCCTCGTGCTGCTCCCGGTGATCCTGCGCCTCACCGGCCACGCCGCCTGGTGGTCACCCGCCTGGCTGCGCCGGGTCCTGCCCACCATCAGCTTCGCCCACGGCTGACCCCGACCCCACCCCGCTCGACCCCACCCCGATCGACCCCACCTCGCTCGACCCCACCTCGCCGACCCCACCGAGAAGGAGAACCACCATGTGCCGAGCAGCGACCTGCAGCACCTGCAGCAAGACCACCTGGGCCGGCTGCGGCCAGCACGTCGACACCGTCATGGCCGGTGTCCCCACCTCGCAGCGCTGCACCTGCGACCGCACCCCGGCCCCGGCAAGGCGGCGGTGGTTCGGCCGTGGCTGAGACCTGAGACGAGCCCCGCCGCAGCGCCGCGGTCTCCGACACCCACGAGACCGGTGAGCGCGGAACCACACGCATGTCCGTACGAAAAGCGAGGAGTGACCATGCACGTCGAGACCATCGAGACCCCGTCGCTCGGGGACCGCACCTACCTGGTGCACGACGGCGCCACGGCGCTCGTCGTGGACCCGCAGCGCGACACCGACCGCGTGACCGCGCTCGCCGACCGGCTGGGCGTGCGCATCGCTGCGGTCGCGGAGACCCACCTGCACAACGACTACGTCACCGGCGGGCACCACCTCGCCCGCGCGCTGGGCGTGGACTACCTGGTCAACGCGGCCGACGAGGTCGACTTCGACCGGCGGCCCGTCCGCGACGGCGAGGAGGTGGCCGTGGGCGGGCTCACCGTGCGCGTCGTCGCGACGCCGGGGCACACCCACACCCACCTGTCCTACGTCGTGTCCGACGCCGGGGCGCTCGACGGTGCCGAGCAGGCCGTGTTCTCCGGGGGCAGCCTGCTCTACGGCTCGGTCGGCCGCACCGACCTGGTCGCCCCGGCCGACACCGACGGCCTCACCCACGACCAGTTCCACTCCGTGCGCGCCCTGGCCGCCGCCGCGGACGACTCGGCCGCGCTGTACCCGACGCACGGCTTCGGGTCGTTCTGCTCATCGGGCCCCGCGACCGGGGCGCGGAGCTCGACGGTGGGGGAGGAGCGCCGCACCAACCACGCCCTGACCACCGAGGACGAGGACCGCTTCGTCGCCGAGCTGGTCGCAGGCCTGGCCGCGTACCCCACCTACTACGCGCACATGGGCCCGGCCAACGCCCACGGCCCGGCCGCCCCTGACCTCACCGTGCCCGCGCCGCTCTCCGCGCCGGAGCTGCGGCGCCGGCTCGACGACGGCGGCTGGGTGGTCGACCTGCGCACGCGCCGCGCCTTCGCCGACGGGCACCTGGCCGGCACCCTCTCCTTCGAGCCCGGGGCCAGCTTCCTGACCTACCTCGGGTGGACCCTGCCCTGGGGCGAGCCGCTGACCCTGCTCGGCGAGCAGGACGACGTCGCCACCGCCGTGCGCGAGCTGGCCCGCATCGGCTGGGACCACCCGGCCGCCGTGCTCGGCGACCCGCTCGCCGCCGCCCCCGGGCACCCGGTGCGGGGCTACCGCCGGGCGGGCTGGGCCGAGGTGCGCGACGAGCAGCCCCTCGTCCTGCTCGACGTGCGCCGCACCGACGAGCACGCGGCCGGTCACCTGCCGGGGGTGCTCAACATCCCGCTGCACGAGCTCCTCGGCCGACTCGACGAGGTACCGACGGGCGAGGTGTGGGTGCACTGCGGCTCCGGCTACCGGGCCGGGGTCGCCGCCAGCATCCTGGACCGGGCCGGCCGTGAGGCCGTCCACGTCGACGCCGCCTTCGACGACGCGGCCACCGCCGGCCTCGAGGTCGCTGCCGCCCCGGCGGCCTGAGCGGTGGGCCTCCTGGTGGCCCTGCTGGCCGGGGCGGTGATCGGCCTGCTCCTCGGCGCGCTCGGAGGCGGTGGGTCCATCCTCACCGTCCCGGTCCTCGTCTACGGCCTCGGACAGGGCACGGCCACCGCCACCACGGCGTCGCTGGTCATCGTCGGGGTCACCTCGATCGTGGCCGCCGCGGAGCACCACCGGTGCGGCCGCGTGCGATGGGGACCGGGCCTGGTGTTCGGCCTGCTCGGTTCGCTGACCGCGCTGCTGGGCAGCCTGGCCAGCCACCACGTCCCGCCCGCCGTGCTGCTCCTGGGCTTCGCGGTGCTCATGCTCGTCGCCGCGGCCGGGATGGTGCACCGCGACCGGCGCACGGCGCGCACGGTGCGCTCGGCGGGCAACGCGGCCGGAGCCGGTGGCGGCACCGCAGTGGCCACCCGGCACCGCAGCACCACCGCCCGGCGCACCGTCGTGGTCGCCGCCGCCCTCGGGGTGGGCCTGCTGACCGGGTTCTTCGGCGTGGGTGGGGGTTTCGTCATCGTCCCCGCCCTCGTGCTGGCACTCGAGCTGCCGATGCCGGTCGCCGCCGCCACCTCCCTGGTCGTCATCGCCCTGAACAGCGGGGCAGGACTGCTCGCCCGGTGGGGCCACGTCGACGTGCCCTGGCGCGTGGTGCTGCCGTTCACCGCGGCCGCCGTGGCCACCTCGCTGCTCGGGGGCCGCGTCGCCCAGCACGTCCCCGCCCGCGTGCTCACCCGCGGCTTCGTCGCGCTGCTCGTCCTGGTCGCGGCCTACGTCGCGGTCCAGGCGGGGACCTCGCTGTAGCCCGCCGCGCCCTGGCCCCGTCGGCGCCCACACTGGTGCCCGCACTGGGCCCCGCCCCACCACTGTGCGCCGTGGGCTGCTCTCAATCGGCTCACGGCGCGCGGCCGCACCTCGGAGGCCGCCCTGCGCGTGCTCCTCGCCAGCTCACCACCCAACCCAAACTAGGACCCGCCACCGCGCCTACCAACCAGTGTCATCAACGGTTGATTTTGCGACGCCGTTCCAGCCTCACACCCTAGTAGTACCCGATAGATGGTCGTCCCCAGCTCGGCGCGGCCAACGCCGCACCACTGCTCCCGACCTCCCCCTCGGTCGGGGCAGCGTCGCCTCTATAGAGAGCTGGGATGTCCCTCTATTCGGGCAAAGGGTCACGCGAGGTGTGGTCATACCGGTAATTTTCGGCTACGGCGCCGCTGCTGTTCGCTGGCGTCTCATCGCCCGCGCGCAGCCGATACGCCTCCGGGTGCGGCTACGCAGAACTTCCGGAGGATCCGTGCATCGCACCGCAGCAATGCGTCTCACCCTCGCGGCTGTGGTGTTGCTGCCGCTGACCGCATGCGGGTCGAGCGACGAGGGCGACGCGACGGATGCGAACGCCGCGGCGTGTGCGGCGTTCGCGACCGCAAACAACTCCCTGGTGGCCCTGACCTACAACGGGAAGGGCTCGATGTCGGTGGTCCAGTGGCAGAACGCGAAGGACGCAGCCGTCAATGACATCGACAAGGCGTCCTTGGCGGCCACCGGGGCAGTACGCGAACGTCTAGATCAGCTTGTGGCCGATCTGCCCACCGACACCCTGGACCTGGGACAACTCAACACTGATTCCGGTCAGGCGCTGGTGACTAACGAGGGCCGGGTCGAGAATGCATGCACCGCGGAAGGCCACAACGTCAAGATCGACCGTCTGCGCCTGTTCACCCTCGGGCGCTGAAAACCTCACCTGACGCCTCGAGATCAGGCCAGCCGCGCGCAACCAACTTCGGTCTGACCCGACGGCAACCGGGTCGCGGAGACGTGAGCCGCACGTCCGGATCCTGGTCGAGAGGTGCCGGCCGTGGTGCAACCGCCCGGTGAGCGAACACCTACTCGTAGAACAATCATCATGCGGCGCGAAACATTGCTCAACCTTGGGCATTGCCGACTCACTGCCGGGGTCTGCTGCAGATCTGGTTGACACTGTTTGGCTTGGATCATGCCGCGGGTGCGGCCTGACGGGTGAAGGCGAGCTCGTACTCGACGGGGGTGAGCTTGCCGAGCGTGCGTTGGCGGCGCCGGTTGTTGTAGGTGTGCTCGACCCAGTGCACGACGGCGGTGTGGAGCTCGTCGCGGGTGCGCCAGCGGCGGCGGTTCAGGACGTTCTTCTGCAGCAGCGAGTTGAATGACTCCATGGCCGCGTTGTCCCCGGCGGCGGCGACCCGGCCCATGGAGCCCTGCAGCCCGGCGGCGGTGAGCACGGCCCGAAAGCTTCGAGCTCGGAACTGGCTGCCGCGGTCGGAGTGGACGATGACGACGCTGGTGGGCTGGCGGCGGGCGACGGCTGCTCGCAGGGCGCTCACGGCGAGCTGGGCGGTCATCCGTTCGTCGAGTGCGTAGCCGACGATGCGGTTGCTGAACAGGTCCTTGATCAGGCAGCAGTAGAGCTTGCCCTCACTGGTGGGGTGCTCGGTGATGTCGGTGACCCACACCTGGTTCGGGCGCGCGGCGGTGAAGTCGCGGTGCACGTGGTCGTCGTGCACGGCTGGTCCGGGGGTCTTGCCGCTGCCGCGGCGGCCCTTGCGCACGGTCGCCGACCACAGCTTCTGCTGGGAGCACAGCCGCCACACCCGCCGCTCCCCGACGGTCTCCCCGAGCCGGGCGAGCTCGTCGGAGAGCAGCCGGTAGCCGAACTCGGGGTCGTCGCCGTGGGCGTCTCTGAGCGCGTTGATGAGGTAGGCGTCGTCGAGGTCGCGGCGGCTGACGGGGTGGCGCAGCCAGGCGTAGTAGGCCTGGGTCGAGTGGCCGAGCACCCCGCAGGTCAGCCGCACCGGAATCCCCTCGGCGGCCAGGTCACGGACCAGCGGGTAGCTCTGTAATGGCGGTGGCTGGCCCGTGGCCGGCTGAGAGGCTGGGCCTCGGCCGGTACGTGTGACTCCG